>JBBDZC010000023.1:0-10229 GCA_040900375.1 Candidatus Anderseniibacteriota bacterium | reverse complement strand
CACTGTCCCGGCGGAGCCGGCACGCCGCAGACAAAAGTCCCCCGATACCACGGGTATAAGCCCGTGGTGACTTTTATTCACCAAGCTCGAGGATGCTACACTGGCTCCATGCCGTGGCTATATATTCTCACGGGCATTGGCCTCTTACTGTTGCTCCCCACCGCCTATGCCGGGTGGATTGGGGCGCCGTACGCACCCACGCGACTGCGAGCCGTAACTCGAGTCCTGACCCTGCTCAAGGCCGGCCGCCACGATACGTTGGTTGACCTCGGCGCCGGCGATGGCAAAATTCTCCGGGAGGCAGCCCGCTATCAGGCTCGTGCCATCGGCTACGAGCTATCACCTATTATGTGGGGCATTGCCCGCTGGCGTACTTGGGGGCAGACAGGCATCGCCCTGCGCTACGGCAATTTTTATCGGCACTCGCTACCCGTTGATACAACTATCGTCTTTGCTTTTTTAATGCCCGAGAATATGCCGCGCGTCCGCGCGTATCTTGCCCGTCAGCATGTTCCGCACGGGAAGTATTTTCTGACGTACGCCTTTCCCTTTGCGGATATACCGCCGCGGCACATCATTAAAGAACCCCAGTGTGCGGCCCTCTATGTTTATGATCTCTCCGAACTAACGCAGCCCCGCGCCTAAAGTGTGTATACTTAGGATTAAGTTGCAATTTACCTTTGTCCGTGTACAATTTTCAGTCAATTTAATCTACCGGCATTTACGAGCCCTAAACCTATGACCGAAAACAAGTTTTTCATCACGACGCCCATCTACTACGTTAATGCCCGTCCCCATATTGGCACTACCTACACCACCATCGCAGCTGATGTGATGGCTCGGTGGTACCGCCAGCAGGGGAGAGCGGTGCTCTTTTCAACTGGCGTCGATGAAAATTCCCAGAAGAATGTCGAAGCGGCCGAGCGCGCTGGCCAAGACATCCAAACCTACGTGGATGACATGGCTAAGACCTGGGAAGAAACTTTCCAAAAACTCGGCTTTTCCTATGATGTCTTTATCCGCACGACCTCGCCTCAGCACCAGCGCGCCGTTACCCACCTGCTCGAAGCCATTACTGCACATGGGGATATCTACCTCGGAGACTATGTAGGTTTTTACTGTGTTGATTGCGAGACATTCATTGCGGCAAAGGATCTCGTGGATGGCCTCTGCCCAATTCATCACACGCGGCCCCAGGAGATTAAAGAGAAAAATTATTTCTTCCGTTTGCGTAACTACCAGCAACAATTACTCGATCACTACGCCGCGCACCCTGACTTTGTGCAACCAGTTTCTGCCCGCAATAAATTACTGTACTACATTGAGCATGAAATGGAGGACATTTCCATCTCGCGCCAAGCGCAAGCCTGGGGTATCCGCCTGCCACAGGATCCCTCGCACGCCGTCTATGTCTGGTTCGATGCGTTAATTAACTACCTGACTGTTGCTGGCTACCCTGACGACCAGGAAAAGTTCAGCCAGTATTGGCCCGCCGATCTTCATTTAATTGGCAAGGATATCATTAAATTTCATGGGGCGATCTGGCCCGCTATGTTACTGGCCGCCGCCCTGCCACTGCCGCGGCAGATTTTCGCCCATGGCTTTTTTACGGTTGATGGTCAAAAAATTTCCAAGAGCCGCGGGTTAGCCATTGATCCACTGCAACTTGCGGCCGAGTATCCCTTCGATGCGATTCGCTATTACCTCTTGCGCGATATTCCCTTTGGTAACGATGGAGATTTTTCTTACGAACGCCTTCAGGAACGCTACAATGCTGACCTAGCTAATGGCTTAGGCAATCTTGTTTCCCGCACACTAAACATGATTGAGAAATTTTGGCCAGATTTTGATGAGCAGCCAGAGTTACCAACTGCCATTGAACAAACAATTATTGGAACTGAAGCATATCTTGAGAAACTAGCCTTTGACATGGCACTAACCGAACTCTGGCGTGCAATAGCCTGGGCGGACTTATTGATTGAGACTAGAAAACCTTGGGAACTTGCTAAAGTAGGAAAAGAAGATGAGCTAAAAACAACATTGCGGCAGCTATTCGCCGCATTGCAGGCAATTACCAAAAGCCTCGAGCCCTTTATGCCCGACACACACCAGAAGCTTGTTTCTCTTCTCCAAGCCCGTCCGCTGCGTAAACCTGCCACTCCCTTATTTGCCCGGAAACAGTAGACATGATACAACTGCCCCTATGCCCAAGGGAAGCACTTTGATCACTCTCTGACTTAGTATGAAACTCTTAGTCACTGGTGGCGCTGGTTTTATCGGCAGCAATTTTATCCGCTACTGGTTTAAACAGCATCCCGAAGATGAGATTACCAATCTTGACCTCTTAACCTACGCGGGCAACCCGGCCAACTTAGGCGAAGTTACCAATCACGCCTACATCTTTATTAAAGGTGATATTCGCGACAGCAATACGGTCGAGGCCTTAGTGAAAGATACTGACGTGATTATCCACTTTGCTGCCGAGTCCCATGTTGATCGCTCAATTTTAGGTCCCGAAGCCTTTATCGAAACCAACGTGAAAGGCACATTTGTGCTCCTCGAAGCCGCCCGCAAGTTTAAAAAACACTTCCACCACATCTCCACCGACGAAGTTTTTGGTTCGCTCACGCTTGAGAGTCGAAAAAAATTCAGCGAGAAGACCGCCTACGCGCCCCATAGCCCCTACGCCGCTTCAAAAGCTGCCTCCGACCACTTGGTCCGGGCTTACTACGACACCTTTGGCATACCGGTGACAATCACCAATTCTTCCAATAACTTTGGTCCGTACCAGCATCCCGAGAAATTTATTTCCCGGATGATTACCAACCTGCTCGATGGGGAAAATGTGAAAATTTACGGCGATGGCCAGTACATTCGTGATTGGCTGTATGTCATTGATCATGTCTGGGCGATTGACTTGGTGTTGCAGAAAGGAAAAATAGGGGAGACCTACTTAATCGGCGGCATGAGCCACGATATTAACAACCTCGAAGTGGCCAAGCTCTTACTCAAATATATGAACCTGCCGGAGGACCGGATTGAATTCGTCAAAGATCGCCCCGGCCACGACCGCCGCTACGCAGTTAACTGGAGCAAGATTAATAAAGAACTGGGCTGGCAGCCAGAACATAGTTTTGAAGAATGGCTTAAAATTACGGTGGATTGGTATCGGGAGAATGGCGCTTGGTGGCGGCCGCTTAAAAAAGGAGCCGAGAAAATTTATTCCCGCTCCTAAACGCTGTATCCATATTGCGTATGACCGCCGCCACGCTCAAGGAAAAGATTATACCTGCGATCCTATTAGCTCCCTCGGCGCACAATACGCAGCCGTGGCGGCTGGCAATCGGCGAAGACTATATTGACATCTACGTCGATTGGCACCGCCACCTTGCGGTATCCGACCCCACCCAGCGCGAGCTCTACGTTAGTTTAGGGTGTACGCTCACGAACGGTATAGTTGCTGCCGCCCACGAGGGCAATACTGCGGGAGTTACCTATTTTCCGCAGGGTGAGCGTGCTGCTGCTCCCGCCGCGCGTCTCACGATTACCTCCGGCGAGACTAATGCTCATTTGGCTGCACTCTTTACCGCTCTTGAGAGCCGGCGGACCAACCGCCAGATGTATGACAGCCAACCGCTCACCGCTGACGAGCGCGCGAAACTTATCTCGGCTCAAGAATCGGGCATTCTCTTAATTGAAGATCGGGGACAGATAGCAAAAATCGCCCGTTTAACCGAGCAAGGCACCGTCGCCACCTTATCACGCCCCGATTTTAAAGCAGAACTTGCTCATTGGGTCCGCAATGACTGGACACGCCGAGGCGATGGGATGCCTGGCTACGCCATGGGTGTACCCGCACCCCTATCATTAGTCAGCAACATTATGGTGCGTCTGCTGCCCATCCATAAACAAGAGGGCCCCAAAACCCGCCAGCAGATGGAAAGTGCCGCTGCAGTCGCCGTCATTGCCACACCCGATGATAGCAAAACTGCCTGGATTCAAGCGGGGCAGTTACTAGAACAGCTGTGGCTGGAAGCTACCGTTGCTGGCCTGGCGGCTGCCCCGCTGGCAGCCGGCATCGAAGCAAGCTCCGACATTCGTAATAAACTCCAGCAAGTTCTGACGACTAACTTACTGCCCCAGGCGATTCTGCGCTTGGGTCACAGCAAGCAAAAAAATCTTCGCGCCACGCCCCGTCGTGAGCTCGCCGATTGCCTGCGGTAAATAAAAAAGCGCCGAGAGCGGATAAGCTCCAGGCGCTGGTTTGGTTCAACTAGCGTCTAGTAAATACCTATTGTACTAGAACGCAGTGGTCGAGACCCAAGGAACGATCGGCAAGACCCCAACCTCGTATCCGTTCGCCCCGAATTGTCACTGTGTCCCCAACATGTAACTTGGTCAGCTCGCTCTTATGGTGAGGCTGAAACTCACCCCGGACCGTGAAAGTATGATCTTCGGATTCGAGATGCACGGTAATCCGTTCCACACTTGCTGCTACTATCTGCTTAACACTGCCCCGAAACTCGACGATCACAATACCCTCACGTTGAGACTTGAAATCGTCAAAGTCTTTCAAAGTAAAGGCTGCCTCCCGCCGCACTCTTTGCTCTGCCTGGGCCAGCGCCGTCCTTTGCGCTTCCTCCGCCACTCTCTTTCTCTCGTTGATCTGGCGTTCGATTTCTGCAAAAGGGGTAATCAACCTGCAGTTCTTAAGACCAATGTGGTCAGGGTAAGCGGGCCCAGAACAAGTTCCCACGATTGTTATGATTATGCCCAGGGCCTCCTTTCGCGTCTGAACGAGACGTTTTTCCTGGGGATCGTCGAAGGGAAAAGAACACCGGATAGGTGTTAGTGTATCACCTGTGGGTGACTCGAGCAGCACGATATTGCCAAGGCCGCCAAAGCCGAGTTTGCCGGTGACCTTGATTTGCTTACCACCGTAGAGTTCTTTTCCGGCGAGCTCATTTTTATAGGTTCGCACAAGATCGTTGATAGCAACCTCCGCCACCGAGGGAAGTTCTAAGGCCGCGTCCATACCGCTACTTCTCGCGCTTGTTACATTGCTCACCGTCACGACCACCGCATAGCCAGAGGCATAGCCGTGCTGCCGCTGCCGCTCTGCCAAGTGGTTAAGGTGGCGGTCCTGGTGAGCAATCTCTGCCTCCGTGATCTGGGCGCGAATGAGGAGCTGATCGCCTGTGGTTAGTTGCTTGGCCTCTTCTGCAGAAATACCAGCCCCAATGGGTACGGCCAAACTCTTGGTTCCCACCAGGCCCTCGTACATACTTCGCTCCCAATGAGCGGAGGGCACTATCGCTGCTTGCCGGAAAACAATCCACTGATGGTCACCTTCCAGATACACGGCATCAGCAGTAACGTCGGTGACAATGAGCGACCACTCGACTGTTTGGCCCACCAATGGTTGAAGGTCACGCATGATCTCGACCTTTTTCTCGGCGAGGACCAAATTGTTACGTTGAGCGGCCAGACTGGCCAGCGGGCCCATCTTGTATTCGGCCCAGCGCAGTGTTTGTTTGAAGTTGTGCTGGTCGGGGGCGGCAGTAACGGACTGCGCAATCAACAGCACTGTTGTTATCGCAATCATGATGCCGACGCCGACAAACAGCATCAATACCCCTGGCAACCGGCGCTTGTGAGAACCAAAAATGCCAGCGATAGGGAGTGATGGATTCCTCGAGGGCTCACCAATCACCTCTGCCATGATCGGCTGTGGCGCGGCCGCGCTCGGCGCAGAAGAAAGTACCAGTGAGGGAACCAGAGGGCTAGCTAGTAGCTTGAAACGGGCTCCACACCGCGGGCAAGGCACTCTTTTGCCAGCAAGGCGCGTGTCTGCTTGCAGCCGCTTACCGCACGACGGACACGTTACGACAAAGCTCATGTCATACCTCCTAGTCAGTAAAATTGTCAAAGGACTACCCGGTACTTATTTTGTGCCACTATTCTTATTATTTGTCAATGAAAAAACCCTGTCGTTAAGGTAACGAAAACAGGGTTACATTTCTTCACGTCAAACGCGAATGAGGGAGACAGCTTAACAACCAGAAGGAAGTTTGCCTGCTCCAGCCTGAAACCGGGTGGTATGGTGAGCGGCCCAAATGCCAACAAGAATAACACCAAACAAGAGTAAGGCCATACCTGTCAGACCCAGGCCCACTGCCACGACGCACAGCAGCTGATACGCAGGTTCGTTCAGGATCAAGTAATCAGGATCTTGACGAGCTATCCTCGTCATTTGGAAGAAGCTCATATGGGGAGAGTGAGCCCGAGCGGTCAGGCCAATGAGTAAGCCGAATAGAGCGGCAGTTATACCCGCTGCCAAACACCACATGCCACCCAAGAGCTTGACCCGGCCGGAAGACATGAAGCGGCGGAAGTGTACTGATAGTGGCGCCCCACGGGGTGAGAGGTTAGCGGCAGGTGGGCTAATTTGCTTCGCTTGATCAACACGAATCGCGCGTGGCGGAAGGGGAGCATGCCTGGGCGGTTCCCTAAAGAGGCTAGCGGGAATGTCCAAAACTGTCTCACACGAAGGACAGGACGCTTGTTTGCCTGCCAAGAACTCTTGCACGCGCAATTGTTTCTTGCAGGAAGGGCAATTGGCAATAGCATGCATAGGGCACCTCCAGAGGGAAAATTGTCAAAGAACCCGCTAGCTCATTTCTACGTTAATTACTTGATTTTGTCAATATTATTGGCTCTATATCAATTGAAAAGCACTTTTGCTTCGTTTCTCGAATCTGCTACAGATAGTAAATGGCGGTAATCGGCATTTTTGATTCTGGCTATGGGGGCCTCACGATTCTCCACGGCATTCTCAAAATATTGCCGCAGTATTCCTATCTTTACTTGGGCGACAACATCCGCGCGCCGTATGGCCAGCGGAGCGCTGAAGAAATTTTTAAGTTTACAAAGCAAGGGGTAGATTATCTTTTTTCCCACGGAGCACAATTAGTTATTCTGGCCTGTAACACCGCCTCGGCTAATGCCCTGCGGCGTATTCAACATGAGCTACTCCCCGGTCCATATCCCAATAAACGGGCCGTTCATGGCGAGCCTCGCCACCGGCGGGTGCTGGGAATTTTAGTACCGACAATTGAACAGATCACCGGTGTATCCTGGCAAAAGACCGAGCCTATAGTCTCGGCCGCTTTGGGCCTGGCGACGGTGGGCGTATTGGCCACCGAGCAAACTGTCCGCTCGCAGGCATACGAACACGAAATCCATAAACGAAATCCCGCTATCCGGGTAATTCAGCAAGCGTGTCCCGGGTTGGTTGAAGCTATTGAACGGGGCAAAGACAAACAGGAAATAAAAATGCTAGTCCAACACTACATTGAACAGCTCTACGCTCGCGTACCCGCTCATGCCGCCCCTATTTCGGCGGTGCTTCTTGGCTGCACTCACTATGCATTGATTGCTGATGTGATTGCGGCGTGTTTACCGAAAAAGGTAAAACTATACCAGCAGCCAACAATCGTTGCTAAAAGTCTGCAGCAATATTTAAAGCGGCACCCTGAAGTAGCCGCTACCTTGGGTACCACCGGCGAGCGACACTTCTTGACTACTGGTGATGAGGCAGAGGTAGCGCGCCACAGCCGCCGTTATTTTAACCAAACAATCACTTTTCACAGGGTCATGCTATAAAGGAGTGCAATAAAAAAGCCTCCTTGTTGTGACAACAAGAAGGCAAAGCAGCGTAGCGCCTCCATTCCTTTAAATGAGGCTTGCCATTGGCAAAGAAGGTACGAAACGATATTCCTGGCTATCAATCAACTCCATTTGGATAGCGCGGGGCGAGGCTCCTCTATGGAGTTTCTGGACAAAGAAATCTACCTCGGTACTACCAGGAGAGCGGTGCAAGTATTGTTGATACCAGCTGCGCACCAAAGCCTGGAAGTTTTCCTCGCTGCGCAAGAATCCTAATACGATGTGGGGACGAGTCGCTTGGCCACCGGTCAGCCTTTGCGTCCAGTAGTTCAAGCCGGTGAGGTCTGGCTCCCGGCCCAAAAGCCGCCGGTAGAGTTCGGTGACCCAGCCCCGGGGCGTGCTCCCCGCCGCTTGAAAGAACTCTGGTGAACTGATGATGCCGGCAATTACATTATCTGGTCCGCCATCACGTTTCCAAATCTGGTCGCGCCAGAAGGCTAAGCCGGCAGCATCGGCTTCGCGGAAGAGATAGGTGTGATACATTTCCTGGATCAGAGGATCAAGCCGCTCATTACTTTCAAAGATACCCGCGGCAACATCACCCAAGCGAGCCTGGCCGCGGTCAATTTGTTGTGTCCAATACAGCCAACCGCCCACATCAGGATCGCGCTCAAGAATATCTCGGTAGAGTTTTTGCACGAGCGTGCTGCTGGAGGTAGAAAACTCCAGTACGGCAAAGATGCTACCCTGCTGTCCGTTGGCATCCCGACTAAAGTTAGGATGGTCGTTCCAGCTCCCGGCAGGGAAAAAGTTGAAGGGCGGCTTAGCGACCCAGTTGGTTAACACGTAGTCTTCACGGGCACCAGCATCATTAGGTTCGCCCGCAGCAAAGTTGCGGTAATCAGCCTCCTCTTCTGAACTCCAGACAAAGGTACCTTCACTCGCAACGTCGCTTAAGCCAATCCAGGCTAATTCGTTGCTGCCAAACACGCTGCGGATAAGTTCGGCCACGAATTCATTCTCGGCTACATCATTGACAGTAACCACGTGACCGCCCAAGACAGTCGCCGTGCTTTCTGCCGCCGTCCAGGTGGTAGGCTGCACAATCAGGCGATAGTAATGCCCGTTGTATGCAACAGTAGGGGACAGGCGCCGCTCGTTTGGCACCGTATCGAAGCCCCAGGTATCAGTAATGCCGTCGCGATCAGAGTCAATACCATTTGCAGCAGTGTACAGCAGCGCTCGATCACTGCTGGTCAAAACTGGAGTCTTAGGATCGCTCAAGGCTGGCTGCTGGTCGTCTGTTTGATCAATTGTCCAATGGTACCAGTCGTGAACTTCCGAGTGGTCACCATCTTCAAAGATAGAGTTATCACGTTCGTCCCAAGCTCGCAGCACCTCGGTCAAGGCAATATTTCGAACAGTGCTATTATCAATGCGTTGGCCAGGTAAGCTTTCACCGGTCGTTTGGTAGTAATTGTCGGCCCAGTCAACAATTTGGCTGGTGTCAAAGGTACTAAACGGTAACGGGTCGTTACTAGAGGACAACGTAACTGGATCAAGCATGGTAACGTGCACAAACCCAATCTTGTCGCGGAAACGAGGGGTTGCGTGCAAGAGAAGCAGCCCGCGCACCACCTCGCTATTGACCACGGTGCCACGGCTGTGGCCGATGAAGTGCACATCAAGCGGCTCATCAGCTTCTTCTAGCCGGGCAGCCAAGCGGCTTAGCAACGCAGCTTCTGCCTCCTGGCGGGCTGCAGAGCCGCCTTCAGCACTGCGCTCGGCCCAATCAACTAAGAGGTAATGGTTACACCCGGTGGCATCAGGCGAGTCTCCCGGTTGATAACGCGCCTCCTCTATCTGCAATCGAGTGCATCGTTCACTACTTGGCAGGCGACTCTCGATTGCCTCGGCCATGTCGTATACCCATGTCGGGAAGTCGCCTAGTAATTGGAACCCATGGGTAAGCACTGTTAGCGACAGCAACTGGCGTTTCTCCAATAACTCAAAATCAAGACGACGAAAGCGCATACCATATTCCTTTCACCTAAAGAGGAGAGCAACAGTAGGTTGTCAAAGAACTATCCTGAATACTATACGCGAGAGCAAGAGTGTCAAAAAATCAATGGAGCAAAGATATTGTGCTATCCTTCAAGATACGTTCTATGCGTAAAAGACCACTGGTGCTAGGAATTGTCATGGCATGTGTACTACATATCATTGCTGCTTATTTCTTATATACTCTGTCATATGCTGCAGCATTAGTGGCTGTGCCTTTCCCAGTTCACCTTTTTCTTTGGTATCCTCTGTGGGCGGCCTACGCCGGGCTAGTGCTCGCCAGCCTTTTTCTCTTTTTAGCTTTTAGAAAAACTAAACCAGGGCTCGCGAGCTTCTTTATCACGGTATTTATCGTAGGGGTACCGCTCCTACTAATCTTTCTCCTTCGCTACACACCGTACGCTTTTGCTAGTTGTTGCTAAATACGAGCCCACCTTCTTTCTTTGGTAAAAACTCTGTACTATATACCCTATAACCTTCAACGGTATCTCCTTACGTAT
>JBBDZC010000022.1:0-12120 GCA_040900375.1 Candidatus Anderseniibacteriota bacterium | reverse complement strand
TGAAGGGCTTTGTCACTGTCCCGGCGGAGCCGGCACGCCGCAGACAAAAGTCCCCTGATACCACGGGCATAAGCCCGCGGTGACTTTTATCTTTTAGTTCTCAAGGCTTAACGTTTTAAAAAATCGAGCTTGTATGGCTCGACACCTCACCACGTACCCTATGAACCAAACGTAAAATTAATGAACTTTTTAACGACATGCGGTAGTGTAAAAGGCTTCACTTCTTGGGTCAAGTAAGGTTGTTCACATACCGTCATACTTTCCTGACAAAGTCAGTCTGCCTCTAGTTTATCTGGAGCCCGTAAGATCTCGGGCGTAAGCCCGAGGATGAAGGGCTTTGTCACTGTCCCGGCGGAGCCGGCACACCGCAGACAAAAGTCCCCCGATACCACGGGCATAAGCCCGCGGTGACTTTTATTACACCCCATGAATACCCCGCGGGCCTGAAAACACGACGGAGGCTTCATTGCTGCCAGCGATGCTCAATCCACCACTGCCAAATATTTTCGGCCACAGGTATAGCATCTCGATCGCCTGCCCCGCCTTTTTCCAAGAGTACTGTCAACACTAATTCGGGCGATTCGTATGGACCAAAGCTGGTAAACCAGGCATGGGTATCATCAGTGCCGCCGAGCTGGGCGGTCCCCGTTTTACCCGCTAAGGCTAGTGGCAGGGCGGCTAGTCGTCGGCCTGATCCTTCCGCCACCGTGCGACGCATGCCTCCCCGGATCACCGCTATATTTTGTGACTGCACGGGCAGCGTATACGATGTGTGAGAAGGAGTTTGTGTGGTGTCGGTGTGGGTTAAAGATTCAACTAAATATGGTTCATGCCACTGTCCACCATTAGCTAAAGCCGCCATCGCCAGGGTAATTTGCAGCGGGGAGGCCAAGACATCACCTTGTCCAATACCTAAATGGTACGTGTCGCCAATGTACCAGCGCTCTTTCTTAACTGCTTCTTTCCAGGCTGGGGTTGGCAAGAAACCACTTGTTTCACTCGGCAGATCAATACCAGTGGCTTTGCCCCAACCAAATTTTTCCAGGTAGGCTGTGATGCGGGATACCCCTAAACCCGATCGTGTTTCATCACCGCCGGCTAGGAGATAGAAGAAGGTATTAACTGATTCCGCAATTGCTTTGGTTACTTCGGTCGTTCCGTGCCCACCTGCTTTCCAATCCGGAAAATTCCAGGGACCGATGGCTAATCCGCCCGTGGATAGGACCGTCGTTTGGGGGGTAATCACGCCCTCTTCTAGCGCCGCGGCGGCGAGTAGGGGTTTAATCGTAGAGCCGGGAGGATAGGCGCCATCACTGACGCGGTTAAAGAGTGGCTGCAACGGCGCTTTAAAAAGTGCGGTCGCGCTATCTTTAAGGGCTGGCTGGGAAAAAACATTAGGATCATATGAAGGAAAGCTAACCAGTGCTCGTATCGAGCCAGAGCGAGGATCGAGCGCCACGACCGCACCGGAGATAAGCGGTTTGTTATCTTGTTTACTTTGCTCATTGTAATCATTAAGGAGTTGATGAATGTATTCTTGAAGCTCGATATCGATCGTTAAGTGCAGGGCATTACCCTCAACTGGTAATTCTTGTTTCAACTCTTTCTGTGGGCGGCCGGTGGCATCAACCTCAACATAGAGGGCGCCATGCTTACCATGGAGCTCCTGATCATATTGCTTCTCGAGGCCCGTTTTACCCGTTATATCTGTTGACAGAAAGTTTTGGTTTTTCTCCAGCTCTTCGGCCGTGATGGGGCTGGTGTAGCCTAAAATATGCGCGGCCGCTTGCTCGTATGGGTATTTCCGCACTAAAGAAGAAATCAGGCGAATACCGGGCAGTTCGCTTTGCGCCTCCTGCAGACGCAGCACCGTATCATGGTCTAAAGCTTTAGCTAAGACTGTCACCCGCTGCGTGTGGCGAGTTGTCTGTAATACCTTCTGGATTTGTTCCGGGGTTAACGTGATATATTGTGGTAATTTTTCAATGAGCGGTGCTTCAAATTCCTCGCTCGGCAAGATCGTTGGGTCTAAAACAAGGTCTGTGCTCGCCACATTCTCTACTAGTTGCTTACCGGTTCGGTCATAGATAATACCGCGAGGGGCGATGACGGGTATACTCGCCACGCGGTTACCTTCGGCATCGGCTAAGAAACGGGAGCCCTGAAGTACCTGAAGATAAAAACTGCGGCTGACTAGAATAGCGGTGGCGATGAAGAGGGCTAAATAGAGAATATGAAACCGCGGGGCGCTCACCCGCTTGGTTGGCTGCCTGTTAATATTTTCAATAAGAGATACGCCCATAGGCAGAGGTCGCGAGAAGGTGAGAGGGACGCAAGATGGCCGGCATGAGATTATATAGCATCAGGCATTCTATAAAAGAGACAAAGGTTCCCCCGCCAATTGTCAGGCCCAGGGAAAACCAAGGGAGGGCGTCGAGCAGAGCCCGGGCTGATAATCCTTGTTGGCTGAAGGTTACCACATCCGCGCTGATCATCACTAGTTGCTGGCCGATAGCAGTAAGCCCTAGTAAAGCTAAAAAAGAGAAGGACAGATCAACATCAATTCGTTTCCGGAGGCGAAAAATAAAGAGCGGCAGCAATATAGCGAGGGCCATTAGACCAAATGGTAAGGAGGAGAATACTTCGCTAACTATGGCGAGTAAAAAAACGTACGGCAGCGGCGCGGGTAGTACCCAAATAAGTACCGTGGCCAAAACCAACGGTGCCGGAATAAAGGATACGAGATTATTTTTGGCAAAGACATGCAACAGGCTGTTAATAACTACCAGGCTAATGATGAGGAGCAGTTTTTGTGCCGAGGTGCTCATGGTTCAACCAAAACTATTACTGCTTCCAGATAATCGGGATCATAGGGCAAGGCGACAATTGCTTTTTGGTACGCCTCATCTTCTTCACGCTCGATCCGGTTAATTTTGCCAATCAGTAAACCATGCGGCAACCCCTCGCGGGCAATCGTTACCACGTCTTGGCCGGCAGCAAGGTTGGCATCACGGGGAATAGTACTCAAGAGTAAAGAGGTATAGTGCTGCCCCGTGAGTAGACCCCGTGGATTAGATTCTGTGATAACTTCGGCAGTCACGTTTGTCGCCGGGTGCAAGAGTAGTTGGACCCGGGCGCTTTGGTTGTGTAGTTCGGTAATGAAACCAATGAGCGTTGAGCCATAGATTACCACCGGCGCTCCTAAAGTGAGACCGTGCTGGGCGCCTTGGTTGAGCACAAATTCAACATGGTAAGTATCAAGCGGCCGAGCAGTGATGCTCGCCGGGATACTGCGAAAAGAGGCAAAGGCCGGGGTACCGAGTTGTTCTCTCAGACGAATGTAGTCACTTTGTTCTGATTTGAGCCGCACATTTTCGGCCGTTAAGGTTTGGAGTTGATTTGCCAGATCATTATCAATATTCGCCGAGCTTATCCGGAAAACTCGGGCCAGGGTTGTAACCCAGAGATCCCAAGCTGTTCCCCGGACTTTACGAAGGATCGGTGTTTGTAAAGACAGTAAAATCACTACTGTCGCTACGAAAATAGCCAGGGCAATCTTATTGCGTCGTAACATATTCCCCTAGTATACCTAACTCACCTTGTCTGGTGGAGAAAAAGAAGACTTGGACTTTAGAACCAAGCTCAACCTCATTAATTAATAGGTTTATCAGGGGAAAATTTACCGAAGAGGCGTGTTGTGGACACTAGGCAAGAGCACCTCTTGGACTGCCTCTAAATCCTCGAGAACCAACCCGGTCCCCCGCACCACTGCCGTGAGCGGATCGTCAGTCAGCCGCGCGTTGATCTGGGTAGCTTGCGAAACAACCTGATCAAGACCGCGGATCAACGAGCCGCCGCCTGCCATAGTGATGCCCTGCTCAAGAATATCGGCAATCAATTCTGGCGGTGTCTCTTCTACCGTATCTTTAATCGCCCCAACAATCGTGCCGAGTGATTTCTGCAACGCTTCTTTGACTTGACGGCTATTCATAATGATCTCTTTCGGCAGCCCTGTTACTAAATCACGGCCGCGCAAAGGAGTTTCTAAAACTTCTGGTAAATCAATGGCGGCGCCAATCCGAATCTTAATGTTCTCGGCCGTCCGCTCACCGAGCAAAATATTAAAATTATCGCGCGCGTACTGAATAATATTTTCATTCATTTCATCACCGGCCACGCGCAAAGTTCGATTAACGACAATTCCCC
The DNA here is from genome assembly GCA_040900375.1 of Candidatus Anderseniibacteriota bacterium. Classification (GTDB taxonomy): domain Bacteria; phylum Patescibacteriota; class Andersenbacteria; order UBA10190; family UBA10190; genus JBBDZC01. The sequence continues at coordinate 7,914 of JBBDZC010000022.1, read as the reverse complement.
CTAACGACACCACGGCGATGTCAGTCGTGCCGCCACCAATATCAACTATCATTGTTCCCATTGCTTCATGGACCGGTAACCGGGCGCCAATAGCGGCCGCCATTACTTCTTCAATCAAAAACACCTTGCGGGCACCCGCTCTAAGCGTCGCCTCTTCCACAGCGCGGCGCTCCACCTCGGTCACTGAAGTGGGCAGACCAATCACAACCCGCGGCCGCGGCAGTAAATGAAAGCCGTCTTCATGCACTTTTTGAATGAAATACCGCAGCATTTGTTCCGTCACTTCAAAGTCGGAAATCACACCGTCGCGCAACGGGCGAATTGCCACAATATGGGCCGGTGTTTTACCAACCATTTGTTGCGCTTCTTTACCGATGGCCAAGACTTCCCCCGTCTTTTTATTAAGCGCGACTACAGAAGGTTCATTGATAATAATTCCTTTACCCCGGACATAGATAAGCGTGTTAGCCGTGCCCAGGTCAATGCCAATATCTTGGGAGAAGGTGCCAAAAATGCGATCAGTGAATGCCATAATACCTTAGGTAAACTGCTTAAGAAACTCATCTGGTTTAACCAAGCTCTTTTCCTGGGTGGCTCGTTGAGTAACTTCAATCACCCCTTGTTCCTCGGTTTTTTCACTCATTACCACGCGGGTGCTGATACCCAGAAGATCGGCTTCCGCGAATTTCTGCCCCGCGGAAATATCGCGGTCATCAATCAACATAGCACAGTATTGACTTGCCTGCTCGGCAAAACGCTGGGCCGCCTCGCGGATGCTCTGGTGAACGACAATGAGGTGAATATCATAAGGAGAAACAGCCGTGGGCCAGACTATGCCGCGATCATCATGATGCGTCTCGACAATCGTCGCCATCAGCCGGCCAATCCCAATACCGTAACAACCCATGAGTAAGGGTTGACGCGTGCCATCTTCTTCTGTATAGAGCGCTTCGAGCGCTTCTGAATATTTAGCCCCCAGTTGAAAAATATGCCCATTTTCAATGCACGCCTTCACTGTCACATTCCCGCCGCAGCGCGGACAGGCAGTCGCGGCTGCGCGAGCTTGTGTCTCAAGATTAGCGGCGTAATCGCACTGCGAGCAGAAAAGCACTTTGTCTTCTCCGGTTGGTGCAGCAATAGAAAACTCATGACTGACGCTGCCACCAATTGAGCCGCTGTCGGCCTCGACCGCCCGCACCGTTAAATCGCATTGTTCAAAAATGCGGATATAGCTTTGTTTCACTTTGTCGTAATACGCTTGTAAATCTTCGGCAGTGCGGTGGAAGCTATAGAGATCCTTCATTTGGAATTCTCGGACGCGCAGAAGCCCGCCCGTCGCTCGGGTCTCATTGCGAAATTTTGTTTGTATTTGATAAACTGCGACCGGTAAATCTTTATATGACTCTATGTTCTTTCGGGCTAACTCGGTGATCACTTCCTCATGCGTGGAGGCTAAGACCAAGGTGCGATCATGTCGGTCAGTTAAACGAAACAAAGGCGGTTCCATTGTGTCTAAACGCTTGGATCGGGCCCACAGAGCAGCCGGTTGCAGCGCCGGCAGGAGCACTTCTTGGGCACCAAGAGCCGCCATTTCCTGGCGAATAATTGCTTCAATTTTTTGCGTGACCCGCACACCCAGCGGTAGCAGAGAAAAAATCCCACTGGCCAACTGGTCAATGTACCCCGCCCGGGTGAGAAGTCGGTGACTAATAGCCTCGGCTTCCGCCGGCGCCTCCTTACGGGCTTTGCTGAATATTTGCGCTTGAGTTGTCAGCATGGGATTTCTAGAAAAACCGTCGTATATCTCGAAAGGTGATGAGCAGCATCAAGAAAATCAATAGGGCAAAACCAATGGTGTGAGTGATCTGTTCAAATTTTACTGGCAGCCGGTGGCCACGAATTTTCTCGAGGAGAACAAATATGATCCGTCCGCCATCCAACGCCGGCAAAGGTAAAATATTAATGAGCGCCAGGTTTAAGCTGATCAGTGCCCCGAATTCGAGGATGTAACTTAAGCCTAACTTAGCCGCCTCATTAGTGTAGACTGCAATCCCGATGGGCCCCGTCAGGTTACCACCAACATTACCCTCGGCGAGCAAGCGTTGGAGTAATAGCCAAAATTGAGTCACAATTGCTGCCAGCATGGTACCAGTGCGCTTAATGCCGAACCATGGCGCTTCCCACCAGGGAATTTTTTCCAAGCCGGTCGCGGCTAAACTTATCCCGAGGGCGCCTTCTCCGGCCGGAGGGTTAAGACGCGGCGTGACCTGTAGTGTGTGTTTAGTGCCTTGGCGATCAACGACAATAGCTACAGACTCGCCTGCCTTTTGTTGTAGTAGCGTCTGAACATCTTCAATCGTAGGATCAGTAATTTGCTCTAACTCCGCGATGCGATCCAGGGCCTGCACGCCCGCTTGGGCCGCCGGCGAGTTAGGCGCCACCTCAAGAATATAGGTATGGTGATCAGTTAGTGTCTGTTTATTTTCCTCGGTAATGAGGGTGGGAAAACCAATCATGCCTTGCCAGGTCAATAAAATTGTCGCTAGCACTACATTCATGATGACGCCGGCTGATAAAATGATAATACGCCAGAGCGCTGACTTGCTGCCAAAACTAGTGGGCGCAGGATTGGAGTCCTGCATATCTTCACCTTCAATTTTTACAAACCCGCCAATGGGCAATAAATTAAACGAGTAGCGTGTGTCATGATAGGTGTAGGAAAAAAGGCGCGGCGGAAAGCCAAAACCAAATTCTTCAACTCTACACCCAGCTTTTTTAGCGGCAATAAAATGGCCCCATTCATGCACCAAAACCAGGGCTAAAAGAAGCCCAATAAAAATCAATACAGTCATCAAAATCATATGCCTTCCAGGGTACCAAAGAAGTACCCTGCTAATCCAGTTAATTGCCTAAGAGTCCTCTACAATGTCCTTATTTCCTCTTCTTTGCCGGTCACCAAGGCTTCAATTTGGCGGTTAGCTTGGTCAATCATTTCGTCAAGCTTCTTTTTCCCCTCGTAGAAATCATCCTCGGTAATGTCTTTTCCTTGTTTATCTTTTTTGAGTAGCGCGAGCGCGGTATCGCGTGCCTGGCGCAGGCGTACCCGGGCCTCTTCTGCTTTTTTATGAAGTTGTTTGATTGTGCGCCCGCGCATTTCTTCGTTCTGCTGCGGAAAGGAAAGGCGAATAATTTTACCATCAACGACCGGCTGCACCCCCACTTGGGCATCAATAATCGCTTTTTGGATGGCTGCCAGAGCGGAAGGATCCCAAGGGGCTATCACGAGAGTGCGAGCGTCACTAATAGTAATTGAGGCAAGGCCCTGGAGTGGTGTTCGTGCTCCATAATGCTCAACCGCTAAAGACTCCACGAGATTAGTTTTAACGCGACCGGTTCTAAGTAAAGCAACTTCATTTTGAAACCAGGCCAGAGATTCTTGGGCAGCGTCGGTAAATTGCTGATAGGCAGCGTCTTGGGACATACCGAAAGAGAGCAAAAAGTAAATTAAGGGTTAATACTTAAGAAATACCATTGTTGTCCGGAAGGGACAACAGTAATACTTCTTGTGCCAGTTTATCATTCCCGCGCTGGCTGGTAATAAGGTAATAATCCCGTAGTCGGGTAATCGCCCGGCGCAGTTGCGGCGTGGGACCATTTTTGTCTAACTGTTGGGCGAGCGCAGCTGTAATTTTTGCCAAAGTGTCGGCTTCGAGACGCGCGGCCCGGCGCAAGTACTCTGATAAGTCTTCGGCTAAAAAAACTGTCTCATCCTGGCTTACTGCCGGCTTCTCGAGCGGCAAGCGCACGTGTTGGGAACGAGAAATAATGGTGGAGAGAAGACGCCGGGGCCACTTAGTTGTCATTAAGATCCGGGTTGAGGGACGCGATTCTTCGAGAAGTTTCAGTAATACCGCGGCAGCCGGTGAACTTACTTTTTCAATCTCCTGGATGACCACTAAACGCCGCTCGCCTACGGGGGTAATTGCTAATTTTTTGGTCAGCGAGCGAATTATTTTAATTGTCCACGTTTTCTTATCAGTGGTCAAGTTAATAAAATCAGGATGAACTCCTGACTGGGCCTGGCGGCACCCAGGACATTCCGTACAAGCTTCTTCTCCTCTCTGATAGCAGAACCCTACTTGGGCTAACTGCTGAATTAGCTGCTGCTGGAGACTAATAGTCCCACCGGAGATAATCACGGGTGGCGCTACGCCTGCTTCGCGCAACCACCGGAGAAGATAGCGGTAAGACAATGTCGTGGTATGAGATAGCACAGTTAGCGTCTCCGGGATAAAAGATAGAGGAATGGCGGTGCCACAAAGATGGTAGAATAGGCGCCGACAATAGTGCCCACGGTAAGCGCGATGATAAACCAGCGGATAGTCGGTCCGCCAAACAACAGCAGCGTTACTAAAGTCAGGAAGATAGTAATGGAGGTATTCAGTGAGCGTATCATGGTGAGCTTAATCGCTCGATCCATAATAGTGAGTAAACTCCCGCTGCGGGTCGAAAGCCACTCTTGCTTCAGGCGATTAAAGAGCACGATTGTGTCATTAACCGAATATCCTGCCAGTGCCAGCACGGCAGTAACAAAGAGCGCATCAATTGGTACTGCTAAGGTGCGGCCCAAAATAACAAATATGGCGGTGACAAAGAGTAAGTCATGCACAAGCGCAATGGTGGCGGCCAGCCCGTATTTCCATGAGGCAACAAGCCCACCCGTGTGGCGAAACTCATAGGCGAGATAAACGACCGTCACGACGATGCTTAATAAGATTGCTATCCAGGCTTTACGCCGTAACTCCGCGCCAATCGTGGGGCCAATGTTCTCAAACCGGAGTTCTTCGACAGCCGGATCGAGCGTGGTAAGCTCGTCGAGTATTTCTTGGTGTTGCGCTGTCTCAAGATTTTTGGTGCGAATGAGCAACGTGCCCGCATCCGTGGGCTGCGTCGTCACACTACTATTGAGCAGGGCGGTGAGTGTTTGGGTGACCGTGCTGGCCGTCAAGTTCTCGCTCTTGATCTCGAGCAGAGATCCGCCGACAAAATCAATTCCCCACAGCGGTTTAATCACCACAATCACCCCCAAGCATACCAGCATGGTTAGGCTGGCAATAATCAGCCAAAGTTTTGGTTGCAGTATCATAGAGTCGGTCGAGCTGCTTGCGGCCGCACTGACAGTAGCGCCGCCGTGTGCGTGCGCGGAGCATGAAGCATAAGGTTAAGGAGCGTGCGGGTCAGTGTCACTGCCGTGAACATTGAGAGAATAATACCGATTGCCAGTGTCAGGGCAAATCCCCGAATAATCGAGGTGCCAAAGAAATACAAGATGAGCGCCGAGAGCAAGCTGGTAATATTTGAAGCCCAGATTGAACCCCAGGCTTCTTCAAAGCCGTTATCGAGCGCGTACCGCATGCTTCGGCCTAAGCGTAAGTTTTCCCGGAAGCGTTCAAAAATGAGAACATTCGCATCGACCGCCATCCCGATTGATAAAATAAAGCCCGCCACACCTGCTAAGGTAAGAGTAATCGGCAGCAGCTTAATAATTGCCATGAAAAACAGAGCATAGATAATAAGCGCGATAGAGGCGACCAGCCCCGGCAGACGGTAAAAAATAATCATCCAAAGTATCACGGCCATCATACCCATCACGCCAGCCACAATACTTTGGTTAATGGAAAGACGCCCGAGCGAAGGCCCAATAGTTTGCTGGCCAATCAGCTCTATTGGCACCGGTAGCGCCCCCGCATTGAGTCGTTGGGCTAACTCTTTTGCTTCCTCCAAAGTGAAGCCGCCAGAGATAACTGCCCGGCCATTAGTGATCTCGGATTGCACCACGGGTGCGCTGATCGGCACGCCATCGAGATAAATAGCCAAGCGTTTTTGGATATTTTGACGGGTTAACTCGGCAAAGAGTTCGCTGCCCTCGGCATCGAATTCCAGGTTGACTTGGGGTTGGCCGCTCACGGGATCAAAAGAGATAGTGGCGCGCTCGAGGCTTTTTCCCGTGAGGGCCGTGCGCTCAAAAATTGGACCGGTAATAGCCTCGGGATTATCAATGTTAAATTGTTCGAGCGCTTCTTCTTCCCCTACCTCCCGCCGAAAATCCAATTGGGGCGTCTCGCCAATAAGCGCAATCGCTTGGTTGGGATCATGGACCCCAGCCAGCTCGACAATAACCCGGTACTCCTCTCTCACCCGGTTGGTCTGCACAACTGGTTCGGAAACTCCAAAAGCATTAACCCGTCGCTCAATAACATCCCGCACGCCTGCTAGAGCCTCTGTCACATCAGCTTCGCTAATCCCCGTAATATTCGCTCTATAAATAAGGTGGGAGCCACCCTGTAAATCGAGTCCCAGTTTAACATTTAAGTCGCGCTCGAACTGGCCAATTTTGAGCGAAGGATGTTGCGGAATGCTAATCCACGTAGCTAAAGCAGTGAGTATCAACAATGCTGCCAACGTGATAAAATTTTTGTGCAGGAATCGCATGAGGAGAGTGTAAAGCCTCCAGCAGCAGAGTGCCAGCGACAGACAACTAGTGCTGGTGTGCAGCTTCTTTGATTCTTAATACCCCGATAATAATTCCGAATAGTATTATCATAAAGGGAAAGAAGTGAATAAAATTGTGAAGCGGCGGCACAGAAAATAACCAGAGTCCGACTATTGGAAATAAGAGGATTAATAGTATTGGGGTAAGGGTAATAATCACTGGTAGTAAACCATAAATAAGACCCATGGGTAACCACCACAGGAAATCACCGCGTTTTCTTAAGAGATACAAAAACATGGAAGAAATTGCCATCTCGGTAAAGATCACAGGTGGAGAACTACCAAACCAAGATTCTTCGCACGCATAATAAAGAGTACAGATTGCTGTAGGTGCCCACAGTAGAAGCGAAGAAGTCACGGTTAGCATTATTGATCGCTTCACCAATATCGGAAGCGTGTAAAGCAGTGCGAGGATATGCAGTGGATTTATTACTTTACTATATTCCCAGACTATGATTGGTAGCAGTGGCGCTCGACGTATACTAGGGAAAAAAGCGGAATCTAAATCCGCAATTTCTTCTTGGATTACATCCTTCAAACTTGAAATAATGGGTAGTGGAATCGTAAAGGAGATCAGTAGGGTAGCAAAAGCAACTCCCCAGCACAGCACTCGTTGTTTTGTTGCTTCATTAAAAGGAAGGACCACAACACAAATTTAACACTGTCATTTTGTATTGTATAGTAGTAAAAAATTATTTGGCAGATTTACACTGAAAAAAGCCAACCCCGACTTTATCGAAATTGGCTGGTGGTTTTGGAGCTTACTTTCGCTTACGGCTTTTCACTAAGGGCTTAAGCAGCTTCTGTTGCAGTGTCACGCGGCATTCCTCGGAAAGGTTAGCCACAACTTTCTCTGCCCGAGTACGCCCGGCGTCAGTTAGACGATAGAGAGCCACGCCGCCTTTAGCCCGGTGAATCCTGACCGATACAAGAGGGACTTCGTGGGCAGTGAGCAGCAGTCGCAGCTTACGTACGACCGAGCCGGTAGTTAAACACAGCGCGCCGACCGTTTCATAGCAGTGAAGAAATGAACGACAAACCAAAGCATCATGCTGATAGATCTTCTCCTTCACTATTTCGTCGAATTGAGTCGGGCTTCCTCCTTGGTACAACTTTGAGGGAATAATCTGCTCGTGCAGATACAACATCGCTAAAAACCAGTCAAAAAACTGAACCACAGGCTTGGCACTCCTCTGTCTTGAGGTAGGGGCAACGTTAAAACCTTTTTGTTAAGCGAAGAACCAGGTAAGACAAAGAACAGGCCGAATTACTACCTTAATGAGTATTTTGGCTATTTGTCAACCCATCGTAATGGTTCAATACCTTGGAAACACCCCACACTATGTACATGGCATATTCCAA
>JBBDZC010000021.1:0-69682 GCA_040900375.1 Candidatus Anderseniibacteriota bacterium | reverse complement strand
ACAAAGCCCTTCATCCTCGGGCTTACGCCCGAGATCTTACGGGCTCCAGATAAATGTCCTTACTCTTTCAACACAAAATTCAGCAAACGTCCAGGAACATACACCACGCGGGCTACCGTGCCTTGGCTCAAGTAGCGGGCCACATTAAGTTGCTGCTGGGCAGCTTGAACAATGTGTTCTTCAGAGACCGCCGCCGCAACTTCGATTGTCGCTCGCAACTTGCCGTTAACCTGCACCGGTAGCTTAATCACTGCGGGTTGTAATACCTGCTCCTTCCACCCCGGCCAAGCTGTTTTAAGCACGCTTTGCTTTTGTCCCAAACGCTGCCAGAGTTCTTCGCTAATATAGGGCGCGTACGGGGAGAGCACGAGAATAAAACGTTCCAGCACACTGCGAGAAACATGAGGTTGTTTTTCTAAGAAATTATGGAATTCCATGAGAGCCGCAATAGCCGTATTAAACTTAAAATTCTCGGTGTTTTCTGACACGCGCTTAATTGTTTGCTGAAGTAAAACTTCGAGGTCGGTCGTGGTTTCCGGTCCTGGCTCCGAGTTTTCCGCCAGGCGCAAAACTGTCTGCCACACTCGCTTTAAGAAACGGTGCACCCCAGCAATACTGCCCGTATTCCACGCTCCCGACGCCGAAAAAGGACCCATGAACATAGCATAGAGGCGTAGAGTATCCGCGCCATACTGGGCAACCACCTCATCTGGGTTAACTACATTTCCCCGCGATTTGCTCATCTTCTGTCCATCTTCGCCCATCACTAAACCCACACTGCGCAGACGAGAGAATGGCTCTGTCAGCGATATCACCCCGGCATCCCGCAGCGCCTTAATCCAAAATCGCGCATAGAGCAAATGCAAGACCGCGTGTTCGGCTCCTCCCATATAGACATCCACCGGTAGCCACCACTGCATTTTTTCCGGCGCCGCCAAGGCTTGCTTATTATGAGGATCAGTGTAGCGCAAGAAATACCAGGACGAACCAGCCCACTGCGGCATCGTGTTAGTTTCGCGGCGAGCAATATTCGGACAGGTTGGACACTTAACTTGCACCCACGATTCAATTGCCGCCAGTGGTGACTCGCCTGTCCCTGTTGGTTGATAGGTATCGATCGGTGGCAATTCCACCGGCAAATCTTTTTCGGGTACGGGCACTACGCCACATTTTTTACAATGAATAAGCGGTATTGGTTCTCCCCAATAACGCTGCCGAGAAAATACCCAGTCGCGCAGTTTATAGATAACTGCCTTTTGCGCCACCGCCCGCTGCTGCAATAGACCCATAATCATCTGTCGTCCTGCCGCAACCTCCTGCCCATCGCTTTGATCGGAATTAATAAGCACGCCATCACCGCTATAAGGCAGCTCGGCTTGGTCTTTGCCGAGCACAGGAGAAATAACCTGCACAATGGGCAAGTTGTATTTTGTGGCAAAGGCAAAGTCGCGTTCGTCATGCGCGGGCACAGCCATAATCGCGCCCGTGCCGTAGGCTAGGAGCACATAGTCCGCCACCCACACCGGCAAAGGTTCATGAGTTAAGGGATGCAAAACGTATGCTCCTGTAAAAACTCCTGTTTTCTCTTTCGTGACATCGGTCCGCTCGACCTCGGTTCGCTGCTTGGTTTGGGCCACATACGTAGTAACGGCTTCGCGCTGCTGGGGCGTCGTAATCACTCCCACTAAAGGATGCTCCGGCGCTACCACAACATAGGTCGCCCCATAAATAGTTTCGGGGCGGGTAGTAAACACTTTAATGGTCAGTTTTTCTGCCATCGCTTGAGGGTTAACGGCGCTGGATTGATCCAGTGTAAAGATAATTTCTGCTCCCTCACTGCGGCCAATCCAGTTCTGTTGCAATTCAATGATAAACTGCGGCCAATCCAGCCCGCCTAACCCCTGGAGCAATTGATCGGCATACCGAGTAATACGCAACATCCACTGACGTAGCGGCCGCTGCTCTACCGCAGTGCCGCAGCGTTCACATTTGCCGTCAACCACCTCTTCGTTAGCCAGTCCAGTCAAGCAGCTGGGACACCAGTTGATGGGTACCGTGGCTTCATACGCCAAACCCATTTTATAGAGACGTAAAAATATCCACTGGGTCCACTTATAGTACTGGGGATCAGTCGTATTGATTTCTCGCTCCCAGTCATAGGAAAGCCCGAGTCGCTGCATTTGCTGACGAAAACGAGCCACATTACGCTTCGTGAGCTCGGCGGGATGAATGCCCAGCTTAATAGCTGAATTCTCGGTGGGCAACCCGAAGGCATCCCAACCGGTAGGATGCAGGACATTGAAACCCTTCATGCGCAAATAACGCGCCACAATATCCGAAGCAGTATAAATTTTTGCGTGGCCGACATGTAGACCATCACCGGAAGGATACGGAAACATGTCGAGAACATACATTTTCTTCTTATGAGTGTCGTCGGCAGCGGCAAAAAGCCGATTATCCAACCAATACTGCTGCCACTTTGGCTCAAGTACCTGGGGATTATAACTTTCCATATTTCCTAACAATATACTCTACTCTTCACTTATAGTTTAAGCGAGCCTGGGTAAATAGAGACCCGAGTGCGTTACCCAGCCCTAGTGCAACAAGGCTCGTGCCTGGGCTACCCGCCGCTTTACCTCTCTTTCAAATCCTTCTTCTCCCGGCTCGTAGTAGAGATGATCTTGAATAACAGTGGGCCGATATTGTTGGGCAACAATATTCCCCGGATAATCATGCGGATATTTATACCCTACCCCCTTGCCGTGTTTTTTAAGACCTGCCACCGGTGCGAGGGTTAGATGATCAGGCGGCACCGCATTACCGTGCCGCATAACATCAACCTTCGCGGCCTCTTTCGCGAGGGTGACACTGTTGCTTTTGGGCGCAGCCGCTAAATAGGTAGCGGCATGGGCAAGCGCAAATTCTGCTTCTGGCAACCCCACCCACTCCAGAGTCGCGGCTGCGGCGCTAGCCAGCATTAAGGCATGGGGATCGGCATTACCAATATCTTCGGAGGCAAAAATCAGCATGCGCCGCATAATAAACTTGGGATCTTCACCAGCCGCCAACATCCGGAAAAGGTAGAAGAGTGCGGCATCCGGATCAGAGCCACGCATACTCTTAATAAATGCCGAGATAGTATCATAGTGTGCATCACCGGCCTTATCATACTGGACTACCCGTTGCTGCGCAGCGCCCTGTACCTCTTGCTCCGTAATCATTTTTTTATCACTGGCCAGCGCGGCCCGCTCCAGAATATTGAGAGCTCGCCGCGCGTCGCCGCCGGCAATCTGAAGCAATGTTGCCTGCGCCGCTTGACCCAACTTCTTTTGCCCGCCCAGTCCACGGTGAGCCTCAAGTAACGCACGAGCCACGATTGCCGCTATGTCCTGTTCCTTTAGTGCCTCGAGACGGACCACTTCTGCTCGTGATACTAACGCGGCAATCACCTCAAAGTAGGGATTTTCGGTGGTGGCCCCCAGTAAAGTGATTAAGCCCTCTTCCACGTGCGGCAAAAGGACATCCTGCTGGAGCTTATTAAACCGGTGGATTTCATCCACAATGAGCACGGTGCGCTTGTTAATCTTTCGCCACGCTTGCGCACGGCCGATAATCTCTTTCAAATCTTTGACCCCCGCGGTCACAGCACTCACGCGCTCGACCGTGGCGGTCATATTAAGCGCAATAATTTCAGCCAATGTTGTTTTTCCAATGCCCGGTGGTCCCCATAAAATAAGCGAGCCGGCGCTGCCCTGCTCGATAGCGCGCCGCAGCGGCGTACCTGGTCCCAGCACCTTTTCTTGGCCCTCGTATTCGCCGAGGCTGCGCGGCCGCATGCGGGCTGCCAACGGCACGTAGGATTGAGGAGTTGATACTTTCTGTTCTATAATTGTTCGCAACATATTCCTACTATACACTATTTCTGAAAGAGTGGCTTAAGCTTCTTTCCTCCCGGCGGGAATTTATGTCGCCAGCTTAAAGAGAGACCGTGTATTTTCTTCGGTGATCCTTTCCACCTCGGCGGTCGGTATCTGCCGTAATGCCGCAATTTTGCTTGCCACGTAGGTTAGGTACGCTGGCTCATTTCGTTTGCCCCGGTAAGGCTCGGGTGCTAAAAAGGGGCAATCAGTTTCAATGAGCGCGCGCTCCAGGGGCATAGTCCGGGCAATATCGGCCACAACCCCGGAATTTTTAAATGTCACCACTCCTGAAAAAGAAAGGTACATGCCAAGATCAAGGTAGGCATACGCTTGCGTCTGGTTACCGCTAAAAGTGTGCATCACGCCGCGCGGGCGCTGCTCTCGAGCCAGCGAGTGCAAAAACATAATCATCGGTTCATGGGCACTTTCCTTGCCATCACGGACATGAAAGACAACCGGCAGATGGTGCTTCGTTGCTAGATCTAAAAATCGCTTGAGAATTGGCAGTTGCTCTTCTAACTGTCCCCCTCGGTAAAAATCCAAGCCGACCTCACCCACCGCCATCACCTTGTCGTGTTGCAGTAATTGCTCTAGCTCTTGCCATCCTGCCTCCGATAACTCGGCATAGTCACTGGGGTGAACGCCCACTGTTGCCCAAACTCCCTCATGTTTTTGAGCAAAAGCAACAGCTTTCTTACTCGAGTCTATATCAGTGCCGATCTCAATCCACTTCACCCCCGCCGCGCGGGCACGCTTGACAACCGCGGGTCGATCGGGTGCAAAAGTATCAAACATGACATGAGCATGGGAGTCAATCATAGAGGTACCTTTAGAGTTGTGGCTGTCTCAACTATACTAAAATATAGTTGATTAGCGAATTTACCCTATGCTCTCCCTTGCGCATACTTTAATTAGTTTGCCGCTGGCTTACTACTTGGAACAACCATTGTTGATTTTTCTCGCCGCGGTGGTCGGGCATTTTTTGTGCGACAGCTTGCTGCACTGGAATTTATTCCATGATCAATTGCGGCGGGGTATTTTTTACCTTCTTGTTGCCCTTGATATCGGCAGCGGCCTGGTCATCGCCGGGTTAGTAGTAGGCAGCGACATCTGGACGCTGCCAGTCCTGGCGGCGATCATCGGTGGCAACCTGCCTGACGTTCTACAGCAGCTTTATGAAAAGTTACGAGCCGCCCCGCGCAAAAAATGGCTGGGATGGGCTGCTCCTGCCGCCACCTGGCATGACGCTCTCCAACTAGAAACTACCGATCCCCTCCGCGGTCTTGTCTCGCAGGCACTCTTGAGTGGTCTTGCTGTAAGTTTAGTACTGCAGCAAATATCCTGAACCTACCCGGGCAGTTCATCCTCAATCGCGGGCGCTGCAAAAAGGTCAGAAAGGAAAATACTGATAATCGCGGCCATGGGCACGGAGAGAATCACGCCTGCCACACCAGCCAGGCGCGCACCCAATAGAATAGCAATAATTGTCACGAGAGGGTTCAAGCCAATGGCGCGGCGCATAATTGTCGGTACCAGCAGGTTATTTTCTAACTGTTGTACCACGATGTAAAAAATCAGAGCGGCGACGCCAATGACCCAGGATTGCGCCAAGCCCACGAGCACTCCCGGAATAGCGGCAATAACCGGCCCGATAACCGGCACAATTTCTAATATCCCCGCTAGCAGCCCTAGCACTAGAGCATACTTAATGCCCATAAGCCAAAGCCCTAAGCCCACGACGACTCCAATAATCAGCGCTAACGCCAATTGGGCCAGCACCCACCGGCCAATACTGCGCTGTGCTCGCTCAATCGACCGTTCAATGTAAGGCAGGTGTTCACGAGGGGTAATCAGTCGGGCAAATTTTTTGAGGGCATCTTTTTCGACCACTAAATAGAAAGCAAGAATAAAAATGAACAACAAGGTAAAAATGCCAGAAAAGAGTGAGCGAGTTTGCTGGATCACATTCAACCCCACATTCGCCAAGTTTTGCCCGAGGCGCAACAGCCCTTCCTGGAGCGCGACTGTGACTGCCTGTTGATCAAACTGGGGAACAAAGGAAATCAAGTGACTTAAGTTAGCTACCAGGTGGGGGATAGCCAGCGCGAGCTGCGTAATTTGTTCGGTCAAGGGTTGAACGAGAAGCGTAACCGTGCCCGACAAGACGAGGAGCAACAGTAAATACACCACGGCTACCGATAACGCCCGGGGCAGACGATAATACTGGAAGTAGTTAGCAATTGGCTCAATGGCGGAACTTATGACGACTGCCGCAAAGAGCATCAAGAGAATGTCCGAGATAACATAGAGAAACCAGAAACCCAGTAGAATTAAGATCGTACGGAGAATAGTGCCAGAAGTAATATCAGCACTGATTCGTTGGGAAGGCATACGGATCAATATCAGTTAGAGACCAAGTTGTTTACTAAACTCTTTAGTTGATTTTTGCGGACCTAGGAGCACTGCCACTCGCTGTGTCGGCGCCAGCAGTGCCTGCGCCACCGTCTGGATCTGCTCGGGTGTAACTGCCTCTATTTTTTCCCACATGGTCGTTGGTGTATCAATCCGCTGCGTCAGCAATTCTTGGAGACCAGCAAACAAGGCCAGCGTATTGGTTTCCTCCAGGTCAATGACCATTCTCCCCCGGAGCATCTGCTTAGCTTTAGCCAGTTCGTCCGCTGTGACCTTCTCCTGCATTATCCGATCGTATTCCTGCAAAATCAGCCGTAAGGCAAAATCCGCCTTATCCGTCCGCACGCCTGCTTGAGTGGCTACGGCACCCGCATCAGTGTAGCTCTCGGTACTCGTCCGCACAGCATAGGCCAACCCGTGCCGCTCCCGCACCTGAATGAAGAGGCGGCTACTCATCCCGGCACCGAGAATCGTTGCTAATAATTCTGCTGCCCAGCGGCGCGGGTCAGTCAACGAGAGCCCGGGGACACCCACAATCATGTGTGTTTGGTCCAGTGATTTTCGGTATTCATTAAGAAAACGCCGTTGCGGTAGTCGCTTCGGCACTGTTTTCGGTGAAGTCTCTTTGCCCCGCGCCAAGGGCGCTAAGAGTTCCTTGAGCAGTTGCTCGGTTTGTTTTTCCGCAAACTTACCCGCTACGGCCACCACGGCATTTTCGGTGTGATAGTGCCGCTGTGTGTACTGCAGAAAGTCTTTCCGCATAAATGTTCCGACTGTCTCCAGCGTGCCATCAATCCGCCGCCCGAGAGGATGCGCGCCAAACAACGCCTCTTGCCATAGATGCCAAATGTGCCGCATCGGCGTGTCGGTATACATACGAATCTCTTCAGTGATCACTCCTCGTTCTCGATCAATCTCTACTTGGGGAAAAAGTGGACGCAGTAAAATATCCGAAACTACCTCGGCTCCCTGTTCTAAATATTCGGCCGCAACTTTGACATAGTAACCGGTATATTCCTCGCTAGTAAAAGCATTAAATTCTCCACCGACGTTCTCAATCGCCTCGGCAATTTCCTTCGTCGTGGGCCGCCGTTGTGTGCCTTTAAAAAACATGTGTTCTAAGAAATGAGAAAGGCCTGATTGCCGCGGCGTTTCATACCGTGAGCCCACGCCAATCAGGACGAGAAAAGTGACCGTCTGTCCTTCCTGGCGGGGCAGCAGCACGGTGCGCAAACCTCCCGGTAGCTTTTTTTCGGTAAGAGGAAAATTTTTCATAGGTCTCCGGGATTCTTGAGTAAAGAGTAAATAAATTACGTAAAGATCTTTACGACCGAAGCTTATCGTGCAAATACGAGGCGATCTGGGATAAGGCAATCCGCTCCTGCTTCATCGAGTCTCGCTCGCGCACCGTCGCCTGATCATCCTGCAGTGTGGCAAAATCAATCGTCACGCAATAAGGTGTGCCAATTTCATCTTGGCGGCGGTACCGTTTGCCAATTGATTGCGTCACATCATAGTCAACGCTCATGACCCGGCTCAACTCATCGGCCAATGGCAGCGCCACCTTCATGAGCTCTTCTTTCTTTGAAAGGGGAAGGATGGCGACTTGATATGGCGCGAGTTGCGGCTTGAAGCGCAACACCACTCGTAGTTGCCCCTCGACCTCCTCCTCGTGATAAGCATCAAGAAGTGTCATGAGCACCAGCCGCGTTAAACCAAAGGTCGGTTCCACCACATGAGGATAGTATTTTTCTCCTGACTTTGGATCAAGCACCTGCAAATCTTGTCCGCTTTTCTCGGCATGGTTCTTGAGGTCAAAATCCCCGCGGTAGGCTAAACCAAAAAGCTCTTTCCAGCCAAACGGTGTTTCGTACTCAATATCCGCAGTCCGGGAGGAATAATGGGCGAGCTCATGAGGTTGATGCTCGCGCACGCGCAAGCGCGCGGCCGTCAGCCCCACTTCAACAACCGCCCAGTGCTGCATCCGCTCTAGCCAGTAATCAAACATTTCCTGCCAATTCTCCGCCGCGATAAAATATTCGAACTCCATTAAATCAAACTCCAACGTCCGGTAGATAAAGTTACCGGGGGTAATTTCATTACGGAATACGCGGCCCACCTGGGCAATGCCAAAAGGCAGTTGCTTGCGCATCGATTCCATCACCCGCTTGAAATCAACAAACATCGCCTGGGCGAGCTCGCCCCGCAGAAAAATAGTCTGCTTCTGCCCCTCTACCACGCCAAGCGAAGTTTCAAATAATAAATTAAAGCGGCGCACCTCGGTAAAATCGTTCGCCCCGCACTGCGGGCACTTGAATGCCCGCCCGGCAAAAAGTTTTTGCAAATCGGCAAAACTAAGGCCTGCCACTGTAATCTCGGGCGCCTGCTGGGCGAGCAGTGTATCAGCCCGCCAACGAGTCTGACACGACTTACAATCAATGAGCGGATCATTAAAGTTAGCGACATGGCCCGAAGCCTTCCATACCTCTGGATTCATTAAGATTGCCGCATCAAGCCCTACCATATCACGGCGCTGCTGCACAAAAAACTTCCACCAAGCATCCCGTAAATTATTCTTAAGCAGGGTTCCCAGCGGACCATAATCCCAACTATTTGCCAGCCCGCCATAAATTTCCGAGCCAGGAAAAATAAAGCCGCGGTGTTTAGCAAGCGCAACGATTTTTTCCATTTCTATGTCAGCCATATAGCAATTCCTCTATAATACTTTAAGCCGAGCGAGCCCTGTAGTGAACCAAGTAGGTTCCCCGCCTGCCGGACGGGCAGGTACTACTGGGGCCCGATGCTTCGCTAGAGTGACAATTGTTTCCATGGTGGGCAGTGACGTACACATAGGCAGCTCTTCAACAACTTAGCAAATATCACCGTATTTAACTATGTGCGCCAGTAAAGCGCAAGCCCTGCCCTTGCCTCATTCTTCATCAGTATGCATCGTGCGCCACATGGTATTCATGTCTCGCGTGATCGTCCGAAAAGCTTCCTCTTTTTGTTGGTATAGTCCTCGCTCCGTTGTCCTAAGCCACAACGTGTGCGCCTGCTCCTGATCTTTAGCAAATCGTCCGTATTCCTCCTGGGCTCGCTCTTGGGCATGCGCAAGATCACGCGCCACTCGTTCACGCGTGCGCGGATTACGCTCCTGTTTCAAGCGTTCCTGTAAAGCTGGCACACGCCATTTGCGGTCAATGTCGCGCTGTTTCAATTCTAGTGTTCTGTCCAACTGCTGACGCTGCCGGTCTTTCCCTTTTTTAAAATTACTGCGGGCCGGCTTATAAGTTTCCTTAATATAGCTGCTGCGCCGCCGCTTTCGCTCGGAATACCACGGCCCTCGCTCTAAGAGACGCTCGGAAAAACTAGGTTTATGCCGCGCAGCCCAGGTATGGGCTGGCACAGACTCGCTCCGCTCGCCGCTCTTGGGCGGGGACGTAGCCAGTGATGGGCTATGGCGCGGCACTTCTAGGGGCATAGCGCCAGTATAGCACAGCCCTTATCGTCCATATTACGAGCCGTAAGCCTCAATTGTCTGGCGTATCGCCTGCAGGAGTTGCACATAAAAATGGATATTATGGAGCACCGTCAGCCTCACGCCAGACAGTGGTTCGGCGCGCAAGAGGTGGTGCACATACGCTCGACTGTAAGCGCGTTCAGTGGCCGGGTTAGCCGGCGAGAAAACGGAGAAGTCCCGCGCATAGATACTCTTGCGCATATCGTGGGCGGTATACAAACGCGCGGGCTCAACCGGCCGTGCGGGATCACGTAGACAAGCAATTAATTCTGTCGTGTTAAGATCCATATACACTTTCCCGTGGCGGGCGTTACGCACCGGTAACACACAGTCAAATTGATCAATCCCTGCCCGCACGGCTCTGACGATATCTTCGGGGGCACCAGAGCCCATCAGATACCGGGGTTTATCTGCTGGTAAATGAGGAGTCGTCATCAACACTCCCTCTTCTACCATGTAGTCATCTTGATCCCGCAGCTCCCCACCAATGCTATAGCCGAAAAAGTTTAACTCGCGTAAACTAGCCGCGCTTTTTTCCCGTAAGTCAGGATATACTCCTCCCTGCACAATTCCATATACCACTTGGGGAAACGGCCGTCCTGACTGGAGACGTTCATGCTCAAGCTGGCAACGCTTTGCCCACTCGGTCGTCTGCTCCACCGCGCGGGCTACCTCCGGCAGTGATGCCCCATAAGGCGTGCACACATCGAGCGGCATGATGATATCCGCCCCTAATTTCGCTTGCATCTGCATGGTGCTCTCGGGTGTGAAGCGAACCAGGTCGCCACTGCGCGGTGAGCGAAAGGTCACACCGCCAGGATCTACCGTAACCTGTGTACCTAGGCTAAATACTTGGTAGCCGCCCGAATCAGTCGTGATCGGCCGCTCCCACTGCATAAATTCATGAAGGCCGCCCGCGGCAGCCACAATATCTTCTCCGGGTCGTAAGTGTAGGTGATAGGTATTGGCTAATAATATATCTACCCCGAGCTTTTGCAGATCTTCAGTAAAAACCATGCCGCGAATAGCAGCTTGAGTAGCGACAAATTGAAAAAACGGTCCTGGAATACTGCCATGCGGGGTCGTGAGCACACTGAAGCGTGCCTCGCCTAATTGTTTCTTCACCTGAAATGAAAACATAGTACCTTCTCTACTATATAAGGTATTTGTTATACGTAGGGTGATCTCTCACCCCCGTCAAGCACCAAAAGTTGAGCTTGGTGAATAATGAATTGCTGTCTCGCCTACTCGACCGTGCCTTTATTCCTCACAGCGGTCTCGGTTGTGGGGAAGCTTGTTATCTGGGTCTGAATTGAATTTTCCGTAAAGAGATCAGTGCCTTCAGCCGTCAAACGGTTAAGGAAAGTAATGCTTTGGCCGCGTTGGTGTTCAGCCGGGGTAATGGCAATTTGGGCTTGAAGTTCCTCCCCTGGTAGCGCGCGCGCGGTCAGACCAGCTAAAGTCGGCAGCGTCCAAATGATCTCGCCGGTGCGCTCGTTAAACGTGACTTCGCCGGCCGTCTTATATATTTTATCCATATACCGCACTCCATCTGGCAGAACAGCAACAAGCTTTACGTCACCCATATCATTGAGTGTCGAGCCTAAACGAAAACGGAGTGTATACGTTGTTTGTTCCCCGGCTCGTGGCGGCAAGGGTCCACTACTTTCAATGCCGAGGCGACCATCATCATAGAAAGCATCCGTCTCCAATGAGAGTGTCGTGGCAATTGATAAAACTGACCGATCAGAGACTAAGTTACGCTGCTGCCCAGTCGGGGTAATTAAATCCGGACTATCAATTGTGGCGATTGCTGTCAGCACATTATTTTTCGCGTCATCTCCGGACGTCGGAAAACCAGCCGCGGGGAGAATCTGAAACTCGTACGACACTGACCCTTCCTGGCGCGGCTGCACTGTCGCCAGCGCCGACACAGAAGCAGCCGTCCAGGTAATTGTGCGCGTAGTTGGGTCATAGGCTCCAGCCGGTAGCCGCAGCGAAGCCGGATCAATGCCCGTTCCTTCAAAAGCTACCTTAATGACCACATTTTTAAGTCCTCCGGTGCCAATATTCGTGTAACGGATCACGCCGCTAATTCGCTCTTCAGGAGTAACGATCAGCGAGTTACTCTGATCATTGTAGACTTGCTCAACCGCCAAAGCAGAAGCGGTGATAGTGATTAAGTGGGCTACCGAGCGTTGAATAAACTCCTCCTCACCGTCTTGAATGCCCAACTCGACATCGAGTGTCCGCCGCTCGCTCGGCTCGCCCTCGACATAAACTACAAGTTGGCGCTGAACATTCGCGAGCGGCTCGAGCACTCCCAGTTCCCACCGCGAATCAACCACCGAAAACCCTGGGGAGAATTGCGCATCTTCCGGGGCAACTTCCATCCCTGGGGCAGGGTTGATCCTAAGGTATGCTCCTTCTAAAGTATTGGGACTATTGTTACGTACCTGCACGGTGACCAGTAGACGTTCGCCACTCTGGGCTTCATCAGTCGCATCAATCGCTACATCAATGGGCACCAAAGTAATCACCGTCGTCGCCAAGGTTGATTTCGTAAATCGCCCGCTCGGAAAATTCTTTGGCGTAAAGACTACTTCCGCCCGGGCTACCAGTGAAGCATTATGCTCCCCCAGCAACTGACCATTGATCTCGACCGTCGCCTCTTGCCCGCTCGCCAGCGTGTTCAAGGTTGCCGTATATTGCTTATTATTGCGCTGTAGCTCGTGCGAACTCTCGCGGTAGCGAAAGCCTCGGGGCGGTTCAAAAACTAGCTCCACATTTTCCCAATCAACATAACTATCATTGCGCAACTGTGCCCGGTAGGTAATCGTTTCGCCAGTCGTAAACTCGGTCGGCGCGGTCAGCTCTACTCTAATTTGTTCTTGCTTCACCGTCTGGCGCAGGCGGTACCACAACGTTCCCGCCACCGCGCTGCCAAACAAAAAAATGAGCAAGCTAATGCCGCCCGCGCCCAGCAATACGCGGCGGCGGCGTTTGGCTCGCTTAGTTATCAAACTTTCAAAAGCAACTGTTGGCTCTTCCTTGCTCACTATCGCTGGTGGCAACACTTGTCGGCGAATGCCGAGGTGGTGCAATTCCTCACCCCGATTAGTAATCGTCTTTGATTCATCTCGGGCGTATAACTCCCGCTTGAGCTGGCTCAACACTGCTTCTTCGGACTGACCAGGAGGCGTGGTTAAATTACCCGGTAACGGAGGCTTGCCCTCGCCCGGTTGAGAATCGGCGGGTACTGGTAGCCCCTTCTTCTCACTGGGCATATAGCAGTGGCGTCAAGAGCGGCGCGGGCGGGGAGAGTAGAGATTTGCCAATAGTATGCTCAACATATTCCTGAATGGTCGCCCCAATTTGCTGGCTTTCTTCAGCCGCCAGGCGGACCTGCAGCGCTCGCTCGGGATAGCGCGCAATAAAACGGACCGCCTTGAGTAGTCGTGGAGAAAGCGACAGCCGTGTCCCCGACAAGCTGGTGAGACACGGCAGACAGCGCCACCCGCCGCCCCGGGCATCCATAATTACTGCATCAGTTGGTTGCTGCACTCCACATGCTTGGCAGGCGGCCAGGTCCGGCATGAGCCCGGCACACCGCAAGGCATGGAGCGTCACAGCAGTCACCAGTGTTTGCTGTTTGGCAATCTCTAAGTCAGGCAAAATCTGCCACGCATGGTGAACAGCATCAAATAATGTCGCATTCACTTCCGCTTCTTCAAAGAGGTAAATAGGCAGATGAGCTAAAGTCTGGGCATGAGCCCGGGCCACAGTATCACGGCGTAAAGTTAGATGTTCGTGCTGGGTCTCCACCGCCGCTAAAAAGTAATGACCCGGTCCTCCTGAAATAATGACGAGGGCGTGCGTCAGCGGCTCAAGGTGGCCACCCCGCCGTGAGGGAATTTTACGCACACCTTTAGCCACCACCCGCAGCAACCCATAATCACGCGTGAATAGCGTCAAAAAGCGGTCAGCCTCGCCGCTATTTTTCCGTGCCAGGATCAGGGCATGAATCTTTTCCCGCCGCATCATGAGTGTAGTATACCGCATCACTGATTTTTTCGCCTGGTCGGCAAGCGAGTAACCTAATTTTTACCAATAGCACTTACGACGCCCGACGTACTGCGAGGGTTACTGTTTTGCTATCAATTTTGATTACCCGCTCCACATCATAATTGTCCCCGATAACTTCGATGGTCTCGGCTTGCAAGGCTTCTCTAATATCTGAACCATATGCGGCCAAGACGGCTTGTAGGTCTTGGTCGGTAGTTTCCGCCTTAACGATAATCCGGTCATTGAGAGCATAGTTAGCTTCTTTGCGAAGTACCTGCCCGTAGCGAATAATTTCTCGGGCATAACCTTCGTGACGCAATGCGGGAGTCAGGCGCGTATCCAAGCCTATCTGTTCTTCCTCGCGTGACGCGGCCACTAACCAACCCTCTTGCGGGACAACTGACTGGTACGAAACTGCCTTGACGTTAACCTCATCCCGGATCATCTCGGTCAATTCTTCCCCGAGTGATTTTCCGCTCACCGCCAGTTCTGCTAAAGGCTGCCGCACCTTAATACCTGCCTGCGCCCGTAGCGCTAGCCCCTGGGAAACAATTTCCCGGACATGCCGCATGTCCTCTAAAACAGTTTTCTCCCGATTCTTGCTAGCCGCCGCTTTTGGCCACGCCGCCAAGTGCACCGAAGTCTTTTTGCCCTGGGCTGGCTTTTGTCCCGCCAAATTGCGATATATTGCTTCGCTCACAAACGGCATAAAAGGGGCCAGGACCACCGCCGTGCGGGTTAACACTTCGTAGAGCGTCGCAAAAGCTTCATCCGCCGCTGCCCGCGAGACTGGTTTTTGAAATCGCGACCGAGAACGGCGCACGTACCAATTACTCAAGTCATCACTGTAGCCTAAGAAAGCCCGAGCGGCCTGGTCAATCGTATACTCTTCCAAGTGCTGCGTTACCTCTCGCTCGAACTGTGCCAGCCGCGCTCGGATCCATTGATCAAGAAGGTGGGTGCTCGCCCGGCGCCGCTTACTGGAACGCCAGGCATGCGTATTGGCGTAGCGGACAAAGAAGCTATATACATTCCAGAGCGTCATATAGAACGCCCGTTGTACCTGCTTAAGGTCTTTCTCGGAAAATCGGTACGGCTCCCCTAGGCTAGTACTTGCCAGTAAATAAAAGCGTAGCGTATCAGCCCCATACCGCTCGAGAGTAGGTTCAATTTCCGGATAATTTTTAAGCTTTTTGGAAAGCTTCTTGCCATCCTCCGCAAAAATGAGGCCCGAGGCAATGGCGTGTTTAAACGCTGGCTGATCAACACCTAAACCAATGTCTTCTTGAGTTAGCGCTGTCGCTAAGACATGCAAGACATAAAACCAGGCACGGGTCATTTCAATGCTCTCGGCAATAAAATCCGCCGGGTATCCTTGCTCGACAAATTCTTTTCGCTCAAATGGGTAGTGCCACTGCGCATACGGCATGGCCCCTGAATCAAACCACACATCAAGCACCTCCGGTGTCCGTCTCATAGTGCCCTCGCAGATTTCAGGAGTTGTGCCATCAGCGCCCAGCGCCGCTCCACATGGCCAGGTAAAGGTATCAACCAGGGGCCGATGAAGATCAGGAATATCGTGTTGACCACTAAGCTCCTGCAGTTCTGCCACACTGCCCAAACACACGCGGCGACTACAGGCATCACACTCCCATATCGGCAGCGGGACGCTCCAGTAACGATTCCGCGAGACTGCCCAATCAGGAGCGGCGACAATGCCTTTACCAAAACGGCCGTGCTGAACATGCTTCGGCGTCCAGTCAATCTTTTCATTAATCTTGAGCATGCGTTCTTTGAGTTCTTCCACGCGAATAAACCAAGTATCGAGTGCATAGTAAATGAGCGGCTGATCGCAACGCCAGCAAAAAGGGTAGCTATGGCGAAAAGACTCTTGTCTAAGCAGAAGTCCACGCTGCTCTAACTCGACAATAATCTCCTGGTTAACCGCAAAGATATTCTTTCCCGCCCACAGCGTAACCTCGGGAATGAAGTTACCGTGGGGATCAACTGTTCGCAGCGTCGGCAAACTATTATTTTTGGCTACCACAAAATCTTCTTCACCAAAGGCCGGGGCAATATGGACTAAACCGGTCCCGTCGTCACTCGTGACATGCTCGCTTTCCACTACTCGGTAAGCCCCCGCCGCTGGTAAGAAATTATAGAGGGGTTCATATGATAAAGTAGTGAGTTCCTGCAAGCTAAGCAGTGCTTGATTGAGGCCTTTTTTATCGAACACTTCCGATACCCTTTCTTGAGCAACAATTATGTTCTTATCTTCGTGCTCAACAACCACATACGAAAGGTCAGGATTAATTGCGACTGCCACATTCCCTGGCAGAGTCCAGGGTGTGGTTGTCCAAACAGCCAAGTAAAGATTTTCTCTCCCCACTACTTTAAGGAGGACATAGATTGCCGTATCTTGCGTCTCCTGGTAGTTGCTAGAAACTTCAAAATTAGAAAGAGGTGTAGCGCAACGGATACAGTATGGTGTTGAGCGAAACGCTTTATAGACTAGACCCTTATCCCACAATTGTTTAAAGACCCACCACTCTGACTCCATGTAGTCTTGATTAAGCGTGGCATAGGCATTGTCATAATCAGCCCAGCGGCCAATTCGCTGCAGAGTTGTCGTAAATTCTTTAATATAGCGAAATACGACTGCCCGACAATGTGCATTGAATTCCGCAATCCCCAGCCGTTCAATCTCTTGCTTGCTGGTAATACCAAGCTCTTTCTCAACTAATGTTTCTACCGGCAGTCCATGGCAATCCCACCCGACACGGCGCGGTACATGGTAACCCCGCATCGTCTTATACCGCAGGACCGTATCCTTAATTGCTGACTGGAGAATGTGCCCGTAGTGCGGCTTGCCCGTGGCATACGGCGGCCCGTCATAAAAGATATAGAGTGGTCCCTGCTCAGTCTGGGCGAGGGATTCCGCAAAAATATTTTCTGTATCCCAGAACGATAAAATCTCTCGCTCGAGCGCATCGCTGTCGACCCCCGCCACGACATCGGCAAAGGCCGCCTTGGAAGCAGATGGTGTCATGTGCCTTCAAGCGTACGGCGAAACAAGCAAAACGTGAAGCAGTTTGCCGCGTTCCCCGCCCTTAAGCCCCCTTCAGGAAACAGCCTTTTTCTTAAGCTTTTCTTTCTTCTTACGGGCTGTCTTTTCGGTGACGACCTCATCATAAACATGCAGTAATTCTTTAATACGTTTGGGCCAATCCACCCGTTCCATATCCTCCTCTTCCATAACTACTATGTGTTCTTCTGGGTACTTGTGCCGCTCCACCAGCAACTTTTTGTCGCTGCGCTTGCTAACAATAATCCGCCGCGCCCGGCGGCACAGCTGCGCAAAGGCCGCGCGCGCGCCGAGCATAAAAGTCCGAACAAACAAGTTACTTTCGCTCTCACCGCGGGGAACATAGTGAAAGGTGGTGACAATCTTACCCGGATACACAAACGGAATTAGTCCCTCCGGCGAGTGAAAGACATCGAGACGGGCTGAACGCAAAAAAGCGGAAATGAGCATGTGCGAATACACCACTGGTAAGTACGTGCGGTACTGAATGAAAGGAAAGTGTTTAATTTCTACGTTTTTCCGTTTGAACTTTGCCGTATCCTTCATACGCTCATCGAAAAAGAGCACCCAAGTATGTTCCTCGTTGCCGTCAGCCTCCAAAATATTATTAATTAGCTGCTCGGTATACCGGGCAATCCGTGGATCATACCGCTTGTGCTGCGGCAGAATAATGTGAGCATCAATCCCAATGCGCATACCCTGTATATCAACATCGCTCGGCAGCTCTCAAGCTTGCCGATGCAACATCAGTCTTAAAAATAAACATCAGTCTCATTGACCAAAGTTCTTGCTTCCCCGTGGACGAGCTGCCAGATAAGACAAGCCTTAGCGATGTTGTATTACAGAGCATAGGAATTTAAGTTTAGAACGAAAAACGTAAAGGGTAAAGCATAATTCTTTTAATGATAAGTCTCGCCTCACATTACATCCGGTTTACTAATCCCCAAGAGATCTAAGCTGGTGCCTAACACTTTACGAGCAGCTAACACTAATTGCAGACGGCTCGCAATCAAGGTTTTGTCACCGGCGGCCAACACCGGCGCATGCTTGTAAAATATGTGGATACTCCTCGCCAGCTCCAGGGCATAGTAGGCTAATCCCTGGACTTCAAAACTGCGCGCGATGTCAGCAATGATTTCCGGAAACTGGTAGAGATGGCGGAGCAAGTGAAGTTCCACGGTATGGGTAAGTTGGGCGCGGCTGGTTAAAATAATCTCTTCCCCAACTGATTCAATGAATCCTTCCTCCTTCGCTCGGCGAATAATTGACTGGAGGCGAACGAATGCATATTGAATATAGTAAACCGGGTTACGCTCACTGTGTTCCCGCGCTAAATCTAAATCAAAATCCATGTGACCTGGCAGTGCTCGCTGCACCATAAAGAAGCGGGCCGCATCATAGCCCACCTCTTTAATTAAATCCTGGGGTGTGACAATCGTGCCCGCTCGCTTCGAGAGCTTAACTGGCTTGCCGTCGCTCAAAAATCGCATCCACCCGCTGGTCACAATCTTAAACTTGCTGACGTCATTGCCCAACGCTTGCATGGCAGCCAAAAGCTTTGGCGCATGCCCCTGATGATCAGGTCCCACAAAAGTGAAAATGAGATCAAAGCCACGGTTGTACTTATCTTGGTGATAGCCGATGTCGGGCGCGATGTAGGCGTATTCACCATCCTTTTTCACCAGTACCCGGTCCTCCGTATCACCAAACTTAGTCGTCCGCAAATATTCTGCCCCGTCTTTGGTATAGGTGGCGTCCTGTTGGCGTAACCGCTCGAGCGCACGCTCAATCACCCCTGATCGCCGCAGTGTTTGTTCCGATGTCCAGATATCAAAAGCAATGCGTAAATCCTGGGTCACCGTCTCTCGAATCGCTGCAAACAGAAGCTCCATCGCCTGCTGACTAACGACGGCCAGCAAGGATTCATTATCAAGATCAGTCGCATCAAATTCCTTACTCTCGTTTTCCCGCCAGGCTTCAGCCACCGTGGTAGCCACGTCTTTAATATAGTCGCCCTGGTATAAGGTTTCCGGAAATTCCACCGTCTCTCCTTGCGCCTGCAAAATCCGTCGCACGACTGATTCCCCTAACTTCTTAATCTGGGCACCGGCATCATTAATATAATATTCGCGCGTCACGTTATACCCGGCGCAGGCCAAGACGTTTGCTAGGGTATCAACGCTAAACGCCGTCCGGGCATTACCAAGCGTCATCGGCCCGGTCGGATTAGCCGAGATAAACTCAAGATTGATACGCTTGCCCTGACCGACACTCGTGTCGGCACAAAGATCTTGCTCAATTAAATCATCAAGACGCGCTGTGAGCCATCCTGGATTTAAGCGGATATTGAGAAAGCCAGGCGCCACCGCCTCCATTTTGCCAATATATTCTTTTTTGGGCATGTGCTTGGCAATCGCCGCCACAATCTCGAGGGGGCTGTGCTGCAGCTCTTTCGTGAGGGTAAGACCCACCGGCGAAGCATAGTCGCCCCACTCTGGGTTTTCCGGATGTTCTACCACCACCGTCAATTCATGCGTGATTTTTGGCAGCGCCCCGCTCGCTTGCGCTGCCTTGATGCCCTCGGTAATGTCGCGGGATAAGCTCTGCTTAAGATTCATCATACTCTTAACGATAATATAAGCACGGCTAAAGCAAAACCTTACTCCCCACGCAGTGCGGTATAGAGGGCACCGCACAAAGAAGCCACAACAATGAGTATCAGACCGCGGGCCTCCTAAGCGCGAGCGTTTCTTAATCCAACTATGCTATACTACTTAGCGTTCTCCTAAAAAATCTGGTGTCTCTGACATGAAAAAAACTGGTTTCACCCTGATTGAGATCCTGATTGTTGTCGGTTTAATGGGTATCCTCGTCACCGTCGTTATTGTGGCGGTCTACGGTTCGCGGGAGCGTGCGCGTCTCGCCAGTCTCTATGCTTACAGCGGCCAAATCTATCGCACCCTTGTCAACAACTGTATTGGCGTCTGGGATTTTAATACGGTTACTTCTGGCACCACTCCCGATACCTGCCGCGCTAGTCAAACCGGCACTATCAGCGGCGCTACAGTAGTTGATGGCATTAACAACACCAAGGGACTTAACTTCGATGGTTCAAACGATAGCGTGCGTTTTACCGGCGTGCCGGCAATCGGTAACACCTACACCCTCGAAGCTTGGGTGTATCCCCATACCTTGGCCGGCTTAGATATCTTCTTAGGCAAGCAAAATGCTGGCGGCAGTGGAACATTCCCTCGCCTAGCCCGCCAGGGCACTGCCTATAGGGTCTTCCTGTCATCTTCCGTATCGATTGGGTCACCTAATAACAGCGTTCTCCTTAATCGCTGGCAACACATTGTTGCCACTCACGATGGCACAACGGCGCGCTTGTATGTTGACGCTAAAATAGTAGCGCAGCAGACAGTCACCTCGCCTAATTTTGTCGCCGCCAATTGGGACGTAGGGCGCGGCTATAACAGCAACTCCAACGCGTTTGATGGCTGGATTGATAACGTCCGTATCTACAGCGAACCCGTGCCAACCCAGTAGTCTGCCGAGACTTCCCTTAAGTCAAGTCTGAAGAAGAAACAAATTCACTTCTCTTAAGTGTGGCTACCTCACGCATAGCGGGTGGTGCTTGCTGGAGTAAAATCTCCGCCCACAAATAAGCCAGTAAAGATTCCGCCCCGCAATTTTTATTAGGACCATGGCGAAAAAGACCATCAAAACTGGCCCCTGTCATAGGATCAACCAGGGCGAGGCGGTGAGTATTGTAACCATAGAACCACAGGTAAGGAGCAGTAACCTGCGCCACTGTCACCCGCTGGGGAAAGGAGCGATAGTAGTCAATCAAGAAATCAAACATAGTGCCCGCCTCGATTGGTTGTTGATTATCTTGGGAAGGCTCTCCTCCTTTTTCATACCAGCCAACGCTGCCGATCGGAATAAAAATTTCCTGGGGAATAGTGGTCTTAATCAGAAATTGAGCACTTTGGTGCAAAATTTCTTCATATGTTGTTTGCGGCGCGACTCGCAAGCCAGCGAGCAATCCATGAGGCAACAGCGCATTAGCATAGGTCATTTTTAGCTCAAACCATGGCCAGGCCGCTGAAGCTTGGTGCTGCCACAAACGATGCAAAAATTCCAAACCATGGCTGATGATCGACTTCGCTGCGAGAGATTGTTGAAGTTCTATCGGTAGACTGGCTAAGCTCAATAGTATTTCTGCCCACGCTCGTGGTGCTTGCAGTCGCGGCAGTGCAACCAGTAGTTCTGTCAACATTTCCTGCGCTTGTTGGCGGCGAGCAGCTGTTCCATCGTGCATCAAAACAGTGACAAAGGTACGGATGAGCCGGGCATACATATCATCAGAAACACCCGTTGGTAGCCACCCACCCTGCGCCGAGCGAAAATTAAGGTACTCGCCCGCACCCGTTCGCGCTTCACGAAGAAACTGCCAGCAGCGCTCCAGAAATTGATCCACAAGTCCTCGCTCCTCTATCGCCATCAACGAGCGCAGGTGAACTAAGACTTGCACCGCCCGGGCATTGTCATCCGTGCAATATCCTTCCCTCAAGAGCGGCACACGACTGGTAGCATGCTGGTACAAGCCATAGGGACCCATCATGGTTTTAAAATGGTTCAATAAAGGATAGGCATGTAAAGAAGCAGCGGGAGACATAGCAGGAAAAACTTGCGTCATCGGCTATTTTATAGTATCATCCTACTCACCTGTCAAGGCTTAGCCCAGCAGTGATTTGGCTTTAGCTGGCATCGAATCGTGGGAAGTAACTGTACCACAATTCGTCGATACACACTTTAACTGCTGACACCCTTGCCTCGTTATTGTAGGGGAAAGGTGTTTTTTAGTTTCGACACTTGAGGACACGTATGAAAATTGCCATCATTGTTGCTCCCGCCGAGCACGGTTATAGTTTCTTAAATCAAGCCGACGCACTGGCCAAGGGTTTTACGCAACTGGCTGTTCCCAACCAGATTGTCAAAATGGGCGAGGCTAAAAATTATCGCGAGGTGTTGGGAGAGTTGAATCCTGACTTTGTCATCAGTGTGGGTGACTGGCACGATTACTCTCTCCTGGTAGCCGCCCCTCACGAATTAAAACTACCCACTATTCCCTGGCTTGTCGCTGATGGCGCGGGTGGCGAACACGTCGCCAAGTATAACAAACTACCCGTGATTCTCACCCCCAGCGAGCATTGTAAGAAAACTTTCGTCGCGCAAGGCATTAAGGAAGAGCTGCTCACTGTCGTTCCCGAAGCAGTTGACCCCGAATTTTGGCACCCGTTAGCGGCCGCCGAACTCGAATCATTTTTACAACTTATTTCTCCGGCGCATGCAACGGTTGACCTACCACTCCAATATGATCTCGTAAAACTTAAACAAGCTGGTATTCCCATCCTATTCACCACCGGTGGTGATGCCACAAGCAAGGGAGCTCAAGAAGTCATCACGGCCCTTGGCCAGACCGCTAGCGACATCCCATGGGTCTACATGATCAAAACATGGCCGTCAGCTACAAGTTTTTCTTATTCACAGGCCGAACTAACATTGGCGAAAAAATTAGGTATCGATCATCGCATCCGTTATATCGTGGGAGAATTTTCGCAAGTCTTCATGCGGGGCTTGATGAATACCTGTGACCTCTATGTGGCTCCCTCGCGGCGCGAAGGATTCGGTTTACCGTTTATTGAAGCGCAAATGTGCGGCAAGCCCGTGATTGCAATTGCTGCTAATGCGCTAACTGAAACGGTGCTCCATGAGAAAACCGGTTTCCTCGCCCGCCCGGCGCCGGCCACCAATACGCTCCGGGCTGACATCAACGATCTGGCCGGTTACCTCAAGTTGCTCCTGACTAATCCGGCCCGGCGGGAAAAGATGGGGCACGCGGCCCGCGATCACGTGACAGCAATGTATGCCCCACCAGTCATTGCCCAGACAATGCTCACAATTCTTAAAGTATACTAAGACTATGACAAAGAATTTTGAACAAGCTCTCAACCTGCAACAACAACCCCTTAATGTTATTTATATCTCCTCCTACATCCCTCGTAAATGCGGTATTGCCACGTACACTAAAGACCTCACTAACGCGATTAACTTGCTCAACTCTTACTCTCTAGCGGAAATTCTAGTCATCAATGATCCGGATGACACCATTGAGTACCCCTGGGAAGCGAAATTTAAAATGACTGACAACGAACTGGGGAGCTACCTCGCGGCTGCCGAATATGTCAATCAATCGCGGGCAGATTTAGTATCGCTCCAACATGAATTTGGTCTATTTGGAGGCGAAGGCGGGGAATATATCGTGCATTTTGTTGAAGCCCTTGAACGCCCGCTGATTACCACCTTTCATACAATCGTGGAAAACAGCCAAACTAAATACGGCGAGATTTTAAAGCGCATTGCTGCAAAGTCTCAAGCTATCGTTGTTATGATGGAAAACGTTGCCCAAAAACTGGTGCAAAATTACGGCATTCCTCGAGAAAAAATTGTGGTGATACCCCACGGCGTTCCTGATCTTCCCTTTAACTCCGTCGAGGGCCATAAGAAAAAACGGCAACTGACTGATCGTCTCGTGCTCGGTAATATTAATTTACTCTCACCAAACAAAGGCATTGAATATGCCCTGGAAGCAGTCGCGCTCATTGCCCAAAAAAATCCTCGGGTACTCTACACGGTCATTGGCCAAACTCACCCTAACCTTTTGCGCTCCGAAGGCGAGCAGTACCGCAATTACCTTAAGAAACGAGCGCGCGAGCTCGGCATAAAAAATAATGTCCGCTTTGTTAATTCCTACTTACCGCTCAAGGAATTAATTGACTGGCTCAAAACACTAGATATCTATATCACGCCCTACCTCGATCCCGAGCAGGTTACTTCAGGGGCTTTAGCCTATGCCATTGGGGCCGGTAAGGCGTGTATTTCCACTCCCTATATTTATGCCCGTGAAGTTTTAGCGGACGAGCGCGGTATCATTGTTCCCTTTAAAGACCCCCACGCCATTGCCGCCGCCGTGATTGACCTCTGGCAACATCCCGATAAAAGGCAGCGGATTGAGAAAAAAGCTTACCAGTATGGCCGCCTGATGACCTGGCCAAACGTGGCCCAGAGTCACCTCAATCTCTTCCGCACTGTCCTCAATAATAATCACGCTACCCAATCAGTTAACGCCCTAGAATCTGTGCATACACCTTCAGGTAGTCTGCCACCATCCGCTCCACACCAAAGCGCCGTTCCGCTCGCCGGCGGCACTCTTCCCGGTTAAGCTCTGGCAGCTTCTCCACCGCCCGCACCGCCTCGTCAACATTTGGTACGAGATAGCCAGTTACGCCCTCCTCAATGAGTTCCGGCATGCTGCCGCGGTTAAATGCGATCACCGGCGTGCCACAAGCCATCGCTTCAATGACCGAGAGCCCAAACGGCTCATCAAAATTAATAGGGTGCAATAGTGCTCTCGCTCCACTGAGCAGTTCATTGCGCTTTTCTGGTCCCACGTTCCCTTCGTACACCACATTTTTACCATCGAGACGCTGTTCAACTTGCTCTTGATAGTACGCTGTATCCTGAATCAGTCCCGCTATTATCAGCCGGCAACCCGCCTGCCGGGCAATTTCAATTGCCTCAGCCGTCCCCTTGTCGTGATGAATCCGGCCAAAAAAGATCAGGTAGTCATCGGGATCAGCGCGGAAAGAAAAATCATTAAGATTGATACCGTGGTGCACAGTGGCAACATACGTTAAATCAGGGTGACGGTTAGCATCACTAATGGCGACATAGAAAGCCTGACCATTGTATTTGCGGTACACTATCGGGCTTTGCAGCGAGGGAAATCCATGAATAGTGGTCACCAGTGGTGTATCCACTAACCGCGAGTAAGAGAGCGGCAGAACATCGAGATGACTATGAATAATATCAAATTCATCAGCGTGCTCAAAAACTTCAGAGACATGTAATGCCAGCCACACCGGCTGATCTAATTTTTTATTATTCTCGTAGCCCGTGGGGCAGACAGCCCGCAGTTGCGCCGTCGTCACTGAATCTTTGGTGGCAAAGAGTGTCACATCTACTCCTTCTTTAACCAAGCCCTCGGTAATAAGCGAGGTGACTTGCTCCCACGGACCATAATGGTTAGGTGGCGTGCGCCAGGCAATTGGTGCCAGCATCGCTACCCGCAGCTTCTCTCTAGTTCTCATAGTGGCGAAGAGTTAAGAATTATTTCTCCAAATATCGTGCAGCGGCACCACCGCTCGTCCAATTACTCGGTCAGCCGCCCCATAGTATACCCATAGCTCCTGCCCCCGAATAAGCGCGCCGCAGGTATACACCACATTCGGTACGTATCCTTCTCGCTCATAAGGCATCTCTGGTTCAAGAATCGGATTACTATGCCAGAGAATATGCGCTGGGTCTTCTCGGCTTAAGAGAAGAAGGCCTAGTCGATACACCTGTGACTCATCAACCGCATGGTACACCGTTAAAAAGCCGTGGGGCGTGGCAAGTGGTTGTGAACCTATGCCAAATTTAAAGCGCTGCCACTCGGCTGCTGCCGGCCACTCCACCACGCTCGCCGGTGACCAGTGTTTGAAGTCCTTGGTATAGGTTAACTTTAAGATATCCCGTGTATCTTCGTGTTCGCGGTAATAGAGCCCAAAAGAGCCCTGAATTTTTTCCGGCAAGAGACAGGCATTTTTCGCCGGCACGTCCGGCAAGATTACTCCCCAATGCTGGAATGAATGAAAGTCTTCCGTACTGTGCATCCCAATCCGTACCCGCCAGGGAATATAATCTCTCACACCTCTGACATCCTTCTTATCGCCAATGCGATGGTAGGATGCTGACGTGTGGACAATATAGTAAGTTGATCCCAGTTGTGTAATCCGGGAGTCTTCGATCCCAAGGCGCTCATGAGGATCATCCGGGTTGGTATCAATTGCCGGGTGATCATAGCGAGTAAAATGTACCCCATCCTGACTATTGGCCAAGCCCAGGCGCGAGATACGAAAATCATCATAGGCCCGGTATAGAAGAATAATATTTTTCTGATACTCCGCTACACCCGGATTAAACGTGCCGTGACGCTCCCACCAATACTGCTCACCAGTTCGCGGCTCCAAGATCGGGGCCGCTGGTGAGCGCACCGCCAGAGGAATATTCCGAGCCGCTTGGTTACTCGTGGAGCTCATTACCTCTGATAGTATTATAGAACACCGCGCTTGACTAATTTTTAAAAACATTATTGAATAGAGTACCGCACAGTAGTAACGGGTGGCTGATCTGCACTTTTCACCGCTCTCCATGGTGGAGAGCACCAAGAATAGGTTTGGTATGAGCCGCTGCATGAAGGAGATGAGTATGTCAGCATCTGACCTAACGACATTGTCTGCTGATCCAGCGTCACCGCTAATCCGAGCGCTTCAGCAAGAAATCGCGAAGCTGTGGCAAGAAGTGAGACAGCTCAAGCAGGCGCAAGCCAATGTCGCCCAAGACTGTAAAAACGTTAACCAGGAAAACGAGAAGCTACGGCAAAGGATTGCTGATCGCCCATTTGTGGAGCAAGCCAAGAGCTTACTTATGAAATTTGGCAAGATGGATGAGTCCTGCGCCTATAATACACTCCGGAACAATGCCTGCTCTCGAAATATGACCATCGGGGCTATCGCCAGGGCGGTCATTATCACGTTCGAAATTTTTCATGATGCGGATGTACCCGTTCCCTCGTGACATTCCCCCTCGCGCACATTGCCTCTAATCAGGCAATGTGCTTTTTATTTCATGTCAGATGCTTTGTTACTACCGCTATAATGTCAGCAATATCGTCCACCACAACATCGGGTGCCGCCGCCTGCAAGTCTGCCGCCGCAAAAAACCCATACGTCACTCCGATTGTCTTTATCCCCGCCCGCTTGCCCGCAAGAATATCGGCATCGGTATCACCCACCATCGCGGCTGCCGTTGGCGCCACCTGCAAAACTTCGAGTGCCTTGAAGAGACCTTCCGGATCAGGCTTAAGCTTGGTGACATCATCACCAGTAATAACTACCGTGAGATAATCTAAAACTCCGGTATGCGCCAAACTCTGCACGCCACTCTGCCGACGATTAGTAATGGCGGCGGTTGCAATACCGCGGGCTTGCAGTTGCTGCAGGGTAACCACGGTATGAGGAAAGGGCTGCAAGAGATTAAAGTGCTGCTCCTGAAACATGCGGTGTTCCTGGCAGAGCAATGCCGTGTCAAGCTGGGGTGCCAAAAGCCGATAGCATTCTTCGAGTGGTTTTCCACTAATAAGTGCGAGCTGCTGCCGGGCAACTGCCGGCAAGTGATGCATGGTAAAGACATGCTCAAACGCCTGGAAAATAAACTCCCGAGCGTCCAAGAGCGTACCGTCAACATCAAATAATACTGCGGCAATCATAGATGGAGTATAGCGTGGCCTGTGAGCAAAAGAGAAAAAGAAAAGACCCTGGGTAAGTGTTGCCTTACTGCAGGGTCAGGTGAGAAAAAATTGACCTGGCGTGTCGGTAAGGGCGTCTATACTTTAGCCACGGCAGACTCATAGAGTATCTCGCCCGTGCTGTCGCGGATAGAAAAGATTTGTGCCGTCAACAGCGTGAACGGCGTACTGCCACACAAGAAGTAGATGCCGCCGTGGACTCTCTCCCAGGTGCCGTTCTTGACCACAATTTTGCGATCAATAAGCGTGACATGCTGGGGGATCTGCAACAGCGAAACCCCGGGTTGGAGCTCAATCGTGAAATCACCATGGTAGAAATTAGTAGTTCTCATACTACTCCTCCGCCTAGGTGTGATAACAAGGAACAAACGTCACCGACTTTTACTATAAACAAAAAAAATATTTTTTCAACTATTACCAAATTACGTGCTCTTACGCATGACGAGCGGATAGATATCCAGCAAGGCAAACAAGAGACTAATAACGAGCGGCCCTAAGATATAGCCAATTGGACCAAAAAACCCTAAGCCCCCCAGAACCGCCAGTAAGATCAGCAGCGGGTGCAATTTGATACCACGATTGATGAGACGAGGACCAAGTAAATTATCAATCAGGCCCACGGCCACTACGCCCCATCCCAATAGGCCCGCACTTGCCACCGCGTGGCCGGTAAAAAAGAGATAGGCAATGGCTGGTGCGAGGACAACCGATGTGCCCACCGTGGGGATTAACGCTGCCAAAACCGTGACGCTTCCCCACAAGGCAGCATTCGGCACGCCGAACAGCGCCAAGCCAATCCCGGTAACAATTCCCTGCAGGAGAGCGATCATCAGCGATCCCCGGATAACCGAATTGACTGCTACTTCCAGCCGGCTAAAAATCTGTTGGTCATGCTGATCTTGCAGCGGACTTAAGCTCATGATCTTCTGCTTGAGCTTGCGTCCATCACGCAGCAGATAGTAGAGAGTGAACAAACTTAAAAAGATGTTTAAGACTAGTTTGGCTACACTGGAGAAGATAGAGCCAATGTGCTGCAGGAGCCACTCCACCCCCTGCCGAACATATTGATCCACGTCGAGAGAAAAGCGCGGGGTAAGTGCTTGCACCTGATCTTCAATCTGGGAAGGAATCGCTATCGAAAAATCAAATGGCGCACCAGTCACATGGCCATAGAGTAACTGCGCCTCCCGAAAAATCTGTATGCCAAACAGTATAAAAGGCACAAAGACAACGAGAAGTACACAAACCGTCGTCAGAGTCGCTGCCACGTTCTCACGCCCGCCAACTAACCCTAAAATCCGGCGATAGAGAGGATAAAAAATAACGGCAAAAGTTGCCGCCAAAACCACGGCTCCCAGGTACGGCCGAAAAACAAAGAAGGCTAAGACGCTGATGCCAAACAGCAAGCTTAAAAAGAACCGAATTTGTAACTTGGTGTACTTCATCACTAAGGTGCTCCCTCAACCATACCATACACCGGGTTCATACAAAATATTTCCTCCCCCAATAAACGTATCGTCGTGCAAGAAAGTTTAGTTATCCTGCACCACCGCGTCGCGCGCTGCTGGTAGTTCGGTAATACCATCGCTCCCGCTATAGTGCCCTTTCTCGTGCTCAACGATAATACGAGGATTAAGGTGCTGTTTAAAAAGCGCTGTGTTTCTTGCAAGCGGCACCCAAGCATCATTGTCAGAGAGAATAACGGTAATATTACGTGTCGCTTGCTGCACCTGTTTAAAATCAATAGGGGTTGTCAGCCACGGCCGGGCAATCGTCTCCTCCTCGTCCGTCTCCAGTTTCTTAAGCTCCAAAAAACCAGCCACTAACACAATGCCACCAATTTTTCGGCCGCTTATCGAGGCTACATACCGCAGAATCGCCTGGCACCCAATGCTGTGACCTAAAAAATATGTTTGC
Source organism: Candidatus Anderseniibacteriota bacterium (assembly GCA_040900375.1). Taxonomy (GTDB): domain Bacteria; phylum Patescibacteriota; class Andersenbacteria; order UBA10190; family UBA10190; genus JBBDZC01. The sequence continues at coordinate 40,292 of JBBDZC010000021.1, read as the reverse complement.
TCATCTGGCTCTCCCACAATCTGTGCCAGGTGTCCAACCCAGGCGTCAATTGTTGGCACCGCTGGATCAGGCATACTCAGCACCGCGACAACAAAATCTCTTTGTTCGAGCTCGCGCTTCATCCAGGGAAACCAACCTTCTTCTGGATAGCCGTCCCAACCATGCACAATAAACGCGCGCTTTGCCATGCCTTCTTTCTATACCGGGATCACTAGCCGGTCAACGAGAAGAAGTATTTTAGATAATAGTGGACATGAAGGAAAATTCTTGGAACCTCTCTATGCCGAAGTCCAGGATTTCTATACCATACTGACCAAAGAAAAAGAACCCTTAATGCACTCACCAGTTATGGTGAAGGGGTTCTGACACATGCGATAACTAATCTTTGGTTTCGGCAAGGACTGCTTTGACAAACTCCATCGCTTCTTCAAAAGAAACTCCAATTTTCCCTGCGGTCACACGGATTTTTTGTCTTGTGTCGGGAGAGTCGAAGTTCGTGTGATGTAGCCCAGCTTCTCGAATCTGGAAGACCAAGTACTGCCATGCAATCTCGTTGCGTCTTTCTGTTGAAATAGCCATTGCTTGTTCTCCAAACTGGTGAACAGTTTTTGATTTGTGATAACTTATCACAAATAGTGGACATCTTGTCAGAAAACTGGAACCGCTTTCTTGATACCGTATTGGACTGGGCGCCGCAACTCGAATATCACGCGTCAGAGAGCCAAAATATGCAGGAATACGCTGCGGCGGGGTTAGGAAGGGGTAAAATAGGGGTCGGCGAAAAGGTGGGTTCTCTCAGCCAGTAAGAACACATACAGAGAATAAGATAGTAATAGTTAGTAAGTAGTAACGGGGCGGCCGCGCGAAAGAAAACGGCGACCTGTTGCCAGATCGCCGGTGAGTGTCTGTTATTGCTTCTCAATCTCGTTGAAGCCGAACGTGCCGAGGTCAGAGAGCTCAGCTTCTCCTCCGTGACCGATGAAGGGGTAGCTGATGCTTAGAGATCTATCGAGAGGGTCTGATGACGGTGGACGTATCTTGGTCACCACGCCCCACGCGCGTTTGCCGAGAGGAGACCCCACCGGCTTCACATAGAAGGGCTCGCCGACACGGATGAGGTCACCTGTGAGTGGATTGCGTACGGCAACTAGCGTGCCGCCGAAACCACCGCGGAGGTCACCTCGCGTTCTCGATGCGAGAAGTAGATAGGCGATGTTGGTAGCGAGAACTTCATCCGTGTTGATACGGATAATGTCGTCATCACTACCACCCAGTTCCAGCACCGCGTCCGCCACCTTCTTGAAGATGGAGAACAGCTTGCCGAGCGAACCTAGAAACTCACTGCGTGGACGTGCCATTGCAGCACCTCTTTCGAGTAGTGACCTACCGCCTATCCGACACCGCGTCGGACTTACGGCTTGCCAGTGAAAAGAACCTTTCCTGATACAATCTCTTGTGAGCTTGCATTAGGAAAGGTGGCGAGATTTTACGGTACTCGCCTCGTGCTATGCACACCGTTTGATCAGTTAGTCGGCCAGCGGGACATTGACCTCCCGCTCGGTGTTCATATCGAACACGCAGAAGCCCTTGAACTGATCGGGAGTAACGACACCCCAACGACCGTCAATGCCCGGCGCGATCTCAAGAGCGACCCCTTGCATCGTGAGATGCGGTGAGCTCTCGCGGGTACGCACCATGCGCTGCTTGAAGACCTCGGCCTGCACCTCGGTATCGAACGGGCCGATATAGAGGCGATAGGTGGAGCTGCCATTGAACTGGATGTAGTGAATGTACATTGCAGTACCTCCCGTGTTGGCTTACCGCTTACTGCGTAACGCACGCAGTCTACGGCCTGCCGGTGAAAAGAACCTTCTCACCTACGACCTCTTCCGAGATCAGAGAAAAGAAAGTGGTGAGATTTCATGGTACTCACCCTGTGCATACAGCACACCAGCAGCAATCTACACAAGGCAGCGATAGGCGACATCGATGTCGGTCTCCTTGAGCGCGACGTTGCGCTTCAAGTCGGCATTCACGTTGTCCGGTAGGGACAGGCCGCGCCGTCGATACTCAGCCACGAGCACGCACAGCACCCGATAAGCTTCCTTGATATGCAGCGCCGCAAGGTGTTCCTCAAAGCGGGCACCCAAGGTCCAGTCACTCTCATGCGACTGATTGATCATCAGATGATATTGAGAGCTTTTCTTGAAGTCCTCGAGAACAATAGTGATCGCGCCGCACAACTCGTCCTCGGGCGCATTCGTTAGATCGTCCTTGCTAAACATGTGACACCTGTGGGGTATGTGGCCTACCGCCTGTCTAGCAACGTGCTAAACCTACGGCCTGCCAGTGGAAGGAACTATCCAGAACGCTAAATGATACTCCCAAATGGTCATTTTGTCAATAGCCAGTGGTTGATAGTGCTATTTTACGGCTTTTTAGAGCCATATTTACACCTTTTTACTGGTATAGTTGATCCGCTACCAGCAAAGAGTGTACTGTAAACCTTACATACCAGTATATTTTATGTTTACCTTCCCTCTGATAGAAAAATATGCCCTTAGCGATGAAAAGGGCATTGTGAAGCAGATTGGCCTCTTCAAGGGAGACGGTCACGACATCAACTTTGCGGGTCGAATAAAGAGAATAAAGAGAATAAAGGGGTCAGGTACTTTTATTAGATGAACCGCTTGTTGCGGAAGGCTTTGCCAGGAGTTACACCAACTCACCGTTAATTAACTTTATCTTCTTTGATCGACTCCAACCTTTAATCTGAATCTCTCGTTTTCGGGCAACGGATTGATTTAGGAGAGCGGGTGATGTGTACACTAATCTAAATGGTCCTTGATTAACTGCCATGCGAGCGCCCTTGCCTTGGTTATGGTCTTGAATCCGTCGCTCAGGTTCAGTGGTTATGCCGACGTAGTATCTGCCGGTGCGAGCTTGGGCAATATAGATATACCAGGACATTATTCTACTATAGCAAGAATTTATTTAATGATTCAGGACACATCGAAAAATCTTTCTGAACCCAGTATTGTTTTGTAAGAAGTTTAGCGAGGCCCTTCGACTTCGTGCCTCAGCACTTCGCTCAGGGTTCTTCGTCTCGGCGCATACCAAAAAAGCTTTCTTAATACGAGAAAGCTTTCTAAGAGCGAAGGGTTTACTCTGAGCGAGGCGCCTTAGCGCCGAGTCGAAGAGTGGACATGGGCGGAATTGAACCGCCGTGTAGAATGCGCCACAACAAGTTTCTACGTGCGTAGCTTATTTGGGTGAGAATCGCTATGACAAGAAAAAATAAGCAAATATTTTGTCATCGCGAGAGTGGTGTGCAGGTCAGGTAGTAACGACACTCGGCGTTACTTTCTCAAGCCTCTAATATATCACCGCTACGCCAACCGAGGCTTTTGGGTAGCGATGGTTGTGGCGATTAGGCCACAACAGGCGCAAATGAAGGGAACGCAAATGCGTTAGCAAAAGCGGTCTTCACGCGCTGGGTAAGGTTTGCACGTACCAATTGTGAATTAAGAGATTTGCGTGAGCCAATTCACTACTCACGACACGCTGATTGTTGAAACAACACCCTATCGAGGCCTAGCATGCCCGGTAAGAGGGTTAGATACCCCAGATTATTTACGAAAAGACGCGGTCACGTTTCCCGGCGAGAAAAGTGCCGCTTAACACTCGGCCACGCTCGCTCTGCTTTTAGCAGAGCACCATGCCCGCGTGGCCTGCGTGATATTTTTCTTTAAACAATCTGTGATATCTACCAGAAGAAAAGAAAGTTGAAAAGAACCTACTCCTTTCCTCGTAACACTCTATCAACATCCCGCTGAATGTCACGTTCTTTTTTCTGCTGCTTTTTATCGTGCTGTTTTTTGCCCCGGGCGAGCGCAATTTCTAGCTTCAAATGGGGACCTTTATTATAAACACGAATTGGTATTATTGTCAATCCACCGGCGCGGCGCGTGCCGAGAAGCTGCTTGAGCTCTTCTTTCTTAAGCAACAGGCGGCGGGGCCGCTCGGGGTCGTATGATTCGGGAGTGTTGGCTGGTTGCCAGGGCGGAATGGTGGCATTAGTTAAAAACGCCTCGTCGCCGTGCATCGTTACGAACGCCCCGCGCAGTTTCATGTTACCGGCGCGGACAGATTTTACTTCGGTGCCGAGCAACACCAAGCCCGCCTCGAATTTTTCAAGGATTTTGTAGTCGAAGACCGCGCGTTTGTTGTAGGCAAGTGACTTCATAGTCGCTGGCGCTGACCAGCATGACAGTACCAGCCAGGCCTCCTTTATAGTTGCTTATAATGGCAAAACAATCTACTGTATTCTTGCGCTAAAGTCCCCGCGCATCTTTTAAATAAATTCTGATAACTTACTATGCCCAGTCGCCGACGGCGCTTTCGCAGCCGTCCCAAACCACAAATCAAGCGGCCGCCCGCCAATGATGAAATTAGAGTACCCGAGGTACGCTTGATTGGCGTGGCCGGCGAACAACTCGGCGTGGTGAGTACCGCCGAAGCCAAGCAGCGCGCCAATGACGCGGCGACTGATTTGGTGATGGTGGCCGAGAAGGCCTCCCCCCCGGTCGCGCGCATCATGGACTTAGGCAAGCACATGTACGAAAAGCGCAAGAAAGATGCCAAGCAAAAAGTGAAGAGCAAAGGCGGGGAAATTAAAGGGATTCGCATTGGTTTTAAAACTGGCGAGCATGATTGGGAAATTCGTCTGCGCCAAACCGAGCAGTTCCTGCACGACGGCAATAAAGTGAAACTAGAGATGCGCCTGCGCGGCCGGGAAAAAGGTCGCGTCAATATGGCCGAGCAAAAAATGCGGGAATTTATCACCATGGTGCCCGGCGGTGCTACCCAAGAAGGCGGTATCAGTAAATCACCTAATAGTCTCTCGGTTGTCCTGGCCCGTACCCGGGCTGACAAAGCCGAGAGTATTTGACAGAGCGGCACACATAATCTATCGTGGACGTCTAATGGTCACTATGAAGCAAAAGACTAAAAAAGCTGCCAAGAAGCGTTTTTACTTTTCCGGAAAAGGCAAAGTGCAACACCGTCACGTGGGTCAAGCGCACTTTAACGCCCGTGACACTGGCAAAGATACCCGGGACAAACACGGGGGTCAGAGCGTGGACAGGACTGACCTTGGCCGCATCACCCGCTTACTGCCGTATAACTAACCCCATGCCACGAGCTGTTCGCAGTATTGCTAAACACCGCCGCCACAAGAAGTGGCTCAAGCGGGCCAAAGGTTTTCGGGGCCGCCGCAAGAGTGTCTTCAAGCTGGCAAAAGAGGCCGTCCTTAAAGCTGGCCAGCACGCCTACTACGACCGCCGGAAGAAAAAGAGTGCCTTTCGCCAACTCTGGCACGTCCGCATTAACGCGGCCGCCCGCGCTCACGGCGTGACGTACTCCCAGTTGCTCCACGGCTTAAAGCTCTACCACAGTGAGCTCGACCGCAAGGTACTCGCGCAAATTGCCGCGGAGCACCCCGAAATTTTCAAAGAAATTGTGATGATTGCTACCGCTAAGCTTCCGATTAAGAAAACTCCCGCCGCTTAAGGAAGCGGGTATACCCTAGGCGCCCGAGAGTGGCCGCCCCAATCCCTATAAAATCAACACCGACATCCTGCAGCGTGCCCATACGCCCCGGCACGCTTGTTTGGTGCCACTCGTCAATGACACTATAGGTCAGTGCCCATAGCAAAGCGCCGACTAAGAAGTGCCGCGGATATACAGGGAAAATCGCTCGCTGCACGAGTCCGGTTAAGACAGCAAATTCCAGTAGGTGAGCGATTTTGCGCAGCAGAAAATCTTGCGCGAGACCCGAGTGTAAATCCGGCTGCGCCGAAGCATACCAGATGAGCGCCATCCATACCGCCACCAGAAACCAGCGCAGCCCAAGCACGCGGGCCTGGTTTGCATCAGTCAGTTCCGCCATCGGTATTGCCATAAGGGGTAATCCATAGTAGGAAGTATAGCAATCTCGGGAGTATTATGGACATATCCCTAGTTACTAATCACCGCTTGTAAATTGCTATTCGTATGAAAAAAATTATCGTCACGGGGGGCGCCGGCTTTCTCGGCAGCCACCTTTGTGACCGTCTCATTGAACGAGGCCACCATGTTATCTGCGTCGACAATTTCTTCACCGGTCAGGAACGCAACATTGCTCATTTACTGAAGCACTCGCAGTTTGAGTTACACCGCCACGACATTATTGAACCGTTAAACCTCGAGGCGGAACAGATTTACAACCTCGCCTGTCCCGCGTCGCCCGTTCACTACCAGTTCAACCCTATCCGCACCATCAAAACTTCCACTGTCGGCATGGTCAATATGCTCGGCCTCGCCAAGAAAAATAAAGCTCGTCTGCTGCAAGCTTCCACCTCGGAGGTCTACGGCGATCCAGAAGTGCATCCACAACCAGAATCTTACTGGGGTAATGTTAATCCTGTCGGTATCCGGAGCTGCTACGACGAGGGCAAACGCGTGGCGGAAACGCTCTGCATGGATTACCACCGCCAGAATAAGGTAGACGTACGCATTGCTCGGATCTTTAATACCTACGGCCCGCGCATGCACCCTCAAGACGGTCGCGTAGTCAGCAACTTTATTGTCCAAGCCCTTCATCATAAACCACTCTCGCTCTACGGTGAAGGTAACCAAACTCGTTCCTTTTGCTATGTTGATGACTTAATCGAGGGCCTCATCGCGATGATGGAGCAAGAGCAAACGACCGGCCCGATTAACCTCGGCAACCCCGAAGAGATTTCCGTTAAAGCCCTGGCGGAGCAGATTATTGCGCTTGCTCATTCCTCATCCTCGCTTGAGCACCATGATCTGCCCGCTGATGACCCTAAACAACGCCAGCCCGACATCAGCCTCGCTCAAGAAATCTTAAAGTGGCAACCTACTACTACCCTCTCTGACGGGTTAACCAAAACGATCGCTTACTTCACCCAACTCTAAAACAGCTACGATCCGGTAGCCTTACCGCAACAGACACTCTGCCCCGGCCGGCAGAAGGGTTAATGATTCCCGCGCCACAATTTCTTGGGTCTCCCGATTAACCAGCGCCAGTGTCCCGGTATCCCCCACCGTCGTACAAGGCAAAACCACTCGCGCGCGCTGTTCATTGATTCCGGCCTTGCCCACCATCACTTCGTCGCCCTCATCGTCATACCAGAGAATCAGGACTTCGTAAGCCGCATCCGTGGCCCCACCCTGCCACTGGAGTGTTAAGGGAACCCCGCGCAGGAGCGGCTCGGAAAGGGTAAAGGTAATCGCGTCAGCCGGGCCACCAACACCGCGAATCGCAATACCGCCCACTTGCAATATCATCAGCAACAATAAGAGCAGTATAATAATGCCGGCCAAGGCCCAAACCACGCGAAGACTATGGCGCATTACTTTCGAGATGACGTAACAATGTCCGCCGGAGGCGTTTTTCTCGTAGCCAGGGCGCGTGCACATTCCATGGCGAGTCAAACTGCTTAAAGAAGTCTTGCATGAGCTTCGCCTCGCTCGTCTCTGGAGCGCGCTGATTCACCAGCAACGTACTGCCCTGGCGATTGATCACAAAGAACTCTCGGCGTGTGCTCCACAAGATAAGTACTGCCAGCGGCGGCACAAGAATAATCACAGCGTACATGCTTAAGTTAATGCCCAAGAGTAAATCAAAGAGACCGTGCACGAACCAAGGCAGCAAAAATGCCTGGATGAGCTGGCGCGACGGACGGTACACAGCAAAGACCCCGCGAGCAATTAAGACACCCATAATCCCACCGAAGCTAATGTGGGCGAGCGTCGAGATCAAAAACCGTAAGAAAAAGACAAAGATGAGCGTGTCGAAATTGCCGCGCTGAATAAGGTCGAGGAAATATAAGGTATTTTCCAGCGTGGCAAATCCCAGGCCAGCGGCTAAACCAACTACTAAGCCGTCAAAAACCTGGTCAATTGCCCGGCTCCGGCGAAACCACCACCACAAGGCTAAGAAGCGTAACCCCTCCTCCACCGTCGCCACAATCACAAACGTGCCCACGGCCGGCAGCAAAATATCAAGCGGGCTTTGCAGCGGCAGCAGGGCACCATCAAAATTGTGGACAGTAGCGGGAGAAAGAGTTTGCCAAAGATCTTTCGCCTCGGTTTCCAAATAGAAGGCGGGAATGACAATACAAGCGCCAACAAACAACCCCGTGAGAACTGCCGAAGTCGGTACCGGGCGATCATGGCGACGTAAATACCAGACCCACAAGAAAAGCCCCGCGGGTAGCAAACTTAGTAAAAAAGCCAGAATGGCAAAGGAAACCCCCGCCGGCAGGATAATAACTTCTTCCATAGCAATACCGATTATTCTTGTGCCTGACGCAGGGCCGCCTCAATGGTAGCCGTAAATTGAGCTAGGGGCAGAGCACCTTCGATTAATACTCCATTAACCACAAACGCGGGCGTGCCTGTTACCCCGGCCGCAATCGCGGCCCGCGCATTCCGAGTAATTTTCTCCTCTGTGCCTGACTCCTCCTGACAAGTGGTAAAAGCTGTCGTATCTAAGGTCAGAGCTTGGGCATACTGCTCCAGGGCTGCCTTATCCAAGACTGCTTCAGGAGCATAAAGTTTCTCGGCGTACTCCCAGAACTGGCCTTGTCGGCCCGCACAGTATGCTGCCGCGGCAGCCGCTTGCGCCTGGGGATGAATTTGGCTCAACGGAAAATCCTTGTGTACGAAACGAGCCTTGCCTGAATCAATATACGTCTCGCGCAATTGACGGAAGGTGGTTTGGTGAAATTGTCGACAGTAGGGACACTCGAAATCAGAAAACTCCACGATCGTCACTGGTGCATCCGCTACTCCCAGCACCGGATCATCTTCTTCTATCGTGACCACAATAGGCTCGTCTTGGGTCCCGGCAACTTCGGATAGCATCACTCCTGACTCGGAAGCAATCGGCTGTCGGTTTTCCTGGGCAAAATATACTGCTAGGGCGACAATCCCGCCCGCCAGGACAATCGCCACCGCTAAACCGACATTAAACGACGACCTTGAGTCTTCAATCATCTCTGTATCGTATCGCAGATGTCCAGAGACGAGCAAATAGGCGTATCTAAAGCAGCGCCCGCGCCTCCTTAAAGAGCAAAGGGTTTCCCTTTTGTTCGGTAAAGGTGTTACCCTAAAAAAGCCTATGGCTCAACGAGAACGCATAACGGTAACAATTCGTGATGACCTCCTGCGAGGGCTCGACCGCATGATTGACCACCACCGGATTCGTAACCGTTCGCACGCCCTCGAAGTCCTCCTCTCCCGCACCCTGCACACCGAAACGAAACAAGCAGTCATTCTTGCCAGTGGTGAGGGTACTAAAATGCGTCCCTTTACCTATGAAATTCCTAAACCGCTCATTCCCGTCAATGGTCGGCCGCTGCTGGAATACAGCATTGAGCTCCTCCGCAAATATGGTATTACCGAGATCATTATGACTATCAGCCATTTGGCCACCAAGATTAAAGAACATTTTGGCGATGGCTCTAAATGGGGCGTCCGCATTACCTACGTGGAAGAGAAAAAGCCCTCGGGCACGGGCGGGGCCCTGCGCGCTAGTCAGCCGTATCTGGGTAACGCCCCATTTCTCGTCCTCTACGGTGACGTCTTAGTGGAACTCGATCTCACTGAGTTCCTCCAAGCTCACCAAAATTTAAAAGCCGCTGTCGGGACTATTGCGTTGACTTCGGTGGCTGACCCCTCCGCCTATGGGGCCGTACGGCTGCGCGGCACCCGGGTGGTTGAATTTTCCGAGAAGCCAGTCATTAGTAGTGACGTCTCGCGCCTCGTGTTCGCCGGTTATGCGGCGCTCAATCCCAGTGTCTTTAATTTCATCACCAAAAAGCGAGGGGAACTATCCCTTGAACGAGACATTTTCCCCGAACTAATCGAGCAGGGGCGTCTCTACGGCTATCCCTTTGAGGGACAATGGTTCGACGTATCCACACCCGACGTGTACGAACAAGTACTCAAGCATTGGCAAAAACAAGGCTCTCCTTAAAAACTCCGTGGTCGAAGCCATACAATAGAGTAGAACGACTTTGTCTCTAACTACAGTTGATCCCGTTAGAGATCCGCTCTCCTCCTCAAAACAGGACGGCGGCAGCCGCTTGGAGCGGCTTACCTCTAACGGGATTGACAATTGTGGATAAGTTGTCATACACTATCATACTCCGTAATGCTATAATGTCCTTATCCCTGTTACTCCCGTTCCTTCTTAACCTATCCTGACAAGGAGGTGCCCATGACCGCCGTGTGGCCGAGTTCCGACCCCGCATCCAGCGCGCAATCTCCGCGCACAGTGGCGGAGCTGGAAGAAATGGCTCGGTGCAAAGCAGCGCGCGACCCCACCTTCAACCCCGAGTTTAAGGTACCGATAAGTTTGCACCCCAGCTCGGACGCATTCAAAATCTTGGCCCGTTTGGTGCAGTAATCCCCCGGCGAATGGAGACACTATGACCCCTGCCCCCCAACCGCAAAGTAGTTTTAGCACTCATCCTGATGCGCTGGCCCGCCGGCAGCAGCTGAACAAAGTCTTGGAGGACACTCTCAAGAACTATCAGCTGTTCGAACGTGAGGCCAGGACTTTCCCTTCGGCCCCTCCCTCGGCCCCTCTCTCCCCGTGCCCCCCCGATACCGGGCACGAGAGACCTGGAGGACACCATGTCAGAGCCCCTGATGCGAGCCTTGGATGATGAGATCGTCAACAGAATGACTCGCGACGAACTCGAAGATACGCTCTTCGGACTCATCCCCACCGAGCAACTCGTCCATGCCACAGACGAAGAACTTCGTGAAAAAGTTCACCATCTGCAGCATGATGAGTAGCGTACCGCGACCAGCCTCTCTCCCCTTACTTTCCTTCGCCCTACTCGAGCGAATGAAAAAAAGCGGAGGGGGGCTTTTTTCTTAACGTAATTCCTTTTAACCAAAGCGCGATCGGGCGAGCATTGCTGCCCCAGTCATGCCCGCATCATTACCAAGCTTCGCTTGCGACACCATTGTTGGCGGCAGCACCACTGCTGCCAGGCCCTCATTGCCACTGGCAATTGCCTGGTGTAGTCGCGGCAGCAGCCACTCATGGCTCATCATCGCCCCGCCAATCGTTACCACCGTCGGGTACGCAATCACTGCCATGGCCGCCAGGCCCTGCGCCAGGGCATGTATACCCTGCTGCAAAACCTGCTGGCACAGTTCATCACCGGCGACTGCGTGCTGGACTAAAATAGAAGAAGTTTTAGTGCGGTCAGCGAAGTCAGCAGCCGTCAAACTAGTAGGAGTTTTTCTCTCCTGCCAGAGCGCATACGCAGACGCTACCAGATGGGGAACGGCGGCATATGCCTCAATGTCAGTGCGGGAGCCGCAATTGCAGGGCAGGGGAGCTGGTCGAGAATGCGCTACCGGAAGATGGCCTCCTTCCCAGCCATAGTGCATCCGTCCATTACTCACAAAACCAGTCCCAATACCCGTGCCCCAGGTAAGGTGCAGCAAGCGCACAACCAGATCACTGCCACCTTGGCCATACCCCCATTCGCCTAAGGCCGCACAACTGGCATCATTGGCAGCGACCACCTGCGCGGCGTCCATATGGGGAGAAAGGGCTGCCGGGAGAGTGATCCCCTCACTGCCCACGCCCAATCCCTTTACATTTACAAGATAATGAATTTTCTGCCCGTCCGGCGTTAAGGCAGCGGGTAACGCTAAACCAATCGGCAATCTTTCTCGTCCGCACTGCGCTACAGCTTGCGCAATACTTGCAAAATACTCATGTGGCCCGGTCCCAGCTCCGCTGGGAATACTAACGTGCTCTAACACCCGCATGGTCGCATCAAAGCGGCTCGCTTTAATCCACGTGGCGCCGGCATCAACCCCAATATATTCCATACTTCTACTGTACCTCTTCGAGCCGCTCGGCTAAAACCCTAAACTGTGTCTCATCAATACCGCTTCGACCAAAGTAGCCTTTGTGAAAACGCCCCGGTCCATGCCAATCTGAACCACCCGTCACAAGCAAATTATCTCGCCTAATACGTTCAAGCAAGACAGCAACCAATGCCCGATCATGAAAAGGATGATGTACCTCAATGCCATCGAGACCGGCCTCTACTAGTCCGTCAATCAGCTCATCTAAGGTGTCTTGGCCGGTCTCGTAAGCGACGGTACCAGGATGAGCTAAGACTGCAATCCCGTGGGCTTCATGCAGCAGCGCCACGACAGCCGCGGGTGACAGGGTCCAAGAGCTATAGGGTACATAGCACGCTCCTCCGCGAACGGTTAGTTGCCGAGCTTGCTCAAGCGTGAGGCCACCGTGCTCCGTCAGCTTGCGCGCCACATCATACGACACATAGCAGGGATCGGCCTGCTTAGCTCTGTCCGCCACAATATCGGCAAAGGAGACTTGCGGATATCCAGCCGCATGACAACGCTCCACCATCTCTTCCACCCGCGTCCGATACCCTGCCCGAGTTGTTGCCAGCCCCGCCCGCAGCGTCTTGGCCGCAAAATTGCGGCTATATCCTAAAATATGCACATCGGCCGCACCATAGAGAGCCGTCACCTCAATACCGGACACAAAAACCAAATCGTGCTCGGCCGCAGCCGTTTGCGCTTCCTCAAGTCCCCACAAGCCATTGTGGTCCGTCAAACTAACGCCCGCCAGACCCCGCCCGGCAGCCTCCGCCATGACGGCTGTGGGAGATAAGTCTCCATCCGAGCACGCGGAATGGAGATGGAGATCGTAGGTCATAGACACGTCACCACCGCAGTGTCCCTATGCCGAGTAAGGCAAGTCCTTCCCGCACTTGGGCGGTCGCTTTCTCTAGGTTCCAACGAGGCGTAAAAGTAAAATCAATAGCAACATTATGTACCTGCGGCAATGATTGTAAAGCGGTAGTAATAGCTTGTCGGAAGTGGTCTTGCAGGGGACATGTTGGCGTAGTCAAGGTTAAGAGAATGTGCACATTGCCAGCGCCGTCGTAGTCCAGCGCGTAGACTAAGCCCAAATCTACGATTGAAAAACCTAGTTCCGGATCAAGCACTGTCCGCAAGGCAGCTCGCAGTTGCTCACTAGTTAGAGAAGCTGGCATATGAGATCTAGGATAGCAGATTAAGCATAAAACTCCCGATCACTTACTGCGTAGGTATGATGACTTATAGATGTCTGGTTGATATGGTTTCAGTCTCACCAAGCGCACCGCCTGTTTACCACACGCCCGAAGTTGCTCCTGAATTTCTGCATCGTCCGGTTCCTGATCATATCCTACCGCCAGTACCTCGAAGGCCAGACGCCCCAAGAGTGCGTAGCTCTGCTCACCTTCTTCTCCCAACAAGACTTGATCAACAGCGCTCGCGCGCGCGACCGCCTGCAAGCGCTCTCTCTCGGGCTGGTGGGGTTCCCGTCCTTTCTGCACGCGCACTTGACTATCGCGGGCCACTACGACAGTCAAGTGTGTCCCTTCGGCTTTTGCCTGATTAAAGAAATTATGATGGCCTTCGTGCAAGGGATCAAATGTACCAAAAACTAGGACACGAGACATGGTCGCTCGCTCTTCTCTATTAAGGCGTTCCTGAAGTTTGCTGGGGGACAAACAGAAAATTTCGCGTCTCGAAATTACGACGGATACTTTGAAAACGTTGAGAGCGCTGGTTATTAATTTCCTTTAAGCGGGTAACATCTAGCTCGGGATTAGTGGGGGTAACCCCCGGGGGCAATTCTACCTCCTGGCGCAGCGGTTGCCACACATTAAGATACAGCATATAGGCAAGAAGCAACACGCCAATAAAAATAACTAGCAGGCGCATGATCGCCGTGCCCAACCAGGCGAAGATAAAAGCCCCGAAAGTATTAAAGCGGGGTAACAGGCGAATCAGGAATGATTTACTCTTCGACGGCATCGATTTCCGACTGTAAAAAGAATAAAAGGCTCATCGTCGCGGTATAAGGATAGACCGCATCCGGAGCCGGGAAACTAACCGGGGCCGTGGCTGCCACAAAGGACCAGTCCTCCAAAATAGTCAATTCCTGTACATGCTCCACCGCATCAATATAGGTCAACAACTGGGCGGGGGTGCCCGTAACCTGCAAGCTAATCCGAAAACGCTGCACCGGAATATTCTCCAAATCCGTTGCTTCCTCCAAAACATCTTCCTTGATATCAAGAATTGACAACCGCAGCTGCCGGTCGGTGGCTAAGCGCTCCAGCCGCTCAATAATTTGGGACAGTGAGCCCGCCAGCGGTACCACCACATCAAGCTGATCAAGAAATTCTTTCTGGCTGACATTAATTTCTCTAATTTGGGCAGTGCGGGCCTGCACATCGATAATCTGTTGTTTCTGTGACTGTTGCGCATGGACCCGATTGGCTACACCTGCAACCATACTCCATAGAAAAGGCTGGGCCACGATTAAAATAACCAGCATAATCGAGCGAAGTACGATTTTTTGATACTGTTGGCTGGTCCTCGTTTGGGCCAAGACTTTCATAGCTCTTCCTCCTCAATTATCTTGTCTTTTAACTGCAGGGTAAAGCGATACAGTGGGTTCTCTCGCTGAATCAAATTAGAACTGGGTGCATCAACCTGAGCCACGTCGGGCAACAGACGCAGGCGATCAGCAAAAATGGTGAGTGTACTACGCGCCGCGGCCCGCCCTGAAACAGTAAAAGTACTCTCCACTACCCCTTCCTCATTTATAACCGATCGCCCACTCATCGTGGCAATCTCCACACCGGGAGGAATACTAGTAAACAACCCTGGCAAAAAATCAGACCATACTTGCCGCCCGGTGCCTAAGCCATAAATGTAATTAAGAAAAATATTCTGCTCGGCAATTCCATCTCGCAGCTCACGATACTGAGCAATGGTCCGCTCAAACTCAACATTATTGGTCGCGGCCACAGTATAGAAGAAAATCCACAAACCGATCATCGCCAACACTGCCCCAACAGTCAGCATGCCTAAACCGACCATTAAGCTACTCAAAAAACGTCCGATGGAAGCCAACGTCACTTCCCGCCGCAGGGATTGACGGCGCGAGGGAGGCAAAAGATTAATTTCACGCATAGTAAAAAATCCAGATCTACCGCGGCGCGTACTCTAACGACCGGAGAGCGAGGCCAATCGCCGTGGTAAAGTGCGCCGCATCCGCATTCGAGAGAGGCGGACTTGTCTCCTTGCCATTACCCATCGTCAGATTAATCCATGGATTGCCAAGCTGGACGGGTATACCAGGAAAGACTTCTGCAAAAATACTGACCAAGCCTGGTAAATTTGCCGCGCCTCCAGCCAAAAGAATTGCCCGAAGCCCCTGTGATGATTGTAACTGGGACGTATATTCCGTGACCACTTGACTGACTTGCTGGACCAGACGCAGCGTGGCCGAGCGTAGCGTCGCCGCAATCTGCGCCTCATTACCATTAGTTTGGACTCCAATTAAAGCTTTTTTCTCCGCCGCAATCGTGGGCTGCAGTTTGAACTCTTGCGCCAACTGCTGCGTTAAGTCATCACCGCCCTGCTGAATACTTGTCGTAAAGCGCATTGCCCCTTCATCGACAAAAATAACATTCGTAGAGGTTGCCCCTAAATCAACCAGCAAAACCCCCATGACATCGGCCGCATTTTGCGGCAAGAGGCAACGGACAATCGCCTGGGCTTCTAATTCGAGCGCCGCTACTTCCAGACCCAGAGCATCCACTACTTGGAGCAGCGGATCAATGACATCGCGCTGGGCCGCACCCACAAGCACTTGGCGGTGAGTGGGGGTAGTTTGTGATGTCGCCAGCGGTTGCCAATCAAGATAGACACGCTCTAAGTCAAACGGGATGTGCTGGCGAATCGCCCACTGCACTGCTTCATTCATTTCTCGTTCACTCATCGCGGGTAAATCCAGGACACGTACAAATGATTGTGTTTCCGGAATAGATAACACCACTCGTTTTCCCTCTACCGGCACCGGCGAGCATTTGTTGAGCGCCTGTTCTAAGCCCTGCATCACAGCCGCCACATCCTGCACAATACCGCGCCGAATAAGATTAGGGTTAAGTGCCGACCAACAGACCGTACGAAGTTTAGGGTTTTCCCCTCCGGAAATTTCGACAACCTTTATCGACCGATCAGAAATGTCAATGCCAATCATATTCACTATACTACCACGGGATTAGACCACCGACATCCGCGGGCGCAACGCCCAGCCCCTAAAATGGTTCCTGGATCACCTGGCTTTGCCCCTCCCGAATCACCTGAAAATATTGTCGCGTCCCCAGCGGTAAGGGCGTAGAAAATGCCGCGTGCTGTTCTTCGATCCAGAACTCTAGTTCATCTAACTGTTCAGTCATAAGCTGCGGTATCTTTTGCGACACCTCAAGTGAGAGTTCAGTGGGATCAGTAAAGAGTACCCGTAAGACAACATATAATCCCAAGCCCATACCCACGAGCAGTAACACTACCTGCACTGCTAGTGGATGTTGAAAGAGCAGATACTGGGGTACAGCGCGGGCTGCACGTCCCAGGCTCGCGCCCACCATGCGGATACGGATTGCCGGCAGTTTTTTCTTCATGAATCTTGGCGAATAGTTAAGATCATCGTGGCTTCGAGTAATCCCCCAGGAGCCACCACTGGTACCTCTTTGCCATCAGGTCCGATCACTGGTGCCTGGGGACGAAGATCAAGTAACACCGCTGTGTTAGTGGTGGTGATACTCCAGGCCGGCAAACGAACAGCATGCGGCAGGTGTTCTAATTGATGGAGCAGTTGGAGTAAGTCATTGGGCTCACCGGTCGCGGTAACTTGCAGACGAATGTCGCGATACGGCCCGGTCGCCGCCACCGGCTTGCCTTCGGCACTAAGGACCATTTCTTCTTTAATGTCAGGCACCCGCAGCGTCACCCTGTTCTGCCGTGCCTGCTTTTCTAATAAGCTAACAAAATCGCCGAGCGCTTCGCGTCGGACGAGCAAGGACTCAATCCGGACAATATCATGGGCTGATTTCTCCAGCTCCGTCCGCAAACTAACTTGCTGCGCGGCATATTGTGGCGCCTCATCAAGCTGACGTTGCAATTGGTAGACCATGACGCGCTTACTATGGATGAGTTCCCGAAAGTAAAACAAAGCAATAATTAAGACCACGATAATCAGTAGTTCCAATCCCCGGTTAAACAACAACCGCCGCTCACGGGCCTGGAGAAGAGTGTTCATGGCTTTTTTATTTTACGAGTCACCGTAAAGGTAAATTCCGTTTTCTCACCCGTGGCAAAATTCCGCAGGGGCGCTTCCACTTTTTCGACCCAGGGGAGAGCTGCCACCTCTTGCTCAAACTTAACAATCGCCTGGCGATCCGAGAATATTCCCTGGATCGTGAGAACATTTTTCACTTCGTCCAATCTTAATTCTGTCAGCACAATACTCGGCGGCAACAACTGAATGATTTGCCCTACCCCCGGCATCCATGGTAGCACCGGCACAGTACGGCTATGGACTGCTGTCAGCAACTCATTAACTGAACGAACTCTTTCTTCTGTGCTTTGCTCGGTTGTACCCGCGGCCGCGAGCTTGCGCTCCAAATTAGCCTGCAAACTAAAAAGAGCACCGTAGAGTGCGACAAACACAATCCCAATGAGAATGATCACGAAATCAATGCGGCGCATAAGCTCACCGATACGCACCAGGTAGATCCGCCGGCGTCGTAACTTTTGAAAAGCTGGTGGGAGTAAATTTATTTCTTCTTTCATAGCCAGATTTACTTAACCGCTGCCCGCAGTGCTAACCCCAGCGCTGTGGAGAAATGAACCGCTTCTAATAAGCCAAAAGGCGGATGAGCGTCCTTCCCGGGAGGCAAGATATTAACCCATGGATTACCGCGATGGACCAGCACATTATCAAAATACTTGAGTACTGCCTGATCGAAACCGGGTAAATTGGCGCCCCCGCCGGTGAGGATAATTTCCTTAACCTGGTGGTTTGTGTCAATGCCATTGTAAAACTCTACAATGCCCTGAATTTCAATTACCAACTCTTCATGCACAGCTTGTAACTTGGAGGCGAGCATGGCTCGGTCCGCTTCCACAATTTCTTTCGGCGGACCAGTGACCGCTTGCGCCTCGGTGGGCGTGAGCGGGTGGAGAAGGCTGTAGGACCCTTTCTGTAAACTGGCGGTGAAGCGAATCGTTCCCCGGTCGTAAATAACCACATTAGTTGCCGAGCCACCCAAATCGACAATCAGGAGACCGCGATGTTGTTCAAGTTCACGCGAAACCAGCGACCGGACAATGGCCTGGCTCTCTAATTCAAAGGCCGCAATGTCTAAACCAATCGTCGCGAGCACGTGCAAGAGAGGATCAACCACACTCTTTTCCGCCGCCCCGACAAGCACTTCGTGGCGGCCCGGCGTCGGCGGTTTACCGCTATGGATTGGTTGCCAATCAATGTAGACATTCTCTAAACCAAAGGGAATATGCTGAGCCACTTCCCATTGAATTGCCTCACCAATCTCGCTTTCGTCCATGAGCGGAATTTCAATCACCCGTAAGAATGATTGTGTCTCTGGAATTGAAGCCACCACGGCATCCTTGCTATCCCAACTCAAATTGCACCGCTGCAGAGCATGACGCAACACTTCTTGCATCACTTTAGTGTCTTTAATGACCCCTTTCTCAATGACATTGAGAGGGACTTCCTGCCAACAGTGCGTCAGCAGCTTGTGATCAGCCCGATTTGACAGCCGCACCACTTTCACAGAGCGATCAGAAATATCAATACCGATCATATAGAGTATATGCCAATGTAGGACGGCCACCAAAGTAGTGGTGTACATTTAGTATAACATTTGCTGGTGGTGGTAACATAGGCCAAGACCTAATCGATCTCTTACTGCTCCTCTTCCCATGAAATAAATTCGTACTGACCCGTAGTTGGAAAATAAGGGGGTGGATTATAAAGTAGATTAGGATCATAGGATTGTACTTTCTCCTGGTAGCCGCTGACCACTGTTCCTCCACTCGTCCACGTGGTCCCTGGTACTAAGTTGCTGGCCACCATGCCATAAATATCAATACTTGTTTTCAGGCGATGGCTACCAGAAGGATAATGACGTCGTCCAAATTTTCCCTTTTGGGCAATAAACGCCCCGTCAAGGGTAAAGACATCAGGCGCACCAGAATAAGGAATGAGCAGATTGCGCTGGGCAATGGCGCCAAAGACCCGTGTGCCATCTTTAACCCCTCCGTACGTGATATTACCGTTAGTAATAATATCAGCATGCGTGGCCGGTGAATCCGGAAACCGCCCCGCCGCGACGGTAATCCGGTCTCTAATTTCTCCCCGCACCCACAAGTTGTCTTCAATAAAAAGTACCCCGCCGGACGGCACTGGTTTCGTCTCGAGCAACGCCATCGTTTGCACATCATGAGAAAGACTCGTGCAGCTAAACTCCCCACTGGCGTTATAATCACACGAATCTACCGGGCTCGTCTTTTGAGTCACCCGGTAAAGAGCATACGTATTATCAGCATTAAAAACTATTTGGTAGCCAAACGCTCCCGAGGCGCCGTAGTAGGTAGTAGCCTCTTGAGCAATGGTTTTCATAGTTGCTAAATCATTGGTTAAGGCATTGTAATCAATCGCCGTGACCGGAAATTCCCAGAGTTCTTGAATCTCGCCGGTACCCCAGACGCCCGGCTTTGTCTCGTTGTCACACCCATGGATCGGCCGACACGTATAAGTGGTCTTAGCGCTCTGGACAATACTATCCGACGTACCGTCCATGCGGATGCCGCCATTGGCGTGAAAGGGTCCTCTCATGACGGCGGCATAGCGAACATCACTGTTGGTAATATAGGCGTACCGGGCCAGCGAAGGTATGCCGTACCGCGCGCGCAGCGTTACCTCCCGCAGTGGTTGCGAGGCAGTTTTTCCCACTGCGGTAATGACCGTGATGGTCCCCCCCTCAATAGGTGAATCAAAAGTAAGATCATAAGTTCCCAAGTCACCAGCAAACTGATCAGTGACGGTCTTGCTTTCCGCCGAAAAATTTTCGGGTTCATGTGCCAAGCGCCACCGGGCATAGTTAAGTCCTGCCTCCGCGATCTGAAAAGCCAACTCGTCGTGCGCTTGCAAGACGGTCTCCCGGTACGAACGATTGACTAAGCCGGATAAGGCAATAAAAATGACGGCAAACATTGACATAAAAACCAATGTCATGATCAAAATACTGCCCCGGCGCGCACTTCTTCCCCTCGCCAAGAAGGACCTCATGCGTATATCCTAGCACACTACTGACGAGACTTGGGATACCTGATCACTCGCCACTCTCCTTGGGTAAGATCAAGAATCTAAGAGTGAGCCTGTGCCTTAGCTGCTATAATTTATGGTCCCGGCAACCAAAAGAGTATTGTCTGCAAACGAGCGTCTTTCTCGAGCGTGGTCTCACCCAGCTTCAAACCATACGTCAGTGGGCTCATGAACAAAAACCCTGCCAGGAGAACCGCTAAGACTCCCACTATAAGTCTCCGCTGCCCCGCTAGCGTAAGGCGCACCCGAGCTAGCTCTCGATCCAGCCAGACAAGTCCCGCTAGCAGCGAAAAGAGAAGCGGTGTCAAATAATGATAGAGAAAGAGAGCGCGGGGCACACGAACAAGAGGCAGCATCGCAATGCAAAAGCCAACGACACTAATCCATATAATGCCGGAGGCGGCTTCGCGCCGGCGCTGGCCGAGCTGAATAATCCAAACCAAGACGGCAACGACAAATAATAGCGTTACTCCCCACCAGACTACCGGATTACCGACAAAATATATATGGCGCAACCCCGCCGTGTCCGTCCAATAGAATACGGGCATCTGCATTAGCGGCCAACTCCACCATGAACTCGCATTGGGGTGAGTCGCGGTAAGATTATAGTTAGCGGTAAACATCACCTTATGGAGAGCCACTGTTTCTCGCAAGAAACTACTGGGATTGGGCCTTTGCGGCGGCAATAAACTATGAGGCACATGAAAAGCATCCCCGCTCCCCGGGAGAGGTAAAAGTGCAAAATGCAGCACCCAACCCGCCAGGTACACAATCAGCGCGCTGGCCACAATAAGTAAGCCATTAGTAATGCCAGCCATCACGGTCTGTTTGTCTATACGCTGCAACATACGTACCACCACAATTGCTCCGAGTAATCCCAATGCGGCTAAACCGGTAAACTTTGTCCCGGCTGCCAACCCCGCTAAAGCCCCCGCCAACAGGAAATAACCGGCCTGGTGCCAGCCGTGAGCTCGCTCACCCGCTAGGTACGCACTTAAACTACCAAACGTAGCCACAAGCAACACACCATCCAAAGCAATCACCCGAGTTTGAATAGTCAGCGCGTTGTCCAGCAGCACTGCGGCAGCTCCTACCAACGCAACCCCAAATGATGCGCCTAATTGGCGGATCACCACAAAGATCACCAGCGGCAATATCATCCCCGCCGCCGCTGGCACAAAGCGCATCGCAGCTATAGGGACTCCCTCGTAGACTTGCCCAATATGGTCAAAGGCAAAGCCGCCTCGGTAACCGCCCAGCCAGCTTGTACCGGCGATCAGTAATTTAGCGTGCGGCGGATGAATATCGAAAAAGCGCTCGCCCGTGCAGCAATAGGCGGTAATAAACTTGCCGAAATGAACTTCATCAAAGATCACCTGGTCGGGCCAGCCGAGAACAGAAAAATGCGTCACCAAGCCAATCCCTATGAAAACGGCCAGCACTAAAAAATCTCGTTGTGTCAGCAGCATATTCAGGTTATACCCCACCCGCTCGGTCTTAGACAATAGAAACATTAACCGTCACGCTGTCTTGTGCCTCCCCGCTCGGCCCCGTGCAGGTAAGTGTAAAAATATAGGGCGTTGTGACATCAGTTAATGGCCCGTTAACCTCTGATCCCTCGGGGCTCTTGGTTCCTGACCAGGCATCAGACGCCGTGCAACTAGTAGCGTTTGCTGAAGTCCAACTAAGCGTCACAAAATCGTTATAACTTACACCAACTGGCCCATCGCTGTTGTTGACTTTAAGATCAACCGCTACGTCACTCGGGCTCGGTGCAGGGGAAGCAGCACTACATTGGTACCCGCAGGGGCGTAGCTCGTCTTGGGGTAAGTCATACCCTGGATCACAGTATACTTCACCCGATTGGCCTTGAGCCACACACCCATTCCACCGATCTTTGTAGTACTGGGTGTACTGACCGTACTGTCGGTTGTCGGGCAACGGTATTGGGTAGACTGCTTCTTGACATGAGCAGTAGGCGGCCACATAGCCCTCGGGGTCACCATTCCAAGAAAAGGTTACAAACCAGGGACACGTGGTGGTACTTCCCTCCGTCTCGCACCGCGCCTTACAGGTTTGCCCCGCGTCTTCCACAAAAGATGGCGACTTATACGACCAGGTAGGCAACTGTGCTCCCCCGGGATCAACACAACCCGTACCGCCAGTACCGCCACTATCATCTCCAGCACCACTGGTGCATCCCTCATACGCGGAACACCGATTAGTACGCGGTGACACTTCAGTGTAAAGCAAGGCTGAATCCGGACGGATCTGCGCCGTAATATCTATTTTCAGGTCAATGCCAACGCGCGCGACTGCTTTGAGTGTGTCCCCACTCACCGGCGGCGCAAGGGCCGCACCATTGACATCATAGTAAGAAAAAATGGGCGTCTCCTGCTGCAAGTTGCGCACGCTGCGCGAAAGTATCTGGATGCTCTCGGGCGAGTTATATGCTGTACCATCAGGTTCAATCACTCCTCGCTTAAGCTCGGTTGGCTCGGCACTATCAACAAAATAGCGCACGAGTTCCATTTCCGGATCGATGTCAACATTACTAAAAACCCTAATCTCGTATTCTTTACCAACTTGCAGCCACTGCTCACCCACATCCATGGTGTAGCCATTACCGTCTAAGTCCACGTAGCTAGCGTTACGCAGAGTATCACTCATGCGCTCCATTTCTTTCCGGCCGTCTTCGGTGATGCGTACCTGTTCAAACTGTTCCCGTGATACCGTAAATGATCGCCCGACAAAAATAGCCAGGGCGATGATCACCACCGTGCCAATGGCGACCATAATAATTACCTCCGCCAGCGAAAAGCCGCGTTGGTGCCGTAAACGAGAAGGGGTCATAATAATCCTTAATGTCTCTTTAAGAACAAGGATACCCTACCAAGTGGTCCCACCGATAGAGGCGGTACTCACCGTTAGCATCTTTCTGGACTTTCGCCTCGATCACCTGACAAAGATCGGGTTTAATCTCGTCTTTGCCCGTGGCGCGGACAGTTAAAACTCCCGCCACGTTATCAGCATCGGAAAAATCCAGCGAAAACCTACCGATAAGCTCACTCTGATCATTGTGGATGAGGTGATTTTCAGTATCCGCCGTTGGCGGACCGCCGCCATCCGGTCCTGCCTCAAGCTGTTCTGGCGTAAAGTTGCCGCCCTCGGAATCGAGCAACCACAGGGTGTAGTTAATACCAGCATCGGCGATCTCAAACGCCTGCTCCTCTTGCTCTTGATTGGCAGTCTGGGTCGACTGGCGCGCAATGAAACGGACGGAAGCGGTCATGATGATCACAAACACGACAAGGAGAATTAATACTAACAGCATAATGCTGCCGCGGTTGCCTAAGCGGCCTAGAGAAGGAAACATAGGTGATAGAAATAATTGTAAGGCGTTTGGCCACTTAAGACCAGGTATACAAGTGACGGCCAAAAAGTATTCTCTCTCGTGAACGCTGGTACTCTTTCTAATTTAGTCGTACAATACAAGCGTTATTCCTTCTGTCTATGCCTCTCTCTGTCAACCCCCAGCTTCCCGTAAAAAAAGTGAACACGACTGTGCTCATTGTTGTTCTCCTCGTGGTGATAGCGACTGTGCTCGGTGCTTCTTTCTTGATAACTTTTGCTCTTAAGCGGCCCTTAAATACTCCTCTTGCCTCACCGCTGACCTCACCCCTCTCCCTGCCGCTGGCCAATACCGGGCGAACTTTTAAAGCGTTCTGCACGGAAGATCCGCAAAAGGTTTACACGAGCATCGCTCAAGCCCTCCGCGAGCCAGAAAAAGTCTGCCACATCGTCGAGAATGATCCGATCAAAGCCGTGCCTCCCACTATCAACCGTTTTACCAGTCTCGTCACACTCAATTTAAACTCTAAAGGCCTCACCCAGCTCCCCCCCGAGATCGGCGACTTACCAGAGCTTAGATCACTGCTTTTGAGCGGCAACAAACTAATAATTCTACCGCCGGAAATTGGTCAATTGACAAACCTCGAACGGCTTACGCTTGATGCTAACCAGCTCCAGAATCTGCCGCCAGAGATCGCCAACTTGACTAATCTCCGCGAACTCTCTCTCACGAAAAATCTTTTCCCCGATCAAGCTAAAGAGCAAATCCGCCAGCGCCTGCCTCAAACGAATATTCGCTTTTAAGTCCCGGTGCCGTTTACTCGACTGTCTCCCCTAGGTTCGTTTTAAGGTTGCGTAGTTGAACCTGCGAAACTACTTCAATGGCCGGCGGATCAATCGCCGGGTCAGCGTCAATGAGCAAGCGGAACTGAATATACTTCACCTCGGTAAGGTCGGTGGGGGTGAGCGGTGTAGGGTCAGCCGGATAATCACCAGTATAGTAGGTAAAGATTGGGTCGCTGCCATTACGCACGGCGCTGGTAACGACCGTCACTTGCTCCTGGGCTAGGTCGTAGGTTAAAGGATCTCCACTCGGCTTAACCATACCTCGCTCCAGGTTGGTGCCATTGAGTTCATAGCGAATACGTTCGGTGGTTGCATCCGTATCAGCATTAGCAAAGAAAATGATTCGCTGGGGACTAACTTCCAGTAAGGGATAGGCACCCGTATCGGCATAGCGTGCTTCCCGCAATAGTTTAGCGATACGTTTGAGTTGGAGTCGCGCAGTGTCAGTAGATTGCGCTTGAAGATAGGCTGTTTTTGCCAGCGGATGACCGAATGACATAAACCGCAAAAGAGCCGCAATCAGTAGAGAGCTAATCATGACCGTAATCACAATTTCCAGAGCCGTCAGGCCCCGTTGGCTGGTTAAGTCGGCCTGTCGTTTAGTAAATAACTGTCTCATGCGCTAGTCAGTTCAGCCCGTGTCCGCGTCGTATTAGTCACAGTTATCACCTCATTAAAAACTTGCCAGCCGGGAGCGGTAATAGAGAGCGTATAATCAGCGTTAAAGGGCAAGTCAGTAAAGAGGACTTGGCCCAAGGCCCCAGTCCCTAATGTGGTGTCGTAACCAACTTGGGTCAGCTGGACGGTTGCGTTATCAATGGGCAACCCCTCGGGTGTAGCCACGGTCACATGGAGAGAAATCGGTGTATGGGGCACAAGCGTCACGGTAAGATCAGCCTGCTCTCCTGGGTTCACCTTGGCCGGCAACAGCATACTGGTCTCTTTGATATCATAGCCGGTGGCTAACCCATCAATAGAAAAATCATAGCTATCCCAGATAATATCAGGGTGAGTCGCTGTGCCACTAGCGTTCGTTTGCTCTTGGACATTGAGACGATAGACCGGTGTCTCCGTCTCATCAACACCAATCGTCTTAGTCCCACGTAAGCTGTAGGCAATGTTACCCAGCGGCTGCAGCTCTTCGTCTTGGGTGGCAATCGCCATCTCGCTTACCAGGTCAATACTAAATGTCTTAGGAGTCACCTGTCCTTGGAGCATCGAGAGATGGGCATGGTCGGTATCAGGAATAAAGGTTGCCGTTTCAGTATATGTTTGCTCACTAGTGTAGCCTGCCTTAGTCAGAGTTAGCTCATAGCTGCCCGCACTTTCGGGCAGCCCAGGCAAGAGAATGCGACCGTTGTTATCCGTGTTCGTCGTAACATCGATCGTCGGATTAGTTGCCATGTTCACAATCCGCAAGCTCGCATCGGGTATCCCAGCAGCAGCGGCGTTTAAGGCTTGGAAGCTCAATGTCCCTGCTGCTTCTCCTCCTTCCACGCCCGGGGGCGCTACCACCATGACCAAGAGGATAGGAGCAGGCGACGAGGGACTCTGCCACGCCACTTCAATGCGAGCCTGCTTGTAGTCAGTATTGACAGTATCGTTTGGCGCGCCGCCAGCCGTCCCATCAAAAGAGTCATCGACATAGCGAACATCAGTCCGCACGGTGTAGGTCGAAGTGGGCCTGGCAATAACTTCCTCCTGCAAAATACTGCCGGCCGGGATCCCGCCACTCGTTCCCACATTGCTGTAGGGTAAATTGCGAATCATTTCTGCCCGCTCATTTGCCAACGCAATCGCCACCAGGCGCCGCTCGCCTTCTTGCGCCGCGCGTAAATTTAAAACAAAAAGCCCGAAGAGGCCGGTCACGACCGTCCCGATAATAAATGTCGCAATGAGTAATTCGATGATCGTAAAGCCCCTATGCGCTGCGCGTTTAGTCACTACCCATCTCCCGGTCATAAAACTTGAGGCAAAATACTAACTAACAGACTTTAGATAACGTTCACTAAATTGTAGATGGGCGAGATGACCGAGATTGCCAAGGCCCCGACCGCCAAGCCAATAATTACCATTAAAACAGGCTCCATAATTGAGGTTAAATTCTTCATTGTCTGATCAACTTCTCCTTCGTAGAAAAGTGCAATTTCCTGCAACACTTCGTCGAGGGCTCCTGTTTCTTCGCCCACTTTAATAACGTTGACCACCAACGGGGGAAAGAGTCGCTTAAAATCAACCAAAAAGTCACTCAATAATTTACCTTGTTTGACGTGTTCCTTCGCTCCCGCAAAGACCCGAGCATAGCTGGGATGAGGGGTATTGACACCCAAAATTTCGAGTGCCTCCACAAAGGAAACACCGCTCTTAAGCAGCGAGCTTAAGTTACGAGTAAAGCGCGCCAGATTCACCTGCTGCATAATCTGTCCGATAATTGGCATAAATAAAAAGGCGTGCAGGATGCTGCCTTTAAAAGAAGGAATTCGTAGCAGCAACGTCAAGCCAAAAATACTCAGGATGCTTCCCGCGATGACGAGGTACCAATAACTCGAAAAAAAATCACCGAGACCAATTAAAATACGCGTGGGCAGGGGTAACTCTACCTTGAAGCCCTCAAAAACTTCGGCAAGTTTGGGCACAACGAATACCAACATCGCAAAACCGACAGCAATCAATGCCGTCAGAATCACGGCCGGATACATCAATCCTCCCCGCACTGCCCGTCGCAGCTCATATTCTTTCTGCAACTGTTGCGCCAAGACTTGCAAAGCTTCCTGAAGACGGCCGGTTGTTTCCCCTACCCGCACAAAACTGACAAAGATTGCCGGAAAAGCCAGGGGGAAAACCGCCATGCTATCAGCCAATGTACTGCCGCGATCTACTCCCTGAACAATTGATTCCACAGCCGTACGCATTGGCCGACTGCGTGTCTGCTGCCCTAAGGCCATCAGCGCTTGTTTAACATCGAGACCCGCTCTAAGCATTAAAGAAAAATACCGGGCAAAGAGCACGCGCTCGAGAATGGGCACCCGTGAGAAAAAACTCGAGAGAATACTGGCTCCTGGTAGTCGCTGTTTTTGCTCCTGGTAGCGCGTTAAGAGAATTCCTTCAGTTAATAAATCCTGCCCCAGAACAGCATGCGAAGTTGCTTCGCGCATACCCGAGACTATCTCACCGGTGGTTTCCTTACGACCCTGGAAGGTATAAATCGGCATACCCCGTAGAGCTACCTCGATATGTCCGGCGTAGGCCGGACAGCGGTGAGAGGAAGCGGTGACTGACAAATAAGGTTGGTAGGTATTGTATCCATATATTTTAAGACGAGAGGGTGATCGAGGTGATTCTACGGGGCATACAATAAGCTCAAAGACTAATCAATGTGCTTAGTTTAACAGACTTTCTTGAGCAACGATAACCGAACTGACAATCCCTCAATCGCCCCGGCAATTACTCCATGGAAACACGCATCACTTCTTCAATAGTCGTTTGTCCCTCAACCACCTTAATAAAACCATCTTCAATCATGGTGACCATGCCTTGCTCCGCTCGCGCGGCGTCCTCCAGTTCGGCCGTTGTCGTCTTGGAAGTAATAATCTTGCGAATCGAGTCAGTCATTTCCAACAACTCATAGATCCCGCTGCGGCCTTTGTAACCGTCCTGGCACAGCTTACAACCAACCGCTTCATAAACCACTAAGTCTTCGAGAGCTTGCTTGTCGGCCACTACCCCTTCCCGCACCAAGGTCGCCACCAGTGTCTCTATACTAAATGACTTGGCTAACTCCGTCACCACATCCTTCGTTAATTTCTGCTCGCGCCGACACTCTTGGCATAACCGCCGCACGAGACGCTGCGCTATCAAGAGATTGACCGTCGAGGCGACCAGAAAAGCTTCGACCTTCATATCAAGCAGGCGCGGCAAGGCCCCGGCCGCACTATTGGTGTGCAACGTGGAAAGCACTAAGTGACCGGTGAGCGCCGCATTGACTGCTAGCGAGGCGGTCTCTTCATCGCGAATTTCACCGACCATCAGAATGTCGGGATCTTGACGCACCAGTGAACGTAAGCCGTTCGAGAAAGTGAGGCCGATCTTAGGATTGACTTGTGTCTGATTAATGCGCGGCATACGGTACTCAATTGGATCTTCCACCGTACTAATGTTTACGTCCGCCTGATTTAGCTCTTTCATCGCCGCATAGAGCGTGGTCGTTTTTCCCGAGCCGGTCGGGCCAGTGACTAAAATGAGCCCATTTGGTTTGTTAATGTTACGGCGAAACACTTCTAGGACTGACGGGCGCAAGCCAATGCTATCGAGCCCCAAGCCATGCCCCGACTCATCCAGGAGACGCATGACTACTTTCTCACCATCAAAGACAGGTAAGATCGAAACTCTAAAAGCAATCTTATAATCCTCACTTTCAATCTTGAAGCGACCGTCTTGCGGCAGCCGATGCTCATCAATCTTCAACCGGCTCAAGACTTTAATCCGCGCCACCAGACCCGCGAGCACATACCGGGGAAGCGTTAATGCATCATGCAAAATGCCATCAATGCGGTAGCGGACAATCACGTTCTGTTCCGTCGGTTCAATATGGATGTCAGATGAGCCCTGTAAAATAGCATGTTTTAAAATGAGGTCCGTAATGCGCACGACCGGTAAATCTTCCGCCGCTTTATTGAGATCGGCTTCCGTCATCACGCTCTTACTCGTGGCGAGCACATTCTCCAGCTCAAGTGTCAGGGTCTGTTGGTATTGCTGCAGGGCCGCCATAATCCCCTGGCGGCTCGCCAAGGCAACCGCAATCGGCATATCCACCTTTTTGCGGATAAACTCGACAATCTGTCGATCACTGGGATTGACCATGGCCAGCTTCAACTCACTGTCCGTTTGCTCATACGCTACGATCAAGTGCTCCCGCGCCGTTGATTCAGGAATAATATTGAGCAGCTCTCGGGGAATGGTGACCGCTCGTAAATCAATGTAGGTCATGCCGAGAACGGCCGCTTGCACCTGCGTAAAGTCATGATCTTTAATCAAGCCACTATCAACCACCAAACTGTGTAGGTCGGCTCCCCCTTCTCCTAGTTTTTTTAAAATCTCGTCCGCTTGGGTCACAGTGAGCAGCTTTTGCTCAACTAAACTTCGCAAAGTTGATTCATCAACAGCGTCAGGCATCGCTCTTAGTATACCAGGTAGTAAAAATCCGTAGTAATCTCTCCCCTGATCGGGTAGTGACACAACCCATCGCCTCCCCTGCCGGCAGGAGAGTACTCACGGGGGGTAATAATCCAACTAGTCATTATAACTTTGGGCGACCACGCGGTGCCACCAAAAGCGCAGGGCCCTATGCCAGGCGAGGTAGCCAAGCCAATAGCGGAGCATAACAAATTGCTTGATTATCCAGGGCCACCGGCCAACCAGTCCCCGGTTGCCAGGTAAAGTTGCTACCGCTCTCTTACCACCCAAGGCAATAAGAGCACCCAGGCTGTGGAAGCGATATGATACCAGGGGCTTGCCCTGTAGTTGACGGACGATATTACTCGCCACGAGTTTAGCTTGGGTATAGGCAACCGGCACCGTGGCGGGAATTTTTTCTGGTATTGAGACCGGAATCGCACAATCCCCGGCGGCATAAATATCAGGATGCCCCACGACTTGCAACGAACTCTCACAAGCTACGCCCCACCGCTGCACAGGCAAGCCCGCGGCCGAGAGTATTGGATTAATAACAAGTCCGCCCGTCCAGATTACTGCATTCGTGGGCAGGCGGCGTTCGTCAGTCAAGACCACATGGTCACTGCCGACCGCTGTGACTCTCTGATGAGTCATAATTTCCACCCCTAATTTTTGTAAGCGCGTGCGCGCAAACTTGCGCACCGGTTCTGCCACTCCCGGCAAAATATCCTCGCCCGCTTCGACAAGTGACACCCGGGGACAAGACAGCGCAACCCCATATTTAGTACAAAGCTTGTACACCTGCCCCGCTAGTTCCGCTGCCGTTTCTACCCCGGCGGCGCCGGCACCCACGACGACAAAGGAAAGCAAGCCACCAGTTTTTTCCGGCGGTAGTTTTTTTGCCATGAGAAAATGGCGGACAATATGGTGCCGCAATTCGAGGGCTTCATGGAGAGTCTTCACCCCAAAGGCAAACTCTTGGACTCCCGGCACGCCATAGGTAGCAACATGAGCTCCTAGGGCAACCACTAACAAGTCATAACTAAGCGCGGTGGCATCGCGACAAGTCACCAGGCGACTGGTTGTCTCAATACCACTCACTGTCTTCCGCTGAATTGTTACTGGTAACTCTGCAAAGATCTCTGCCAGATCAACGCAGACAGTCGCTTGCACCTGCTCACTCGACAAAGTTGATTCCCGATCCAAATAAGCAGTGGCGACTTCATATAAGGCGGGAGTTTCGAGATGAAACCCATCATTGCTGACTAAGACTATCTCCAGTGGCACCCCGCGCCGTCGGGCCCGCGCTAAGTCACGCGCCACCCGCACACCCGCATAACCGCCGCCGATCACTAACACACGTTGCCGCCGGCTGGCAGATTTCACTGTGCCCTTCCCGAAATGAGGATACATACTAATTCAAAGCTTCGCCCTAGTAAGACTTTCACTATAGCACGACAAGTTATCTTTTCGAGGTAGCACAAGGACAGACTAGCAGGGTATAGTTGAACTATGTCTTCTCGACTGCCTACTCCCCTGCCTGAAATTGCCATTGAGGCGCAAGATCTAGCGGTTACCCTTGCTGGCCATCCTATTCTCGAAGGACTAACCTTTACTGTACCTACCGGCCAAACCACGGCAATTATTGGCCCCAATGGCGCGGGTAAATCCATTCTTTTAAAGGCTATACTGCGGCTCATTCCTAAAACCAGGGGCCGGGTTAATATTTTTGGCATACCGCACGAACAATACCGCCGGATTGCCCCGTTGATCTCATACATTCCCCAAAAATTAATGTTTGATCACTCATTCCCCCTAACCGTCCGAGGTTTGTTTGCCCTCAAGGCCAGGGGTATCCTCGGCATGTCAGCCATCGACGAACAACGAATGGAGCAGCTCTTGAACCTGGTCGGCATGACCAATCACATTGATCATAAAATCAGTACGCTGTCGGGAGGACAGATGCAGCGCGTACTCCTCGGTTTTAGCCTCATGGACCAACCTCGTCTGTTGATTCTGGATGAACCTTCGGCCGGCATTGATGTTCAGGGTCAGGAAACAATCTACACATTATTACAACGTATCCAACAAGAAAAAAAATTAACCCTGCTTCTCGTCAGCCACGAATTAGAAATTGTCATGCAGTATGCCACTCAAGTACTCTGTCTCAATCGTAAATTACTGTGCACGGGTACACCCCGTGAAGTCCTCTCTAATGAAATGCTGCAACAAATGTATGGTGCGCCTATCAGGCACTTCACGCACAGGCACTAACTCCGCCTCTCTATGCTTGAGCTTTTAACCATTCCGTTTTTTCAACGAGCCCTCCTCGTGGGCTTACTACTGGGCATTTTAATGGCAATCTTGGGCGTGCTCGTGGTCTTACGTCGCCTCTCTTTTTTTGCTGATGCCTTGAGCCACTCGGCCC
The DNA here is from genome assembly GCA_040900375.1 of Candidatus Anderseniibacteriota bacterium. Lineage (GTDB taxonomy): Bacteria > Patescibacteriota > Andersenbacteria > UBA10190 > UBA10190 > JBBDZC01. Next base: position 8,166 of record JBBDZC010000021.1, on the reverse strand, counting down.
TCACCGGCCTGGCACTCGGTCTACTCCTTAATCTTAATCCCTTTATTGCCGCCATTGTCTTTGCGGTACTCGTGGCCGCTGGCATTGCCACGGCTCGCCGCTTTTCTAAATTGCCAGTCGATACTTTGCTCGGTGTTTCTTTCCCCGCTGCCGTCGCCCTTGGTGTAATTTTGATTCAACAGACCCAAGGCTATCAAGCTGACCTAATCAGTTTTCTCTTCGGTGATATTTTAACCGTGAGCCGATTCGACGTTATTATGAGCAGTGTTTTGGCGGTGGCCGTCATCGCTTTAGTAGCGCTGGCAGGCAAAGCGCTTATTACTATTGCTGTAGACGAATCCTTGGCTCACGCTGAAGGCATACCGGTCTTTTGGTACGAACTACTCTTATTGACACTGTTGGCTGCCGTGGTGGCCGTCTCGATCAAATTAGTTGGGATCGTGCTCGTGACTGCTATGCTCGTTATTCCCGCCGCGAGCGCCCAAAATACTGCCTGGTCGCTCTCCTCCATGTTTGTCATTAGTATCATGTTAAGTGTTGTCGCTACCGTACTCGGGATGGTGGCTAGCGCCTTCCTCAATGTTCCTTCAGGCCCCACCATTGTGTTGACCGCCGCCTGTCTTTTTCTGTTCTCCTTTGCCTTGAAACCCTTGACGGCTCGCTCGTAAATCTATGCCGGCCCCCTCTTCCGCCTCCACCCAGACTGGTAGCGTCCTTGTCTCGGTCGCTACTCTGATTTTTATAGTGGCCGTGGGCGCATGCGCAGGGGTGGGCTGGCTGCTGTGGCATGATAGCGGTGGTTCCTGGGCAACCATGAATACGTGGCTGCGTCATGGTCAGGCTGATCCTCTCCCCGTTCTCACTCCGTCACTCCCCCCAAATGATATTCTCCAGCCGCAACTAACGGTCCACCCCAGCCTCGTCTCCCAGACACCGGAGTTTGAAAAAAAACTACTCGCTCCTTTGCGCGCCTACTATGCCACGAAAACCGAGCGTTTGGGCAACATTAGTGTCGCTCCGGCTGATAATCCTACCCATCAGACCCGTGTTACCTATGAGCTGATGACCCCTGATGGACACCAAGTCCTCACGTTTTTCTACGACCGCGCCGGCACCGACCACACTGGGCCCTACCCCAGCTGGGAGCCCGGTTTACTCGATAACACTAAGTAATCCTTCCTTAAAAAGACCTATGCTCCAACAGCCCATCGCCATCCCTCGTCTTGAACAAGGTCGTCTAACCGCTCACCACCAGCTGACGCCGAAAATAATAGTGATACAAATCATTAGTGATAAACCTGTTTCCTACCTGCCCGGCCAGTACGCAAGTTTTCTCATCAATGAGCAGCGCCGCCCCCTGTCCTATGCCACACCCCCGCAATATCCTTATTTAGAATTTGTCGTTGATATCTCTCCGGGAGGCGTCGCCTCACAATTTGTCCAAAATCTCGCACCCGGTGACCCTGTTACGTTCATGTCACCCTACGGGCGCTTCTTGGTCGAACATGAGTCCAAGCGGCCGCTACTTTTTATTGCCACCGGTTCTGGTATTGGCCCCATTCGTGCCCAAATTTTAGCTGAACTCGCGCGCGACCCAGCGCTGCCCATGACGCTCCTCTTTGGTAACCAAGATGAACACTACTTTTTCTTTGATGACGAGTTCACCGAGTTGGCTCACATTCACCCTCACTTCACCTTCATTCCTGTCTGTTCCGAGCCCAGCGATGTCTGGGCAGGCGAGCGAGGACTAGTCACCGCTGTCACTCCCCGGCGCGTCAAAAATCTAAGCGAGCACGCCGCATATATCTGTGGTACTCCCGCCATGGTCAAAGATACTCTAGCGATGCTCCGTGAACACGGTCTACCTGAAGCCCATTTACACACCGAGCAATTTACTTAAAAGTAGTGTAATAGGTTAAAATAACTGACAAAAGACACTCTATGCCCCGCAATATAACTTCCTCACTATTCTGTCTGGCACTGACCTCCCGACTCGTCGTGCACTCATCACGAACGGCACCGCCAAACACCAGGCGAGAAGCCATAACCATGACGACAGTGTTCTTATACTTAAGCCCACTGCTTTTCGCTCAACGAGCGGTGTTTGGCGGTGGCAGTTGATATACGGAGTATGCGTATTGAAGTAAAACGAGATATCTGCATTGGTGCCGCTACATGTACAGCTATCGCCCCTGATGTTTTTGCCCTCGACGACGAAAACAAAGCCGTCGTGACAAATCCCCAAGGCGCCGACCAGGACACTATCCTTGAAGCTGCCCGTTCTTGTCCCACCCTCGCCATTTATATTTACGACGACGCTGATAAACAAATCTTCCCGCCCCCCCTTGTTGCCGAATCAAACTTACTTTAAGTAGTGGCAATCGTTAAATTCTGGACGTACTCGGCCAGCAGCCGCACGCCGTAGCCCGTGGCGCCGCCCGGATAATATGATATACATGGCCGGTCAATATACGAGGGCCCAGCGATATCAAGATGAGCCCATGGTGTCTCTCCTACAAACTCGCGTAAGAACATTGCAGCCGTGATCGCTCCCCCATACCGCGACGCTGAGAGATTGCGTAAATCAGCAACTTGGCTCTTGATCAGTGATTTGTACTCGGCAGGCAGCGGCAAGGCACACAGTCCTTCCCCAGAAGCTTGTGCCGCTTGCAACAATTCCGTCTGGAGAGCCTCATCGTTGCTCCACAAACCCGCAATCGTCTCGCCCAGCGCCACCATGCAGGCACCAGTCAGGGTCGCTACATCAATAATCGCGTTCGGCTGATGCTCCACCGCATAGCTCAACGCATCAGCCAGCGTAATCCGTCCTTCCGCATCCGTATTAAGAACTTCAATTGTCTTACCATTCTTCGCCCGGAGAATATCACCCGGCCGGTACGCCGTGCCCGAGGGCATGTTTTCACAAGTAGCAATGATGCCATGTAACTCCACTGCTGGTTGTAATGTATCAAGCACTGCAAACAAACCTAAGACGACCGCCGCTCCTGCCATATCTGCTTTCATGACCTCCATCATGTCCGCTGGTTTAAGGCTCAAGCCACCTGAATCAAAGGTTACCCCTTTGCCGACGAGAAAAACTTTTTTGCTGGCTGGCTGGGGCGGAGTATAGATTAAATGAATCACATACGGCTCCTCAGTGGAACCGCGCGCCACTGCCAAAAACGCACTAAAGCCCTCGGCTTGGGCTTGGGCTTGGTCCAGAATCTTCACCGAGATACGCGGTGAGCTGGCAGCTATTTCTCGCGCTTTAGTCACCAAGTAGCTCGGCGAAACAGCCGAGGCCGGCTGGTTGACTAAATCACGAGCCAAGGCCACTCCCGCTAGGACCTTCTGCGCGCGGGTTATCTCTTGGCGCACTTCCGGCACAAATTCACGGGAGACCAAAAAAGCCAGCTGACGCAGTGAGCGCACGCTTTGTTCTTTCTGTAAGTGATCGGCGTAAGTTGTAAAGCGATAATTAGATAACTCGGCTCCTTCCACCGCTGCCGCAGCTAATTCCGCCGCAGTGCTCGTGTCTAGAAAAATTGCCAAGCGGCGTAAACTATGACGACGCGCGTCTTTAATGACATGACCCATGCCACGGCGCATGGCCTCGGCATGGGCAGTGGTAGCGGCTACTTTTTCCCCTAAGCCTATGATTGCGACAAAGGGGACCCTGCCTCCCTTCGCTAGCGGAAAAACTGTCGCCGTGCCCCAAGCGCAGGTAAACTCCAACTTGCGGAGTTGTGCCAGAATTTTTCGGCGCAGCGGTAGAGAAACAGACTGGCTTATCGTAAGATCTGCATAGAGAGGAATAACTAATAAATCAGCGTTGGCACGAGCAGGCTTAAGGGTAGAGACAGTAACTGGTAATGACATAGCCAGGCAGTATACCCTGGATTTGCCCTATAATCAAATGTGGTCTCTGGCGCATACGCGGCCGACTCTAAAACAACGAAGCGGTGGGGTATGTATGGGGTACAATAAAATCCGCCTCGGCGTTAAGGCAAAGGCGGAAAAGGCATCAGTTAAGCTCGTGGTCTGGTGAACCAGACTCCGGCATCCACATAACGCTGCGAGGATCGAGCAGTGGTGCATCAACGCGCAAGCGGTGTTCCGAATCTCCGACCTCGACCGTCATGGCCACCTCATTCTCGGGAAAAGGGGGAAAGATGCCACATTGCTCGGGAGGCTGGTGCCAGGCTTCTTTACTCCGCGACATCCTCCGGGCACTGGCATGAAAAAGATACAGCGAGACCAGCGACCCGCTAAGAGCAATCGTGAAGAGAATCAATACAAGGCTTGGTAGCGGCTGCACAGGTTGCATTACCAGTTGCTGGTCTCGCATCAGCTGCCACAGACCAAACCACTGGCAGGCAGTGGCGAATACAAGTATCACTCCCGCTATCTTGTTCATCATGAGAGCACCGGGAAGCAAGAGCCAAGAATTGGAAAAGGTACTGCGCTCACGGTAGCGCTTCCCCAGCATTCTGGTCAACCCATTCGACTCCACGGTCTAAAGGCCGTGGCTTGCTCAGGGTTGACCCTGAGCCTGTCGAACGGGTCAATGTCCCGACAGGATCGCCGCTATGTTATGCAATACAGCTGCTGCCAAAAGTAAAGGTATGGAGAGCCAGTCCCGTAGCGGACGTAGTGAGCTTAAGCACATGCTGCCCGTGCTTGGGATTTTTCACTAAGCGATAGAGACGATCAGCGCTGACATGAACAACACTCGAGCCACCTTCACTCACCACATCCTCGCCTCGGTTTTCGTCAATCAGGAACTCTCCGTCTTGCTCAACTGTCACTAAACATTCTTGGTCACCACTGCAGCGCATCACCGCATAGACTTCTGTCGCCTGGTAATGAAGAACAACTGCTGACGGCTCTTTGGTGGCAGACACGACCGCTACCACTTCTTCGGCTTGGGGTCGCCAGCTACTGTGAAGAGCCCACTGATCGAGCGCTACCTGCCGCGGAAGCGTGTAGGTAGTAACCTGCTCTTGTGGCAATCCTTCCGGATTACTGACACGCCCCCGCTGGTAGCCTAAATATATTTCGGGGGTAGTTGGATAACACACCGCTCCCGGCGCATCAGTCGGCCGTAGTAACGGTACCGGGTGGTCAAACACCGCTTTGGGCTGCTGGGCTTGAAGCAATGTCTGCAATCCCCGCTCTGTTTCCTGATAGGCGCCCTCACCTCGGTGGTCGTAGCGAATGATCCCCGTATGATCAACTAGTAGTTTCCGCGGCCAGACATTATTACCGTATCGTTTCCAAGTGACATATTCCGGATCACTCACTACCGGATATGCTAACTCAAACCGTAGCACAGCACTCTCCACATTGTCCGGGTCGCGGCCAAACTCAAATTCTGGCGTATGCACGCCAATAATCAAAAAATTGTACTGCTTGTATCGTCGCCACCATTCTTTAACGTACGGCAAGGTACGCACGCAGTTAACACAGGAGTAATCCCAAAAATCAATCAGCGTAATTATCCCGGCTAGTTCCTCCGTAAACGAAAGCGGCTTGCCCGCCCGCGCGCGTGCTCGCGCTTCAGGAGACAAGCCATCGTCATTAAACCAAATCTGGCCAGAAACCGCCGGGGCTCTCTCCCCCGTGAGCGCGCGATCAAACATGCGCCACATTACCGTTTCTTACCTCCACTCCAATTAACATTCTCACAGTACCAGCATTTTTTTCCTTTACACTCATGGCCAAACATCTTGTGACTCAACATACTTAAACCCAAGACCACCAGTAACAGCGGCCAAATAATATTGAGAGCTTGCTCTTCAAAATAGCCAAGCGCCCGGGCAAAGAAGACTAAGCCAATCACAATAAGGATCAATCCAATTGTCACACGATCCACCTCCTCCACGATTATAAAAGATTACGGCTTTAAGTATACACTATAATAACCGTCCTTGTCGTAAAGCCTTTTTGCGCGATGTCAAGCTTCGACGAGCTCAGCTTGACCCTGAGCCTGTCGAACGGGTCAACCCATTCGACTCCACGGTCTAAAGGCCGTGGCTTGCTTAAGGGTTGACTCTAAAGCCGCGCGTATCTCCACCCTGAAGGGTGGAGCTTGCGCGAGTCGAAGAGTCAAGAATGCAACGTCCGTGGGGTCACCGGATATGGCTTCCGCGCCCACAGGGTATAATGAGACTCTCCCTGGGCAACTAATATCTCACAAGTCTCTTGGCTTAACAGCTGTTCCAAGACCACGCGATCAATCTTGTTGGCGTAAGTCATAGGCCAGCGTCCTAGACCCGTTCCCGAGCGAGGATTATCATCCGCCACCCCCAGTAGACCTCCCGGTCGCAGCACGCGCAGGAGTTGCTGCAAGCTGCCCCTGACATCATCAAAATGGTGCAACGCATTGACAGCAATGATGATATCAAACACGTGGCGATCAAACGGTAAATCCAAAACGTCCGCACAGACTACCTCGAGGCGTCGGCCGTAGATACGCTGCAGTGACGCTAAACACTTCGTAACTCGTAGGTCTTTATCAAGAGCGGTCAGCTCGACTTGAGGAAAAGTCTCCAAAATACGCTGCGTGGTCCAACCGCTCCCGGCACCCACTTCTAAAACCTCGCCGCGAAACGGTTCCGGGCAGGCTTTCAAGAATCGGGGGACGCGGCGGAAAACGGAGAAACGGTGCGGCCACGCTGACAACCACCAGCGTTCAAACATGCCAAGCTCACTCATACCATCACGATAGCATATTCCAATCTAGAGCGACCGGTATCCGTGCGCGTCAATATACTGCAAAAGCTGCGCATCCCCTTCTTTGATGATACGGCCCTCACGCATAATCACGACACGATCGGGCGGCAAGTACTCTAGAATCCGCTGGTAGTGAGTAATCAGCAGGATACTAAGGGCCGGGCTGCTCTGGCGAATTGCCTGGATTGCTTCCGCTACCGTGCGGAGTGCGTCAACATCCAAGCCAGAATCTGTTTCATCTAAAATTGCCAATCGCGGCGCCAGCACGGCTAACTGCAACATCTCCGCCCGCTTCTTTTCGCCGCCGCTCAAGCCTTCATTAACCGGTCGTTGCCCAAACGCCGATGGCAGCTTGAGCAACTTCATCTTCTCCTTCAACAAGGGTAAAAATTCGCCGATACTAAGTTTCGGCTCGTGGGTAGCGTTATAAGCTAACCGCAGGAAGTTGCCCAGGGTTACGCCGGCCACTGATTGGGGGTATTGAAATGCTAAAAACATGCCCGCCTGCGCTCGCTCCTCCGGCTTGCGCGCCAGTAAATCAGTGCCGTCATAGGTAACCTCGCCGGCCGTTACCGCGTAGCCCGGATGCCCCATCAACACACTGGCCAAGGTGCTCTTGCCCGAACCATTGGGTCCCATGAGCGCCACCACTTCCCCGGTTTTAACAGTAACGTCCACACCCCGCAAAATTTCTTTGCCCTCGGTCGCCACCTGGAGACCGCTAACCTTGAGTAAAACCATAATCTCTTTTTAAAGACCTTAAGAAGTTTTTTCTCGCTGCAACGCCCGCTGAACCGTTTCTATCGCCAGCAATGCACAGGCAATACGCACCGGCGGAAGCTCCACACCGAGCCAACTTTGGATGTCTGCTAGGGTTAAAGCTTGGACCGCCTTCACTTTCCATCCTCCAATCTGCTCCGCCAACAAAGACGCCGACGCGCGACTAATCACGCAACCGTGTCCTTCAAAGCGCATTGACTCTACTCGCATTCCTTCTACCTGGAGCTGTATCATCAGTTCATCGCCACACAGCATATTAACCCCCCGCTCTTCTCGGTTAGCCGCGCTCGTCAGCCCCCACCCCCGGGGATAATAGTAGTGATCAAGCAGGTGATCGCGATAGATATCCATACTTCTATACTAAACCATCAATGTCCCCAGCATGCGAGCACCGCCGCCTGCGCAGATGAGGGAAAAGACTGCTACGTACCAAGCTCGCAAAGGAGCTTGGTGAATAATGAATTATTGCACTCGGGTGCCGCACCGGGGGTTCCCCGTCGAGCGCCTGCAGCACCAGCGAAGCCATCGGACGGGGGTGCAGGTGTGGCAAGACCTGCTCGATACTTAATTCTTCACCAAGCTCCGCAGAGGCCATACATTTTCTAGTCAACACCTTGGAAACGCTTTGAGGGTGTTTGAAAATTAAGACTT
>JBBDZC010000020.1:0-13822 GCA_040900375.1 Candidatus Anderseniibacteriota bacterium | reverse complement strand
GCGGAGCCGGCACGCCGCAGACAAAAGTCCCCCGATACCACGGGCATAAGCCCGTGGTGACTTTTATATCTGGTAATTTTCTATCGCAATATATCTTCGAGATGCTGCCAAAATCGTTCGAAAAGTTTTTGGGCGCGGCCATCAGTGTGGAGGAGTTTAACCACGCTATTAATTTCCCGAGCCATGGCTTCCGATAAGCCAATCGCTTGCGCCAGCTCAAATCTACTCGCCGCGGTTGGCTTGTGCTTAAAGTAGCGCTGAAGAATCACATGCCATTCCTTGACGGCCCGGACTTGGTGACTATAGTGCAACTCTTCTGGCTGAATCTGGGTTAAAGCTCGCTGGATTAAATTCCAGTCGTCAAAATGAGCATAGAGAAGTTCATCCTCAAGAAGCTTAAGACAAAAGGGGACAAAAGGATGCCAAGGCAGACGCTCTTTAATCTGGACATCACGAAGAAATTTCTCACGGGTGTAATCTACCCAGGCGTGAACACGCATGCCTGTATGAAAATCATTTTCTCCCACCAGAGTGTGGATCGTAACATCTTTGGGATGCGTGCGATGCCGACTGACAACACCTAGATGTCTGATATCAGGGAAGAGCGTCCCTGTCCAGTAGGCGGTATCATGCACTTGGTCGCCGAGGAAAGTTAAGAGCCTCGCCGCATATACTACATGACCAACTTCTCCAGCCATGCTGTATAGTGTAACTGGTAACGAGTGACTTGTAACTTGCAGTTGGCCAGACTTCATCATCGTGGTTAGTTACTTGGTACTTATTACCCGCTATAATGGAGCTTATGACAGCCACGACTCACCAAATGATTGCGCTTTTGGGTGCGCTCTTTGTCCTAACGCTCTATCCGGTTTCGCTGGGACCAGTGGTGGGGTTTTTGGCAGTGGTGGCGGTCATGGTGGGCGCTCTCACCCCCGATCTTGATCAACCCACTGCCAATATCTGGCGGCGGGTGCTCGGCGGTAATACAGTCGGAGATATTTTCCAGTTTTTTTCAGGCGGTCACCGTCACATGACTCATTCTTTCCTTGGTATTTTAGGTATTGGCTATCTTCTCCATTGGTTCATCATCACCTTTATTAACGCGGCGTATATTCCTGATGCTGTAGTCCTCTGGCGAGCTTTTATGATTGGTTATATCTCGCATCCCATTGCCGATACCTTAACTGATCGTGGCGTACCCTGGCTGTGGCCGCTGCGGTTTCATGTTCGGGTGCCGCCTGGACCAGAAGAAGTACGAGTGACAAGTGATAGTTGGGTCGAGCAGATCCTTGTCCGTGGGGGAGTGTTAATTTGTCTCGTGATTCTTCTGATTGATCATTGGCCAACATTCCAGCAGTTATTTCGCTACGCGTGATGGGAAAAGCGAGCCACTTTACTCCTGGGCCAGCCATCCTGTGATAAACTAGTGATACTGATTACTTTACTCGCTCTCTTTGGCGTACCCTGCCTTTTAATGGTGTTTTGTCATGGAATCTAATTCTACTCCTCTGTCATCTGGGCTTAATCCGCCGCCTGTGCCCGCTGTCGTCAAGCGGAAACAGCGCACAGTGCTTGGGGTTGGCATTGCCGCCACGGTGCTGTTCTTACTTGTGCTCGGCGGGGGAGCTGTTGTCTTGCTGCGCCAATCCTCTCCTGAAGTAAGCCTCAATGATCTTGGTTCTCTGCCAGATAACGAAGCCTCATTGCCTACCCCTGATGAGACTGCTGCTGTCTCTGCCTCACCGAGCCTACTGTCTCCTAGTGGCTTTACCACATTTACCCCCGCCTTGCTGCAACTAGCGCAACAAGAACAGAATAATTTAGCTGTTACCATCCGCTACCAACGCGAGCCGCAATTCACCCTAACGCTTGAGAGTATTGAGCGAACCTACGAGCGGCCGACACTGGAGCAGTATGAGCCGCTGCAGGGCGGAAGCTATTCGCTGCTGCGTTTACGGGGGGCAGATAACGCTATTTTAAGGGAAGAACCATTCAATGTTGCAACTCAAGTCCTTGGTGAAGAAGCAGCCATCACCGTAGCACCAATCATTCCCTTGAGTGAAAGCGTGACGTATCTTGTCGTCGCCATTAATCCGGCGGAAATACCAACAGCGCTGGAAATTGTTTCACCTGAAGGAGTTGTGCTGACACAGAAAAGTTTTGCGTATGCAGGCCTTCCCCAGCAGGCTCTACGCACACCCGCTATTGATACTGCGTTACTTAATTAATCTCTGGTTTTAGATTATGAAATTTTTCCTGCACAAACCATTCCCCGTTTCATTCCGTCTGTTCCTGCTTGCAAGCTTGAGTCTCGCTATCCTACTGGCGGCTTTTTCTCTGGCCTGGCACTCACAAGTTCAAGCCCAAGCTCAACCTATTATTGGCCCGCCTGGATTGCCCGATCCTTCGTTGTCTCCCCCAACTGACCCGACACCCCCACCAGTAGTGAGCGACCCCGTGATTAGTCCGCCCGGCGGTCAATTTAGCGCCCCCGTCACTGTCACTATTTCTAGCAGCACTAATTGTGCCGAGATTACGTACACGATATACGATCACGCGGGCAATGTTATGGACCAAGGCTCGGGGCAGACGCCTGTTACCTTTACTCTAGAAGACAGCGCTACGGTGGTAGCGCAAGCGTCGTGCCCTGGCTATACTTCTAGTCAAGAAGTCACAGCACAATTCCTCATTTGCTATCCTAATTGTTTTTGGTTGGCCGTCATTGGCCATCAAGGGGAGCCAATCGAAGGCGTCTTTCGCGCAGTACAGACCATGGTGACAACTTTGCAGCCCTGGAAATATTTTCATGAAAAAACCGGCAAGATTTTCGTCGTGCCGTTCCAAAATTCGGAGGATTTAGGCTGCCGTGATATTGAAGGACCCAGTGGTCGTGTGTATCCTCTCTGTCCTAATGACGGAACCGTACAAGGTGCCTTGCAGGGGAGCCAGTGGCATGCCATTATCGTGGTTAATTCGATCGATTGTAATTGTGGTACGGTGGCTGATTTTAGTTCTCCGGTGGTAGCGGTTGGCAAGCAAGCCAATAGCAGTCTCATTGGACATGAATTAGGCCATGTCACGGGGAAAATGGTAGATGAGTACTTCTACAAGTTTAATCTCCGGGGAGGGCCGCTCGGTCCCAACTGCTTTGCCACACAACTTGACTGTCAAAATGCTATTCAGAATCTATCGGGTGCGGCGTGTTCTTTGGGCTGCCGCGCGACTGACACCTGGCGGCCGGCAACCCAACTGATGCATAATGAACTTGGCCAGCCCTATGGCCCCCTTGAAACATGTGTTATGGCTGAAAGAATTATGGCTGTTATTGGCACTCACTACCGCAATCAAGCCGGTTACCCCTTTGGCGCGTGTGCGGCGCCTGATCCTAGTCCTGACATTCCTCCGGTGGCGCCGCGGCCCGGACAATTTTACGGAGGTCACCGATGAAAAGAAATTATCGCTTCTTCGTCATCCTGATTGTCTTGTTCTTCTTTTTGTTACTGGTTGCACCCTTGCATCAATGGCGCGACTTTCTGGGTTTACGCAAGCAAGTTGTTCGCCCTCCGGTTGGAACCACCTTTGTGGTCGAAACAAGTGCCTATGCTTCTTCTCCTTTGCAAACCGACAGCACGCCGTGCGTAACTGCTGCTGGGACGCGGGTCCGACCAGGTGTAGTCGCCACCAACTTTCTCCCGTTCGGAACTATTGTGGCCATTGATGGCGTGCCCCACATTGTAGAGGATCGCATGAATCCGCGTTTCAACGGTCTCTTTCTTGATGTGTGGCTGCCGAGCACAACCGAGGCTCTAGAATTTGGCCGTAAAAAAATCGAAATTGTTATTCAAGGTTACGGTACGCCGGGACAGACGGTGTCTGAAGAAGAAGAGCCGTCAATTTGGCAACGCGTCAGTTTGCGTTTTATTGCTATCTCGCGCTTAATCGCTTCCTCGCTGCGGGCCCGAGTAAGTCTTGATGTTGATCGCTATGATGTAGCGTGTTATGAAACAACTATTCCGGAAAAAGAATAAGTTCGGTGATCGCAAACGATTGCGGTGGCCCGTCATTATGATAACGATGCTCGGGGTAGGTTTTGCTATACCTCAGTCGGTGGCCGCCAACTCGGCTTTGCTCCAGGAGGTGTCTGTGGCCTCTCACCATTTAGCAACGGTTAAAAATCAGCCGTTCACCCTGCGCCAGGGCAGCCGCACGTGGACCGTGCCGGCCGCCACCGCGCAGACATGGTATAAAACACGCGGCAGTGGAGAGGGGACCGTCTTACTCCAACTGCGGCCAGGTGCTATCTATGATTACCTTAATATTCACGTCTCACCCCGCGTGAATGATCTTGGTCGTTCCAGCCGCTTCAGCTACGTTGGCACCACACTGCATCTGCTCGAAGGGGGTCGGAAGGGGAGTATTGTGGATGGAGTTAAGACATCCCTGGCTATCCGGAGCGCTCTGGCCGCTGGCAAAACATCGGCGGCCGTGGCTATGAAAGAATATCGTCCTGGTATTTTTTCTGCACAGGACTTTACTAAGTTGTCATTTCCGCATCACTTAGGCCGCGGCGAATCAAACTTTGCCGGCAGTCCGCGCAACCGTGTGCATAATATTCGTGTCGCCGTGGCTCGCTATAATGGTCTGATCATGCAGCCTGGTGATGAGTTTTCTTTCAATAACTACTTGGGCGCTGTCGATGCCGCTAATGGATATCTCCCCGAATTAGTGATTAAAGAAAATGTCACGACCCCTGAATTTGGTGGCGGTATCTGCCAAGTTTCGACAACTGCTTTCCGGGCTGCTTTGCAAGCTGGACTAGATGTTACGCTGCGACGTAACCACTCGTATCCTGTGGCCTATTACGGCACTCCCGGCTACGATGCGACGATTTATCCGCCGAGTACTGATTTGCGTTTTACTAATGACACTGGGTCACCAGTCCATCTGCGCACGAGCATTATCGGTACCAAAGTGATCTTTGATGTCTGGGGTACTGCTGACGGCCGCACCGTGCAGGTCAATGGGCCATTCGTCACCAAGCGTTTTCCTGATGGCTCGCTCACGGCCGCCGTCGCGCAAATCGTCAAGCAGGGCGGCAAGAGTATCCGCGAGGAGAATTTTGTGTCTCACTACCAATCACCCGATAAATTTCCCACCGTCCGCCAGGCCAATGGCGAGTACTAAATCCTCTTTACAAAATTTCTGTTTGTGTACACAGTGGAGCAGGAACAGTTCGCTGCTCCTTTCACCATTTCCCACCCCGTTTTTGTGGAGGTCCACCCCCATGAGCATTTGTATGCCATCGGGGAAAGGAGGCCCCAACACCCGCCCCACTCCCACTTCTCGTGCTGCTGTCGAAGAGGCTCGGTTTCAGTCATCTCGATTGAGCCAAGTAATCCAGGATCTCGTGAGGATTCAGCGGATGATCAAACATCGCCGCTGCCCGCTGAATAACTCCTTGAGCCGCGATGAGTGTAGCGGCTGCCAGCAAAAAGATCCACAACACGACCAGCGGACACTCGACAAACTCCGAGAGCGTCTCATGGTCGAGCGTGAAGCTCTGCGCAAGGCTGTCAAGGCCGCTCACACCGCCGGGTTATTATAGCCACAAGGTAGTGGCTACTTATCTAGCGAGAACTCGTCAATCTTATGAGCAGATTCATGATGAATCTGCTTTTTTCTTAGAAGCTACCGGCTGACACGTTCAACGGCGCCAAGTCCCGCCCTAAAGGGCGGGGGCTTAAAGCGCCGGTCAGTGTCAACCCTAAACAACAAGCCACAGCTTTCAGGCTGTGGTGTCGAATGGGCTGACGACTGCACCTAGTTTTTTAATGCTGCGGCGGGATCCAAGAAAATGTGCTGCCAGGGCGGTGGTAATCGGCACAGCGCACATGAGCGCAATACTACCGACGAGTGTTCGCACCACTTCTTCCGCAATGAGCTCTGTGTTCATCACTACCCAAAAGGGCCGCTCATAGATAGTAAAAAGGAGGAGGGCCGGGAACGAAGCCCCCGCGTAAGCTAAGACGAGTGTATTAACAAGCGCGGTAATATGCTCGCGGCCAACTGACAGTCCGCGGGCAAATAGTTCAGAACGTGGTAGCTGCGGATTAGCCTTAGCAATTTCATCAACGGCGGCCGCTTGGGCTGTGGTGATATCATCTAAAACACCGAGTGCACCGATGATAATACCGCCGAGCAGCAACCCGCGCAAGTTAATTTGGGCTGCGGGAACAGTTTGTAAATAAAACGCTTCCTCTGATCCCATGCCGAAAAGTTTCGTCATCGCTACAAAAATGAGCGAGAGCCCAATTGCGATGCAGACGGTAATCAGTGTACTAACAAGTGCTACCGAAGTCCGCCGATTAAATCCGTGCGCTAAGTAGATAGAAGCAGTTGCAATGACCAGTGAGCCAAACAAAATAACGAGCAGCGGATTCTTTCCCGCCAAAATTTGCGGAACCACAAAGAGAGTTAAAATTGCCACGCTTACCCCCAGTCCCAAAAGAGAAGTAGCGCCACGCCACCGGGCAAAGAGAATAGTGAGAAAGAAAAAGAAGGCAATAATACCGTACAGCGATGGTAGGCGATATTTATCAAAAACATGTAACCTCTCGAGATCATCGGGCCCATTAGGTGCCAACATGATTACTTTTTCTCCTTCACGTAGTTTCTGATTGTCATTGAGCCCTCCATATGGAACTTCAACTTCCATATCTTTTTGGGGACCCTCCAGGAGGCGCACGATTACTGTTTGTGAAAAAGCTGGGGCGCCGGTGATATTGAAATTTTCTTCTGCTTGTTCGGCAACAATTTTAACCACCCGCGCCCGATAGAAAGCTGGCTCTACTGTGGCGATTGCCGGTGACGCCGGAGCAGAGAGTTCTTCTTGGGCCCAAACAGTTGCGGGTAGGGTGGTCAAGCTTATCAAGCCTAGACTAAGCAGCCCTATCAGCCATCGTCTGAACATATACCGTCGGTACCTCTGCATAAAAAACCAGCGCTGATTATGCTTTACAGCGCTTACAGATGCCAAAAAATTCGAGGGAATGCTGGGTAATTTCGGCAAAGCCACTCTGTTGCAAAACTAGGCTATCCATGCCGACGACGCAACATTCTTGGACATCTTCAATCCGCTCACAGGTGGTGCAAATGACATGGTGATGATCACCGCGGGCGGACAGTTCATAGTAACTCATGCCGTGTTGAAAATCGATTTGTTTCACAATGCCCATCTTTTTTAACATTAACAATGTCCGGTATACCGTTGCCTGATCATAGTGCTTACCACCCAATCTTTTTCTGATATCCGGTACGCTCAAGGGTTTCGTCACACGGCTTAAAAGTGCCAGCATTGCTAAGCGCGAAGGCGTAGCCTTATATGACTTGGCATGGAGCAGCTTGCGAAAGTCAGTCGCATTCATCTGATATATAGAATAACGATTACCGCGCGCCTTCGGCAAGAGAACGCATGTTAAACCGCATGAGCTCTATGTAACTGTTAGTCTCGGGCAAGCCGCCAACCGGGTCTAGAATTAACACTTTGAGTCCGAGCTCGCGCTCGACGAAGTTCGTGACAGTCGAGGAAAGTTTTTGGGGTTCCGCAAAGAAGGTTGTCAGATTATACTGTGCAATAATTGCTTGCAAACGCTGTAAATCAGCGAGTGAGGGATCACGACCTGCAACTGGTTCATAGGTTGCGACTAATCGAAAGCCATAGTGGTCAGCCCAGTATGACCAGGCATTATGCATGGCAATAAATTCTTTGCGGGGGATGGCATGGGCTGCCTCTTGTAATTCCTCTTCAAGGTTCGCCAACTGTTCTTGGTAAGCAGTAAAGTTGCGCTGGTAACTGGCCGCGTGCTCCGGGTCCATCTCGGCAAGCGATTGGGTCATAGTAGCCGCAATCTTCATGGCATTAGGGACGGTCAGCCAGTAATGAGGATCAATGCCAGAGTCGTGATCATGATCTTCTTCCGCCTCCGTCGCCTCATCTTCATGGCCCTCCTTCTCGTGGTCCTCCTGCTCTTCTTCGCCAAATTCCCGCACGCTGATGCCTCGGTCAACGGTTACCAGGCGCAGCGCAGGGAAGGCTTGCGCCAGGCGCCCCGTAAGACCATCATCAAGACCGTGTCCGATTTGGAATATAATCTGCGCACGCTGCACCTCTTGCAACTGCTGGGGAGAAAGTGCTTGCGAGTGCTCACTGACGCCCGGGGGAATAAGCAGGACAACGCCAAGATGCTCGCCCCCAATCTGCCGCGCAATATCGGCCAGCGGGAAAATGGTCGCGGCGACCGTCGTTCCGGCCAAGGGCGACGTCGCAGGCTGGCGTTCGCGCGCCGCCAGCACAGTGAACACGGCCAAGATCGCAACTGCCGCCACTATTCCCAGATTCCTCACCAGGGTACTCTGCATGCTCCGACTATAATGTAAACGCGAATTATTTGCAATTAATTTACCCCGTTAGAGGCCGCGCTGCCACTAACAGCGGTATAGCTACGACCACCTAGGAACGATCTGCCTCTAACGGGGTTGACATCCCTTTTTCGTCTCTATATTAAAACAACTCTCAACACGAGAGTTATTTTAATATCAGTAGCTCCAAGGGGAATCGAACCCCTATTTCCGCCTTGAAAGGGCAGCGTCCTAGCCGTTAGACGATGGAGCCGTATGACAAATGTAAAGCGTAAAATCAAAAATGCAAAATAATAACCAAAAAGTCAACCCATTCGACTCCACGGTCTAAAGGCCGTGGCTTGCTCAGGGTTGACTCTGAGCCGCGCTTATCTCCACCCCTGACGGGTGGAGCTTGCGCGAGTCGAAGAGTCAAATTAATGACAAACACTTCGCGCTATGCCAGTATCGGGGTATGCCACAAACGACCTTACTCGCTCTCGAAACATCATGTGATGAAACAGGTGTCGCGCTGCTGCGCCGCACTGGTGACGACCGTATTACCGTGCTTGCGGAAGCCTTAGCTTCGCAGACAAACATTCACGCTCTTACCGGGGGAGTGATACCCGAAGTCGCTGCCCGCGAACACGTGAGCGTTTTACCACCGTTACTCAAGCAAGTATTTACCGCCGCTAATATAACCGGCCAGGATTTAGACGCTATTGCCGTAACCATTGGCCCAGGTTTACAGCCGGCTCTGGCTGTCGGGGTTAACGCTGCACGTGCCCTCGCTTATGCCTGGCATAAGCCCCTCATTCCTGTTCACCATCTTGAGGGCCACATTTACTCCGCCTTACTTATGGGGGAGGTACTTTTTCCAGCTCTGGCCCTTATTGTCTCTGGCGGTCACACCCAACTCATTGCTATGCGTCATCATCTCGACTACGAAGTAATGGGCACCACTCGCGATGATGCGGCTGGGGAGGCTTTTGATAAAGTGGCTCGGTTGCTAGGACTCCCATATCCGGGCGGTCCCGCCCTTGCCAATCTCGCTCGCCAGGGTGATGCGGCTGCCTTTGCTTTCCCGCGACCAATGCTGACTGCACCACACTTAGACTTTAGTTTTTCGGGATTGAAGACAGCCGTTTTATACGCCTGGCGTGCTATACCGGCCGTCGCCCAAGAGTCGGCGAAGGCGGACATTGCGGCCAGTTTTCAGCAGGCCGTCGTCGACACGCTCGTCGGTAAAACCAAGCAAGCTTTAGTCCAAATGCCGCCCTGTGTACTACTACTGGCGGGTGGGGTGGCGGCTAACCATCTTTTACGGGAGCGGCTGGAAGCCACTGCGGCGGAGTCTGGAATTCCCTTGCGCATTGCACCACAAGCGTTATGTGGTGATAACGCCGTCATGATTGGCCAAGCTGGTTTTTTTGCCTATGAGGGTGGCCGGCGGACTACCGAATCAGCAATTGATGCGCAAGCGCGTGTTGATATTGCTCAATAATTTTCGACTGTCTCTACCGGTACTGGGCGGACTTCGTCACGAACCGAGAGCAAAAGCGCTCGGCGCAACTGCGCGCAGCTTTCTTTAGGACACGTCGCCAAGTGTTGCGCCACAAAAGGGAAGTGATCACGACGCAAAATAATTCGCCGGGTGCCATAGAGATACGGCTGAATGAGTACGCACCCGAGCAAACACTCTTCGTGGAGTAGCCACTGCAACTTTGCGAGCATCCCGCCCATGACCAGTGTCTTTAAGCGCCGGCACGGTCGTTTCTGACAGCTCGCGAGGTGATTAAGGGAATGACGAAAACCAATTTGTCCCATCATGCTGAATACGTATGTTGGGCTGCAGCCCTTACGCACAGTTTCACAAGTACATGGCTCATCGAAGCGTGCCGCTTCGGGCGGCAACAGGTGCAAATACCCTACAGTGAGTGCATATGGCATATTTCTTCTCATTCTATCGCAGCTTACCCTCTCTCGCCATATTGATTTATCGGCATTTACTCGGTATTGTACGGCCAATGTTGTCTCCCCAATACAATCCGCGTGATTATGAAGCCAAAATCTACTCCCAGTGGGAAAAGTCGGGTGCCTTCGCTCCGGCTCCTGCCGCGCTCGCTGCGGAAAAAAAGCCCTATGTTATCATGCTGCCCCCGCCGAATATCACTGGTAGTCTCCATATGGGGCATGCGCTCCAAGACAGTATTATGGATGTCTTAGTGCGCTTTCATCGTATGCAAGGTGAGCCAACATTGTGGCTGCCCGGGCTCGACCATGCCGCAATTGCCACCAATAAAGTTCTGGAGAACCAGCTCAAACAGGAGGGGAAAACCCGCCAGGAAATTGGTCGGGCCAAGTTTCTGGCCCGCGCTAAGGCCTGGTATGACCAGACCGCCATAATTATCATCACACAAATGAC
The DNA here is from genome assembly GCA_040900375.1 of Candidatus Anderseniibacteriota bacterium. Lineage (GTDB taxonomy): Bacteria > Patescibacteriota > Andersenbacteria > UBA10190 > UBA10190 > JBBDZC01. The sequence goes on along the minus strand of JBBDZC010000020.1, from coordinate 3,000 downwards.
ACGGTTGGGCTGTTCCTGCGACTGGAGACGTCTAAAATTTACCATGGATGAAACCTATATCCGCGCAGTCCAGGAAGCCTTTGTGCGTTACTACGAGCGAGGGTATATCTATCGCGGTCGTCGCCTCGTTAACTGGTGTCCGCGCTGTGCCTCGGTTATCTCTGATTTGGAAATTAAACATCAGGAGGTGGACGCCCCGTTGTTTACCCTGCGCTACCCCGTAACTAACAGTCGTGAAGTAATTCGCGTGGCCACCACCCGTCCGGAAACTATGCTTGGCGATACGGCTGTCGCGGTGCATCCTGCAGACGAACGCTACCGCCAACTAGTAGGCCAGACCGTTCGTCTGCCGCTTACGGATCGGGAAATTCCCATTATTGCTGACGAGCGAGTTGACCAGTCGTTTGGGACGGGTGCCGTCAAAGTGACTCCCGCCCATGACTCCTTCGATGCCGCGTTAGCCGAGACGCATCATTTACCCAGTGTTAATGTCATCGGCGAAGACGGACGCATGACGCCGCAAGCCGGGTCATTTGCCACGTTGCTGGTTGCCGACGCGCGGGCCGCAATTGTCGAACAGCTACGCCAACAAAATATTCTCGAGAGTGAAGCAGTGATGCGTCATACTATTAATTTGTGTGATCGGTGCGGGACTGTCATTGAGCCACTCCTATCGCGGCAGTGGTTTGTCGATATGAATAAGCTGCGGCCAGAGACAATGGCGGCGGTGGCGGAAGAAAAAGTAAAATTCTACCCCGCGCGCTGGAAGGGACACTTGCAAGAGTGGCTGACTCAAGTCCACGACTGGACGATTAGCCGGCAAATTTGGCTTGGGCAACAAATCCCTGTGTGGTGGCGGCCGGAAATGCGCGGGACAGAACGCGAAGATGAACCTGGTGCCTTCATTGTATCGCGGGAAAAACCTGCCGCCGCTCCCGATTGGGAGCAAGATCCTGATGTCTTAGACACCTGGTTTTCGTCGGCTCTGTGGCCTTTTGCCACGCTCGGCTGGCCCCAAGCCAGTTCTGACTTACAGCAGTTCTATCCGACTTCCACCCTGGTCACCGCCCGCGATATTTTGTACCTGTGGGTTGCCCGCATGATCTTTTCTGGTCTGGAGTTGATGCAAGGCGAAGAATACGGGCAGCGGTCGGTTGCCCTGCGCCTGCCTTTTCGCGAGGTGTTGATCTATCCCACGGTGTTGACCCGCCAGGGACAGCGCATGAGCAAAAGTCTAGGTACTGGTGTTGATCCTCTCGACCTAATTGAGCGCCATGGGGCCGATGCCACACGGTTTGGTCTGCTGTACCAAGTAAGTTACGACACTCAAGCTCTGAAATTTGACGAGCAAGCCGTAATCTCGGCCCGCAATTTTGCTAATAAGGTGTGGAATATAACCCGGCTTCTAGAATCGCTGCCCGCGCAGGATAAACCTACCCTTGCTGATCAATGGATTGTCGAACGCAGTCAGATGCTGACGCACCGGGTGACCGAGTATCTGCAAACGTATCGTATCGGTGAAGCCACCCACGCGCTTTATGAATTCGTGTGGAATGACTTCGCTGATTGGTACGTGGAGGTACTCAAAGTGCAAGGCTCAACCCAGACTGCTCGCCAGGTCTGGCACCAGGTACTGACACTGCTGCATCCCTTCATGCCGTTCATCACGGAAGCGCTGTGGCAACATTTACAGCAGCCGGGGCTCCTCATGACGGCTCCCTGGCCAGCCGGGTCGCAAACTGCCTCGGTAACTAATGCTGCCATGACTCACTTTAAAGATATTGTCACCACCGTGCGCCGGGCTCGCGCTCTCCTGGCGCTCTTACCCCGCACCCCAATTGAGCTCTATGTCGAGGGAGAGGTGCCGCTGTCTGAAGTGCTGCCTAGCCTTGTGCACGCGACGCTGCTTCCGGAGACCAACCCTGCCTTGAAAGTTTTTCCGCTTCCTCGGCAGGGAACAATTGCGATCGGCAGCCCGGCAATCACCCCCGCCGCCGTCGCGGCCGCCCGCGAGAAACTTGCTCAAGAACAAGAGGATGCTGAAAACCTCCTTGCTCACCTTCAACAGACGCTACGCCAGATGCAAACCAAAGCGCCTCCTGAACGCGTGGCCGCTAAACAAACCGAGCGAGAACGAGCCCTACACCACCTCGCCGAACTCAAACGTAGCCGGTCCCTCCTCCAGTAAATGACTATCGTATAAGGTGTGGACAACCACCCTTAGTGTACCTTGCTAGAAATATTGCTATACTGGAGAGAGTTTTTCTGTTACATTGTTACTGAATTATGCCTCAAGAACCGCGGAGCTTTTTTGAACGGCTAACTGGTGCTCGTATGCTAAGTTCTAGTAGCGACGACAGTGTTGATTTTGACGAAGAACAAGACGTGGCTGTCGCCCAAGAGTCAGAGGCTGATGTTGAGTCTGCCCTCGATGAAGTGGAGACCGAACCTGATGACGTTTACTCTGACGAAGATACTGGTCAGACAGCCGAGGAACAAGAAGGGCAGCTCACCGTTGATGTCTTTCAGGATGATCAGAGTATTATAATCCAGAGTACGATCGCGGGGGTTTCGCCCGATGATCTTGATGTCTCAATTACCAATGACATGGTGACGATCCGGGGAGAGCGCCGTCGCTCGTATGATGTTGATACCGAAGATTATTTTTACCAAGAATGTTACTGGGGTACGTTCTCCCGCTCAATTATTCTCCCCGTAGAAATTGATGCCGACCGCGCCGAAGCCAAAATTAAAAACGGGGTGCTGACTATTCGCATTCCTAAGGCGAATGCCGCCATGACCCGCAAGCTGAAAGTAAAGGCTACCTAAGTTTTACCTCCCACTTTCTTGTAGCCGCCACCATGGCGGCTATTTTTTACCCCAGGATGGAGCTTGGTGAATAATGAATTACTGTAGGTGCTGCCACGACCCGCTCAATGCTTATATTATCTGGAGCCCGTAAGACCTCGGGCGTAAGCCCGAGGATGAAGGGCTTTGTCA
>JBBDZC010000019.1:0-2033 GCA_040900375.1 Candidatus Anderseniibacteriota bacterium | reverse complement strand
GTCATCACGTCGCAAGTCCAAGACTCTTAGTGCTTCGTCTGGCTCGCTAAGGTCAGGATTAAGCCAGTCTGTTTCAGCTTTCTGAGTCAGTATGACTGGCATACGGTTATGAATATCAGCTATACCACCCTCTGCATTAGCGGTGATGATGGTATAGGAATCAATTACTTTATCATCATGCTCCCAGACATCGTATAAGCCAGCAAACGCAAAGATATCATCCAAGTGAAAGTAGTAAGGCTCCTTACCTTCGTCAGTGCGGTGCCACTCGAAAAAGCCACGGGCAGGGACTAAGCAACGCTGGCTTTTGAGGAGGTTTTTGAACGTCGGCTTTTCGGCTAGGGTTTCAATTCGAGCATTGATGAGTTTGTAATCAGTTTTTTCTTCTTTGGCCCAGTGAGGTATCAGCCCCCACTTCATCACCTCAATATGTTTACTGCCATCGTCGATGATGACTGGCATATCGAAGCTGGGCGCTACATTGTATCGGTCTTCTAACACTACTTTGGGTACGTTAAAGCGCTCGAAGAGTTGTTCTGTGTCAAAGAAACTGTATCTGCCACACATACCTACTCTGGTTTATTTCGACGCTTTCTCCAACCAAGTGTTATGAAGACTAGTACACCTGGTATTAGAAATACTTGAAGCACAAAGACGTAACTAGGCTCATACGCATCCATGACATGCCCAAGAACAATTAACCAATAGAGCATGGCAAATATCCATATCGTAATGAGTTGCCCCTTTGTTATGTCGTATAAGTTCATGGTTTTAGCCTAACTGTTAATAAGTTGTATTGCTACTTGGGATGGCAGCGAACAGAATAGGAACATGCTAGCCCTCGGAGCGATACTTACTTACTCCTTTCCCTTCCGAGGCACCATTCAAGCAGGCTGGCCATCCCCTGCTGAAGAGGAGCTAGGAGACCAGCTAACATTCGAGGAGTGGCTTGTCCCTCATAAAGAGGCCAGCTCTCTGGTCACAGTGGCTACGGATGCCATGAAAGAGGCTGGCATCATGCCTGACGACATTGTCATCATGGAGCGAGGCCGTACACCCCAGAGAGGCGATATCGTCATTGCGGAGGTGGATGGGCAGACTATGATTCGCCACTACGAGATAGATAAGCTCGTTGCTGCCAATCATCACTACCAGCCCATCACACCAACTGAAGACACGAGAATACTCGGAGTCGTTACATCAGTGATTCGACGCTATCGATGAGCTACCTTGTACACTCCTGGCCAAGAGCAATTGCACACATTGATGGTGACGCCTTTTTTGCTTCCGTAGAGCAGGCGGTAAAGCCATGGCTAAAAGGTAAGCCAGTTGTCACTGGTAAGGAACGGAATATTGTGGCAGCTGCTAGCTATGAAGCAAAGGCATATGGAGTGAAGCGCGGTGTATCACTTTGGGACGCACGAAAAATGTGCCCAGGTCTAGTAGTCCTTCCGACTGACTACGAGACTGTAAGTCTCTTCAGTAAGCGTATGTATGCAATAATGAGGCGCTACACGCCCCTGGTTGAGGAGTATTCAGTCGATGAGGGGTTTATTGAGCTGACAGGTATGAGGAGGGTAAACAAGGGCTCCTATGAGGCAATAGCTCGAAGACTCCAGGCTGCCATTCATGCTGAATTAGGGATTACAGTCACCATTGGATTGTCAGTGAATAAGGTCTTGACCAAAGTAGCATCAGAAAAAGGGAAGCCAGCAGGCTTCGTAAAGATTAGCGCCCGTGATATCGATGAAGCCCTTCGAGAACTGCCAGTGGGCGACGTTTGGAATATCGGGCCTAACACGGCGGCACTCTTACGAGCTCACGGGATGAACACCGCGCTTCAGTTCGCCAAGAAACCACATGACTACCTAGTGAAAATCCTCACCAAGCCAGGGCTTGAGGTATGGGAAGAGCTGAATGGCAATTCAGTGATGCCAATAGCTACTGAAGAGAAAGTGAGCTATCAGTCCATTAGTAAGGTCAAAACATTCACTCCACCATCAGACCAGAAAAGCTATGTCTACGCCCAACTG
>JBBDZC010000018.1:0-77267 GCA_040900375.1 Candidatus Anderseniibacteriota bacterium | reverse complement strand
CGCCGCAGACAAAAGTCCCCCGATACCACGGGCATAAGCCCATGGTGACTTTTATCACTCGCTATCTAAATAGTGATATACTTTTCGGTATGGTAAGCCGACGACAACGGGAGCACGTGAAGCAGCGTCTGGCCCAGCATAAAGATGAACGCTTTCAGCATGAGCTCAAAGAAATGCAAGAGACGCACGACCTGCGTGAAGTTGATGATGACGTGGAAAAAGTGGCGACGCTCTTGGAGTGGCATGCCGAAGAACACAATCACCAGCCTAAATCACCCCTGTGGTACATTGTTGTCGCGGTCGTAACCACGATTCTCGTCGGTATTTTCCTTTTTACCGCTAATTTTATCGGTGCTCTCACCACTGCCTTTCTCGGCGGATTTATCTACTACATCGCCCAGAAAAAGCCAGCGACGCTGCGCTACCGGATTATGGTAGACGGCGTGGCGCTAAACAACACGCTCTATCACTTTCGCGATTTAGCCAACTTTAATGTGATCTATGAACCGGGGGAAACCAAGACGGTCATTTTCCGCAGCAAGCGCCATTTTGCCCCCTTGCTCCACATGGAAATTGGCGAAGCTGATCCTCTGGTGATTCGGGACATCCTCTTAGAATTTCTACCGGAAGACCACGATTTACAAGAACCACTCGTTGATATTGTCGCTCGTCGCCTGGGATTTTAGTGTAGAGAAGCTTTTGCCGTTCGTTCGGCAAGCAATAGTAAAACGCCTGGTTTTTTATGCTGGGCATGGCGGACATGGAAACGGGCCTGCTTAAGCAAAGCAATAATTTTCTTAAGCGAGTAGCGCGGACAGTTGTCAATTTCTTCACCGTAGCTGGGATCAAGCTCCGAGAGAAGAAGGTAGCCATTTGGCTTCAAGGTAGCGCGGATTTGGCGCAGAGCGATGACGGGCTTTGGGTAGTGATGGAGGGAATGATTACTGATGACAACGTCATACCGGCCGTAGCCCAGGCGTTTCGCCAGGAGTTCCGCGCTACAGGTATAGCAGCGGACAATATGATCTCGCTTGGCTTTGAGAAAGAGCGCGTTAGCGCGATGGATTTTGACAGTATCAATATCAACCCCTTCTACCGCGCAGTTTGGCTTTTGACGAGCCAGAAACAAAGCTGTCCAACCGGTGCCGCAGCCCACATCAAGAACAGTGCCCTCGTCAGGAACATGCTGGAGCAAAAATTGTTTGATAATACTGTCAAAAGATTTTCTTCGCATACAAGACTCTATTCACTGCGGGCCACTTGGGTTTAGTACCCGGAACTCCGGACACGTTGAGAGCTTTTCCGGGGCTGGATTTGGATGGTGAATTTAGGCATCTGAGTCGCCGGGTGTGTTAGGACTCCTCAAGAATAATCCGCTTCTGAAAGATTCCCCGCTCTTGTGCTTTTTCGTTTTTGATTCGCTCAATTTCTTGTTGGTCAAACTTCTTATACCTTCTAATTGCATCAAGCACTTCGAGAACATCGGCAAATTCTGCGAGGCTTTCATCGTCGTTAAACTCCTGTACTTCTTCAAGGAGCTTTTCTTTCAATTTATCCCAGTACTCTGGCTCATCGGCAATGTGATATTCCGGTTTATGGCCCTTCCTTTGAATATATTCCGGTATCTTGTCTCGCACGAGCTTGTTGTATTTCATAATCTCACTATATACCTCTCGTGTCGTAAACCACTATGGCCCTTGCCGATACTATCGCTCTGCGTGGCGGGCCATGTGAGTTAGGTGCCCGTACTTTTCAGTGTGTTGAGGCTTTTACTGGAGGTCAATTCGGAACACGAATTGAGGCATGTGGGTTACTAGTCTTTAACTGAATTATTAGCAGAACGAGCCTTAGCAAGTAACTTCGCAGCTGCGTCAGTCTTCTCCTCTTTTAAGTACATGTCATCAACAAGGACGGGCAGTATTTCAAATGCAACATCAATCATTTCCATCGTATATTTTTCTTCGCCTGGCTTGGTTGTGTTATCTCCTAACCATTTAATTTGCTTCAAAAGTTCCTGGTAGGTCTCTTTAACTGGTAGCTTGCCAATCTTTTCTCTGTAATCTTTCCCTGTGACTTTCTGCGAATCACATAGAGCATACACTGTCTTTCGTAGGCATCCACCAGCGCCAGTTAAGGAGCCAACTGATCGGCATCTTTCAGCCTCATTAAAAGCGTTAGTTATTTCTTTAGGAACTTGCTTAGCCTCAAATTTAGTTCTTGAAACAGGATAAGTCACCAAGGGTTCAAGAGTGGATTTTATCTCATCAAACTCTCGAAAGTTTTCGTGACCGACGTACAATTCATGAAAGTATTGGTGGCAAAATCTACATTGTCTAGTAATGACAAATAAACGATTCATATTCTTCCGCTCATTAATAGATTCACCAAAATGGCTTGGGTTAATCCATGATTCCATCTCCTTAGGCCAAGATTCGTCGTTGTAATCTTTTCGACAATTGGGATATGGGCATTTCATGGGTATGTAGGTTTATCCGATACTTAATATTTATGGCGGGCAAAGCAGGACTACTTCCGAACTGAAATGATGAAATTAGGAAAGAGTATCTGGACACTTTCTAACAAGAAAAACACCCCGCATTCTGCGAGGTGAGCAGTGACTTTTATTAACAGAGCTCTGTCAGCTTAGCACCATATCGATGCTCAAAGTATGAGTGGTTGATAGGAACGAACCGCCGTTGTCTCCAGTCATATCTGCACATTGCAGAGAAGCAGTTACGCAAGAAGTGAGGATCACTCTGCCGTGCAGCGATTGTGTTCTGTGTCGCGTGATCAGTGATAACAGCGGTAGGGAAAACGAGCTTGTGGAGCGTACGTTGCTTGCCATGATCGTTGCAGCCGTAGTACACAGGCCAATCCTCTGGAAACGGCGGCTGATCAAAATCGTCGCCATCGTCGTAGTACAAATCGCAATCGCGAATGTTGACAGTGTTTGGCTGAAGAATCAGCAGATCAACATCACCCACATCGCCCCGCGTCTTGCGCGCCAGTGAACCAAATAATAACAGTTCAGTCACTGCAAGTTGGTGGGCAGATCGAGCGGCGTGAACAACATTGGCTGCTTCTAGAGCCAAATTCCATGCAGTCGAGCGTTGCATCTCGTTACTCCTTTGTGAAAGAACGTTCGGAATGTGAGGAAAATTTATTGTCTATCTCCTCCTCTTCTTTGTCAAAAGATTATGATTTACCGAACCAAAACGAGAACCATAAAAATTTGCTGCAAGAGCTGGTGAGAACCGCTTTCAGGCTAGAGAAAGTCACTTTGTCCGTCTCGTCAATAATAGCTCTACCGAACCACAAGAAATCCCAGAATTATTGGACGACAAGGCTAATAAAGCTATTGCCGACGCTATCAAAACCACTTGGCGGAGAGGGAGGGATTCGAACCCTCGGTACCGGTTAAGGCACACACGCTTTCCAAGCGTGCCGTTTCGGCCACTCACGCACCTCTCCTGTGAAAAACATCATCTCTTATCTTGCTTGTGACAGCAAGGATCATCCTACCTAATAAACAAATTCATCTTTTCTCGACGCAGTGCCTGCCGGCACTGCGTGCGGGACTCCTGAATGTAAAAATACGCCGGTGATTCGCGTCGAGCAAAAGATGAGTGAGAGATATGTGCGCCCGGAGGGAATCCTCCTCATCCGTCGTTCGCTTCGTCCCGCCCGGCGGGACATGGCTCACTCCTCCCTCGTCGCCCGGGTTTTTTAAAATGTACAGCAGTGTACATTTTAAAAATACTCTTCGATTCCTCTTTTTGTGCGCCCGGAGGGAATCGAACCCCCAACCGTTGCCTTAAGAGGGCACTGCTCTGCCAATTGAGCTACGGACGCGTACGCTTGATATTACAGTTATATACTAGTATTTTACACAAATAGCAATATAGAGGAGAGGTGACCGAGCGGTTTAAGGTAACACACTGCTAATGTGTTGACTCCGAAAGGGGTCCGTGGGTTCGAATCCCACCCTCTCCGCCCGATAGCTTTGGGTCTAAACGACCCACCCACTTAGTCCTTTTAGGGTTCGAAACTCACCGCCCTGACGCTTGAGTCAGCTGCTTTTTAACTACACAACGCTTCACTTATGGATACCTCGTGGAAACTTGTTTTTGCTTACCGCCTCAGCGCAGAAAAGAATGCGCAAACAATTTATGATGCACTTTTCAAAGCGGCTCTCAAGTATCGTTTTCGTCGCGCTCCTCTGTGGGCAGTCCCAGTCAATTCCGAGATACTCACCAATGCAATCTTTGACCTGGACAATCATGACACTGTACCGATTGGTTTAAAGACAGTTACCGGACAGCAGCTCAAGGAACTTTTCATTACAACTCTTTTTCTGAAGCAGCTGGAAAGACAGTTTAAACCCGGTGCAGCATTTTTTATGGTGTTACCAGAGACTGACTCATCGTGTGATACGGCGGTCATGGTTGTAGAAAAAGAGAATCAGGAGATAAAGGCGCTTGATGCCAAGCGCATGAAGCTTCCCCAAGAGCATGTGCCATTTCTATTCCAAGTTAAAGAATATGTGAATTATGAACAGCTAACTCAAGATGAGCTATCGCTGCCACAGCCCATGGATATGCAACGGATTGAAAAGAAAGTTGTTCCATATTCCGAAAATGTTCTGTTCTTTATGCGGGAGCTATTTGAATACCGCAGCGACGACTTTAAGGAATTTCTTGAAAAGCACCCCAATTGCTTCTTCCTTTCTTCTCCCTACGATATTACTCGGATTCCACCAGATTCAAAGACTCAAGAATTCGAGCCCGTCCCTCTCGATTCCAACAAGCATAATTATGTGCTGACTTTGGCGGGCGAAACATTCGCTGTAGTGAGCTTTGAGCGTCCAAAATTTCTTGTTGATGAGGAAACAATGAAAAGTAAACTCCGAGAACGTAAGTAATATGCCAGTAGGGATGGGTAATTTTAAGGGCGATCGTCTGTATAGCCCCGCATTCATTCGCCGTGTATGGACTAGGCGCATGCAACAAGAAGGAGTAGCGACGATGGTTAAAGATCGAAAGCATCAAATCAATCGCGAGATGTGGATTGGAGCAACATTCGCACTTGGCTTGATGCAAGCAGGCAACCCACCAATCTATTGTGGCCCAGGGGTACCAGGTGATTCGCCCGATGTCTTCGGAATAAGCATGCATCATGATGGCAGAGGCCAAGTAGCTTCAATTCATCACTGGGAAATAACGGAGTACAACGAACATTCTCCCGCTGTGGACGTAGTCGATCACCTTATTAAAACGAAAATGTGGAAGAGTTATGGGCCCGAGTTTTCAGTCGTATGTTATATGAGGCGACCAGGGCAAAAATTAACTCCGTATGATGCTCATACTCGTCTCGCAGCTCACATGAAGGGTAAGACCTACCCAGCAGCGTGGATACTGGCCTCGGTAGAGGAAGCTGGTCACGGTATCAATCATGTGATTGCCCAGCTCTGGCCTTCTGTAAGTGCCAATCGTTTTGTGCCCGAGGAAGTTGAACGCACGCTGGCCAAGGACATGAAAGAAATCCTCAAGCCTTCTTTTGGGTTGGGATCAGGATTTACTCCACTTGGCGAAGAAGAAGTACGTGGCTGGGAGGACAACTAAGTCTTATCGTCCAAACATCCGAATCTCCTGCGTCTCCGGATCTTGCACTACACTATCAATGCGTCGCTTCTCGATGAAAGTAAAATTTGCATGCTTGTCATGATCAACTGTTGCCACGCCGTGCCCAGGTGCCGGTGTGTGGTCTACAGCAAGCCCGACCGTTGCAATGGTACCAGGTTGCTGTTGATGTGCTTCCATCAGTTCGCAGAGCAGACGGGGCTCACAGATGATGTCACCGGCCAAAAAGAGGAAGGGCCCGGAAATCATATCCTTGGCCAGTAGCAGACGATTCCTGGTGCCGAGCTGCCGTTCATCGTGTGCGTAGCGCAGCGTCAACCCTTTATAGGACGTGCCGTACGCATTCTTGATCTGATCACCGCCAAAGCCGGTCGTGAGGATCACTTCACCTGATCCACCAAAGGCAATCGAGATACGATCCAGGATGTGGGACAGGATAGGCTGTCCCTCGAAGTTGAGCAGGCTTTTCGGTTTGCTGGAAGTCAGTTCACCCATGCGGGCGCCAATGCCTCCGCAGATAATCACGGCTTGCAGGTTGTTCATTTCCAACTCCCATGGGGTTTGAGGGAAGGTAGGTTGTCAAAGAGCCAAGCGTATACGTTAAGCTGCTATTCTCGATCTGTCAAAAGTTCATTACGATAAGGAAACAAAGATTTATGATCATCAAGGACCACCTGCAGGACATTGAAGCTCGTCTTGGCGACAGTCATTTTCTGCGACCCGACTATGGAGGGTACAGCTTTGCGCAAATACCGGCACTAGTAGAATTATTACTGGGTACAAAGCAAGGCAACCATCCTTTTACTGACACTGTATTCAAGCACGTTAACCCGCAACCCCAAAACGTCATTGTTTTTCTCATTGACGGGTTTGGATACAATCAGTGGCTCAAGTATGGTGAGCGATACCCTTTCCTGAGCCGTGTATTGGAAAAAGGCAACCTGATGCCGATCACGTCACTATTTCCCTCAACGACGGCTGCTAGTGTTACGACTATTAGCAGCGGCCTTACACCGCAAGAACATGGTCTGATGGAATGGCATCTTTACATGGAGGAGCTTGATGAGATCATTGTGACTTTGCCATTTATGCCACTGGCCAAGAAGGCTCGGGTGGACGAGCTGGCCGAGCGCGGTGTCGATCCACAAGTTTTATTTAGCGGAACATCATTGCATACGAGATTGAGCAGTCATGGCGTTGCCTCTCATGTAATGCTACGCAACACCTACGCCAACAGCGCTTACTCAAAAGTCTCGCAAGCCGGAGCTACTGTAATTCCCTACAGCAGCTCGTCGGATATGATGGTACTACTGCGCCAGCATCTGGCCGCGGCCCAAGGTAAGTCATATTTTTATGTCTACTGGGACGCCGTGGACCACATGTCACACGAGTACGAGCCGCACAGCGAAGCGTATCTATCAGAACTGAATAGCCTGACGCATCTTCTTCAGACGGAGCTGCTAGAAAAAGTTGATCATCAAGTGGCTGAAAATACTGTGCTGCTGGTTACGGCCGATCATGGCCATGTAGTGATGAAGCCTGAAGAAACTATTTACTTGAACCAGTGGCCGGAAGTGACCGAAGCGTTGGCTACCAGCGCGGCCGGCAGGACGATTTATCCATGGGGTAATACTCGCGATGTCTTCCTTAAATTTGCCGAGGACAAGGTGGACGGTATGGTTGATTTCCTTACGGAAAAACTGGATGGCAAAGCGCGGATTGTTAGATCGCAAGAAGAAGCTGATAAAGGGCTATTCGGCCTTGGCCAGGAACATCTGCAGTTCCGTAAGCGTATAGGTAATGCATTAATACTACCGTATGAGGGATATACCGTCTGGTATCAGCATCCTGGTCTAGATAAGAGCGACTTGCGTGGTATGCATGGAGGCTTGAGCAGAGAAGAGATGCTGACTGTACTTGGCTTTATCAATCTCGATGAATTGATCTAACTTTCGACGGGAAGTTTACTCAATCGTCACAATCTTTTTGGTAACATTTTACCCCGACCTGGATGCCTAAATTCACCTCCCAAAATCAGTCCTGTGAAAGCTCTCAACGTGCCTAAAGTTCTGGGTACTGAACCTGGGTGGCCCGCCGCACAGGGCGATAGTATCGGCAAGACCCGAGTGCCTAAAATCGCAAAGCGTTGGGCATTTCAATAGAAGATTTGTTAAAATAGCATTATGCGAGAAAGAACAAAATTTTTGCTAATCATCTCTGGAACCTTAATTACGGGGATTGGCTTGGGTTTAGTATACGGTCAGCCCGGTTTCGGGTTGATCATCGGATTTGGGCTGGGCTTATTGCTTTGCGGCCTAATCGTGGCACTCAGAAAATAATATGAGAAGCCGAGTGAAAAAAATTCTAGTTGTAGCTATCAGCATTGTTGTTTTTATTGGAGCGTTGATGGGGTTATATCTATACCAAAGCAATAAAGAGGCCGCGCGCTTCACTGTGCAGTTGAACGAGCTACAACAAAAAGGTCCGGAAGTTATTTCAGATACCTTGAGTGATCAAAATATACTTGATGCAGACGTGGCGGAAATTCAGTCGATCTATCAAAAACGTAACGAGGCTTGGTGCGAAGCGGACGGCACAAAATACGCCTCATTCTTCACAGAAGATGCGGATTTTGTTTCGTTTGACGGAACACATACCATCGGACGTGAAGAAATTGCTCGTTCTCACCAGGAGTTGTTCGATACCTTTTTGAAAAATACCTGTTTGCGAGGATACATCGAACGAATTAAATTTTTAGGTGAAAATACTGCTATTGCGTATGTTATAAGCGGTACGCAATTTGACGGAAAAGAGGCAATACATCGTCCATCGATTCAGACACATGTTGTTGTCAAAAAAGACGGCGTATGGCTTTTCAGCTCTTTTCATAATGGCCGCATTGACCGAGTTGATGACATGAGCATTTTAAGAAAGGCGTGGCTGGGTATTCAGACCTTTGTATTCCGAAGGTAGGAATTTGCCGCCAAAGGGCAAAATAGATAAAATAGATTTATGAGAAAAATTATTATCCTATCCTTCATCACTATTGACGGTGTCATACAGGCACCCGGCGGACCCAAGGAAGATGTTTCTGGCGGTTTTAAATACGGGGGGTGGATTGTTCCGTATTTTGATGACTTTCTTGGTGAAGTAATGGGAAAACAAATGAGTAAGCCTTTTGAACTTTTACTAGGCAGAAAAACATTTGAGATATTCGCTTCATATTGGCCACAACATGAAGCTGAATGGCCTGGGGTCAACGCAGCAACAAAATATGTTGCTGCGAATACGCCTACAACACAGGAGTGGAGCAACACCGTCTTTCTAAAGGATAAAGTAGTAGATGAAATTAAGAAGCTCAAAGAACAAAATGGTCCTGATTTGCAGGTGCATGGCAGTGCCAATTTCATTCAGACGCTTTTGAAGAATGATTTGGTTGACGAACTTTGGCTTAAAATTTTTCCCATAACGCTTGGCCCGGGTAAGCGTTTATTTAGTGACGGCGCAATTCCGGCCGCATTCAAACTGACCGATAGCAAAGTTTCGCCTAAGGGCGTAATTGTCGCTAACTATGAACGCGCGGGAGAAGTTAAAACAGGTTCTTTCGGGGAATAATAATTAAGTGAATTTACCGCCCAAGCGTTGGTATACAAATGAAGGATTTGCTAAAATAAGATTATGAAAAATCCACTACATTTCCATGGCGTTCGGTATCAAGTCAAAGATGTCGCGACGTCGGTGGCGTTCTATACCAAAACGCTTGGCTTCACGCTTGATGCACAGCACCTGCCCGCGTTTGGTCAAGTATCACTTGACGATCTTACACTAATTTTGAGCGGCCCTGGCGCGTCCGGCTCGCGCCCGCTACCCGATGGGCGCGCGCAACAGCCGGGTGGATTTAACCGCATTATGCTTCGCGTTGAGGACTTGTCTGCGCGCAAAGCCGAACTTAAAGAAAAAGGTGTGAGTTTCCGTAATGAAATGGAAACAGGCCCTGGCGGCAGTCAAATTCACATCGAGGACCCGGACGGCAACCCAATAGAATTATTCGAGCCGACACAAAGGTAAGTCGCCGGATGATCAACTATCACGAAAAGTTAACCAAAAACATGATGAACAAACCAAATCCAGTCGTACATTTCGAGATGCCGTTCGAAAATCGTGATCGAATGGTGAAGTTTTATAAGGATGTCTTTGAATGGCAGATACAGCTTTTTGGCCCCGAGATGGGCGATTACGCGCTTGTCGACCATCCGAAAGAAGATGTGAAGCCCGATGCCGTTAAGGGCGTGATCGGCGGCGGTTTCTTTAAGAGAGCGCCGGAAAATGCGCATCCTTCCATCGTCATCGGCGTTAAGGACATCAAGGAGATGATGGAGAAGGTGAACGCCGCGGGTGGCAAGGTTGTCGAGAGTACACTTCAAAATGGCGAACCGATGGAAATTCCCGGAATCGGACTCTATGCGGGCTTCACCGATACCGAAGGCAATCGCGTATCACTTTTGCAACCGGCGGAGATGGGAAAATAGAAGCGTGATGCGAGCAAAAATTATCATTTTAAGAAATAAATTGAAAAAACTATGACAAAAGGAAAATACGTAGACGGTTTTGTACTGGTAGTCCCAAAAGACAAAACCGAAGAATATAAAAAAATGGCAAGCTAGGGGCGAGATATGTGGATGAAATACGGCGCCCTTGAGTATTATGAGTGCATAGGCGACGATCTGGAAGCAAAAGAGATGGGCGGCATGAAGCCGCTTGCCTTTACCGAATTAGCAAAAACAAATCCAGACGAGACCGTTTGGTTTTCATTCATTGTTTATAAATCCAAAGAACGTCGGGATGAGGTAAATAAAAAAGTAATGGATGAGATGAACGAAAAGTATAAAGACCATAAGGATGTTCCGATGCCCTTTGACATGAAGCGCATGACATACGGCGGGTTCAAAGTGGAAGTGGGAGGATAAGAATTTACCGACAAAGAAAAACTTGTCATACCAGAGGCGGATCTGCCTCTGGCGGAAAATCGTCCTTTCCGCTCCGGTTCCCGCCTTCACTCAAGAGTTTCGGTCGGGTAAACAAGGCGAGGCGGGCGGAAGGGGGGTTTGGGGGGAATTCCGCCCGCCTCGCCCAGTCAGTTCGGTTCGGATATTTTCAAACGGACACCGCCCGCTCGTTTCGCTTGCAGTATGGTGCTGCTTTATCTGCGTACTTTTAAATTAATGATTCCCGTGCCGCGCACTAGGCACCACACTGGAGTGATACTCATTCGATCTGTTAGTAAGTGGAAGCAACAGGTGAGGAGAAATCCCTGCCTAACAGCAGGCAGACTACTCTCTTCGTAATCAAACAACTATATTGACCTGGTAGACATCAGACGATAGGGTAACTATATGGAATATCGTCGAATCAAAAGAAGCGAATGTCCACACAGTAGCGAGATTCAAGTCACAACTTCTGAAAAAACCACCTGTGCAGTCTGCAGCGAGACAGAACATCTGCGCCAGTGCACCAACTGCGGCGAGGTATTCTGCTGTGAATCATCAAAGGCCCATAATACGGAACATTTTAAGAAAACCGGTCATCCTATCATCAAATCACACCAGACCCCCTATGACTTCTACTGGTGCTATGAATGTCGGGCTTACCTCGATTAATATCCCGCCTTCTCCACTGCGAATTGGAATTTATCAGCAGACCCACGTGCCTCACATCCCGTCCCGAATTGACTGCTGATAAAAGCCTCAACATACTCGATGGTGTGGGTATTTAACCTAAGTGGCCCACCCTACAGATCTATAAGCCACTATCATGGATCAGAAAACTGTCGACACCTACAATAAGATGGCGCTTGAGTATGACGAGGAAACGGTTGATTTTTGGGAACAATTTCCGCGGGAATTTTTTGATAAGTTTATTGCGCTGGCTCAAGGAAAAGTTCTCGATGTAGGCAGTGGTCCAGGCCGCGATGGTTTAATTCTCCAGCAACAGGGGCTGGCGGTTACGTGCCTTGATGCAGCCGAAGCCATGGTGCGCCTGTCTGCTGCCAAGGGTTTAGAGTCCATTGTTGGTGATTTTACCCAATTGCCGTTTACTGATCACACATTTGATGCTGTCTGGGTATACACTACGTTACTCCACGTACCCAAAGCGGAAATTCACCAGCCGCTCCAGGAAATCCAGCGGGTGTTAAAGCCCCAGGGCCTGCTTGGTTTAGGCCTCATTGAAGGCACAACCGAAGGCTACCGAGAAAGTGCTGGGGTGAACATGCCGCGGTGGTTTAGTTTCTATACGAAGCACGAAGTTAGTGACTTGCTGGAACACCATGGCTTTAGCACTCTCTACTTCGAGGAATTCATCCCGGGGAAGAAAAAGTACCTTAATTTTATCGCCCGCAAGATGGCGTAAGTTTTGGGGCCGCCTCTTTTCCTCTTATCCTCGCGCAATTGTACAGCCCCAGACTGCTTGCGAAGGACGTAGTTTAAACACCGCCGCGGCAGCATTCAAGGTCGCCCCGGTGGTCGTAACATCATCAATCAAGAGACACACTTTGCAGGTAGAGGGCAAAGCAACAGTCGCAATAAATGCCTGGTTCATGTTACGGGAACGCAGATCGGGGGGAAGATGACTTTGGGTCCATGTGGCTCGTTGTCGGGCCAGTACGGGTATTATGGGAATGTCGGTGAGGTGCGAGAGGTGCAGGGCAATATCCTGGCTCTGATTAAAACCTCGTTCCCGTTCCCGTTTCCGCGCGAGGGGAATGGGCACAAGCACTGCTTCACGGCGCAGTTGCGGCAACGGCGCAATTTTCAACAGTTGCGGCAGCAGCAGTTGCGCGAGTATCGGTGCCACGGCACGCACGCCCTTAAATTTAAGCCAATGGATGCCTCGCTGCAGCAGAGAAGTGCGGTACGAGCCAACACTGACGACGCCCTGCAACACGGTAGCCTCGTGACAGCCGGGGCAGGTAAGGCCGCGCGGGTGGTGTTTAGCACACACAATACAAGCCAGGGGAAACAAGTGGAGACGTGCCGCGCACGAGGGACAGAGCCACTGACTTTCTCGCAGGCACCCCAGGCAGCGGGGTGGGGCCAGAATATCACCGAGAGCTGTGGCCAACGAGTAGAGCAACGCTTGCTCCTCCTTATTTTTTTCCGGGGATAACTTTTATTTTTCCGCCGGTCTTGCTCGCGCGTATAGCTTGCCCCTCGGCCAGTTCTTCGCTGATCACCGAATGAGCGATTGGATCTTCTAAGAGTTCCTGGACAATCTGCCGAATCGGCCGGGCGCCCTTGCCCACGGCAAACGCTTTATCAGCGATTTCCTCCCGCACGCCCTTGGAAACGTCGAGCTTAATATGTTTGATATTTAACCGTTCCTGCAGTTCGCGGACATGGAGATCAGTAATGCGCAAGAGATCATTTCGCGACAGGGGAGCGAACACCACCACTTGGTCAATTCTCCCCAACAGTTCCGGGGCCATGTGATCCGAGAGTTCATGCAATACCGTCTCCTTCATTTCCTCGTACCGCTGCTCCGCCGCTTCGCGCGCGATGCTCTCCTCGGGGAGCGCAAAGCCCATGCGCGCTTGCTGGGCCAGTTGGGCAGAACCAATATTGCTCGTCATGATAATAATGGTATTCCTAAAGTTGACTGTGCGGCCATGCGCATCAGTCAGCTGCCCTTCGTCTAAGATCTGCAGCAGAATGTTAGTAATGTCGCGATGGGCCTTTTCGATCTCGTCAAAGAGCACAATCGAGTAAGGCTGACGCCGTATCTTTTCCGTTAATTTGCCGCCCTCTTCGTAGCCTACGTATCCAGCCGGAGCGCCAATCAAACGCGAGACTGCATGGCCCTCCATAAACTCTGACATATCAACGCGAATCAGAGCCTCGGCATTTTCAAACACCTCCCGGGCTAAGACCTTCGCTGTTTCTGTCTTACCAACCCCGGTGGGACCCAAGAAAATGAATGAGCCCAGCGGACGATTGGGATGAGCGATGCCCGCTCGACTGCGCCGGACGTAGCGCGCCACCACTGTAATTGCTTCTTCTTGACCAATGACATGCTGCCGCAAAACGTCTTCGAGCTTAGCGAGCTTCTTTGATTCTGATTTCAGCAGCCGCGTTACGGGCACCCCCGTAGCATCAGCCACTACTTTGGCAATATTCTCTGTCGTAATGGATGGACGCTTCGCTTCGTTCTCCGCCGTCGCTTTCCGGGCAAAAGCAGCTAATTTTTCCGTTAAGGCATCTTCTTGCCGCTTTGCCTGAAGAGCCTCCTCGTAGTTTTCTGCTTCAATGGCTTCTTCTTTCTTGAGACGTAACTTTTCCAATTCTTGCTTGAGACCATGCGCTTCCTTGGCTTCGTTGCTGCCCGCAATCTTTAGTTGCAAGGTGGCAGCGGCCTCGTCGAGTAAATCAAAAGCTTTATCTGGCAAGAAGCGATCAGGAATATAACGCACACTCATCTCCACGGCTGCCTGAATGGCTTCATCGGTAACGGTCAAACCATGGTGTTGTTCGTACGCTTCACGCGCGCCTTCAAGGATGGTAATCGTCTCGGCCGGCGTTGGCTCTTTAACTTGGACTGGTTGGAAGCGCCGCTCGAGGGCGGCATCTTTCTCCACATGCTTACGAAATTCATCAAGTGTCGTGGCACCGATGATACTCACTTCGCCCCGCGCGAGCACCGGCTTCAGCATATTTGCCGCATCAAGACTGCCGCCGGCCGAGCCCGCGCCGACAATGGTATGGATCTCATCAATAAAGAGAATCGTATTCTTGTTTGCTTCTAACTCTCGCATGAGTTCCTTGACCCGTTCCTCAAATTCGCCGCGGAAAGTCGTACCCGCCAGAATACTGGTCATATCGAGCGATAGGATTCGCTTCCCCTGAAGTTTCGGCGGCACTTGGCCACTGGCAATACGCTGGGCCAAGCCCGTCACAATCGCTGTCTTGCCGGTCCCCGGTTCGCCAATCAGGATCGGGTTATTCTTCGTCTTGCGATTTAAAATGCTCATGACGCGCTCAATTTCTTTTGTCCGGCCAATAATGACATCGAATTTTCCGGCAGCGGCAGCGGCAGTTAAATCTTGGGTAAAGTAGTCAATCGCCGGCGTCTTCTGCTTGCGCGGATCACTCGCCGTGCCTCCTTCAGTAAGGCCAGGCGGCAGGGCCCGCCCTTTCTTAGCGGGTGTTTGGTGTGCGGGCGGCAAAGCTACGGGCATGCCAAGGAAGTTTGATAGATCAGGAAAATGGGAAGTGCTCTTGAGCACAATTTGCACTTGTTGCGTAAGCGCCTTGACGTCTACCGGCGACTTCTCCAAAAGCTTGTATGCCGTTGAATCCTTGAGCGTCAGCATGCCAAAGAGCACATGCTCGGTGCCAATGTACCGATGGTGGTATTGAAAAGCCGTCCGTGCTCCTTTTTCAAAAATCGCGCGGGTGTGGGGGGAAAGCTCTTCCTTCCAAACGGCTGATTTCTCCGCTTGCTCAAGTTGGGTCCGGATAAACTCGGGTGTAAAACCAAACTTTTTCAAAATACTGTACGCCAGCGAGCCTGTTTCTTGCATCATGCCGTAGAGAACATGCTCCGTGCCAATCCGGCGGCTCTTGAGTTCTTGAGAAACTTTGGCGGCCGTTGATAAAACGTTTTTTAAGCGGCTGGTAAGTTTATCTTGGATAGGATTTTCCATGAGCTTTATTTATAGCGTAGGGATGTAAGAGTACACGCACCAGTATAACGGATATTAGGTAGAGATAATATGGTGTCTAGTAATCTGTCAATATTATTCTAGCGTGTTACAGTACGATTACATAATGTCGCCAATGTCATCGCCCAGCCAGCATAATGATCCCTATTATCAGGCGCAAGCTATTTTAAGCCGCCGCGACCATTCCGAGGCGGAAATGCGCCATAAATTAGCGCGCAAGCAGTTTTCCCCCGCGCAGATTGAGGCGGTGACAGCCTGGCTAAAGAACAAAAAATTACTCAATGATGCGCAGTTTGCTCACGACTATAGCGTCAGCGTGCTACGGACCAAGGCGGTAGGTCCTCGCTGGCTGCGCGGGAAGCTTAAAGAGCGAGGGATAGCGGCCGAGATTATTGCTGACACGCTGGCCGGAACCCTCCCCGCCGCCGCGGAAAAAAACCTGCTCGAGCGCGCGGCCCAGCAATGGCAAAAAACTCATGTCCCCACTGCGGGTAGTAGAGAAAAACTCGGACGGTTTTTATTAGCACGCGGATTTTCTCCTGCTCTGGTTACCGCGTATCTTTTTAAATCCTAGACTGACTCGCGCAGTCGTCGGATCCGTTCTTCAATAGGGGGATGAGTGGCAAAGAGGTGCGCGATAGTGCGTGCCCGGAAGGGATTGGCAATATACAAATGCGCCGTCGCATTGCCGGCGGTTTCCAGAGGGGGCGAGGCACTGATTTTTTCTAGGGCGGAGGCCAACCCTTCCGGGTAGCGTGTTAAGAGCGCTCCCGAAGCGTCCGCTAAATATTCTCGCTGCCGCGAGACGGCCAGTTGAATCAGTTTGACGATAATCGGAGAGACGATCAGCAACACGAGACCCACCAGTGCTAGAATACCACCGGCTTGCCCGTGCTCGCGGTCACCACGCGTGCGCAAACCGCCCCACAACGAAGCGCGCATAAAAAGATCAGCCAGAATCACCACAAAGCCCACAAAGATCGCTACTAAGGTGCCAAAGCGAATATCATAATTTTTGACGTGGGCCAGCTCGTGGGCTAAGACGCCTTCCAGTTCGCTGCGTTCCAAGCGCTCAACTAATCCCCGTGTGACCGCGATGGAGGCGTGCTTAGGATCTCGGCCTGTAGCAAACGCATTGAGCGCCGGTGAATCAATGAGGTAGAGCTTTGGTTTCGGAATGCCGGCGGTAATGGCCAGATTCTCGATCACATTATGAAGATCAGGTGCCGCTTCATCAGGCAGCGGCTTGGCGCCGTTGCTGGCCAACGCAATTTTATCACCCGCGAAGTAACCAATGAGGGCGCTGGGAATGGCGATAATGGCGGCGAGGATTGGCAGCGATAAATCGCCCCGGACCGCGTAGGAGTAGAGTCCCACGAGGCCAATGACCACCACTAAGACCACGACCATTAAGATGAATGATCTAATTTTGTTTGTACTGATCTGTTCGTAGAGCGTCGCCATAGTTGCTAGCAATAGTAATTAGAAGCATAACTAGCACCAAAAAAAGCGCAACGCGCTTTAGTGAGCAGGGGTAATTGCCTATTTATTTGTGAAGCTGATGTTTGGCACCGAGCGCGCGGCCTCGTCATCCAATTCGAAGAATTCATGCTCCTTAAAGCCAAAGAGACTGGCGATGACATTCGTGGGCACTGACTGGACAACCGTGTTGTAGTCACGCACATTGCTGTTATAAAACCGGTGCGCCGCCATCACTTTATTTTCTGTGTCAGCTAATTCTCGTTGCAGCTCGAGAAAATTCGTGTTGGCTTTAAGTTCTGGATAAGCTTCCGCCACGGCAAAGAGGGACTTGAGCGAATTTGTGAGCATGTTTTCAGCTTGAGCGTGCTCGGCCGGCGTACTTGCCCCCAAAGCTTGGGCCCGCGCTTTGGTGACCGAATCAAATGCCTCGCGTTCATGCTGCGCGTAACCTTTAACAGTCTCTACTAAATTAGGAATAAGGTTATGGCGCCGTTTGAGCTGCACATCAATATCACTCCAGGCTTCCTTAACCTGATTATTACGACGGACTAAAGAATTGTAGGCAACGAGAAACCATCCTCCCAAAACGACCAGCACACTGATAACAATCCACAGGGGCGACATATACGTAGGGCAATAATATCAAATTAACTTATAGCTTCATGGTATACTCGGAGTACTTTCATTGGCAAGGTTTTCCTATGGCATTATTCAGTTCTTCGTCGGCCTATATTGGTTTGGATATTGGCACCTCTTCTTTAAAGGTAGTGGAACTCATTGATCGTCGCCGGCGCTTAGAAGTGGTCACGTATGCCCAGGCCAATCTCTCTAATTTATTAACTGACGTTGTTGGTGATGACGAAGATGAGATCCGCGCCGTGGCGGCAGTGGTATCGCGCATGCTTGATAGTGCCAGCGTGTCAACGGACCAGGTAATTGCGGCATTGCCTTCAAGCGTGGTCTTCTCGACGGTCTTGACGCTGCCTGATATTCCCGAGCCTGATATGGATAAGGCCGTGCACTTTGCTGCGCGTGATGTCGTCCCGGCTAATTTAGATGAGATGGTGTTAGGGTGGAGTCGCGTTGGTCAACCGCCGCACATGGAAAATGAAAAACCGACTACCGCCCCGCCCGCTACGCCTGTGTCACCGTCGTCGAACCTGCAAACCGTGCCCGTTTTTGTTACCGCGGCGCCGAAGGACCTGGTGACACGCTACACCAAACTTATGGAACTGTTGCGTCTTGAACTCTTCGCGCTCGAGGTCGAAACATTTCCCTTAGTACGATCCTTGCTGACCAATCAATATGACTCCGCCATGATTGTGGATATCGGCGATCGTGTTACCACCTTCCACATTATTGACGGCGGAACGCCACGCGTCTCTCACACGATTGAGCATGGCGGTCGTGCCATCTCGGCCAACATTGCTCAAGCTCTAGCTCTTTCCCCCGCGGCCGCGGAACAGAAAAAGGTGGAATTTGGCTTAATCAATCAAGCCCCTCCTGAATTAACGATTGCTGCCATGCAAGTGGTGCAGAAAATCTTGGATCAAGCCCAACATCTGCTGCAGTTGTATGAACGTAAAGCTGGCCGCGCGCTGACGAAGACAGTTTTAATTGGCGGCGGCGCTAACTTGCGCGGACTAACTGCCGTGTGGTCCGAGTTTATTGGCCATAGTGTCACGGTTGGCAATCCTTGGCGAGGTTTAGCATATCCGCAAACTCTCGATGCCCGTTTGCATGAACTCGGTCCCATGTACGCCGTGGCGGTCGGCCTTGCGCAGCGCGGATTTAGTAAAGTATAATGAGTCTATTATTTTTTCCTTCGGCTTCTAGTCGAGTTTAATGATGCCCTGTAACAATATGGTATGGCAACGATTAATTTAGCTCCAGGCACAGCCTACCTAGCGTCCATTCGCCGGCGCCGGCGAGCATTGTTTAGTTTATCCATTGGCATTGTCGTGCTGCTGGTAGTCATGTGGGGTATCCTCGCGGGACTCCAGTCCAGTGCTGCTAGAGCCTTAACTCGATCCCAGGCCCAGTTACAGGGGTTAGAGCGAAGAATCATCGAAGCTGGTGATGATGTCACTCGCATCACGTTGTTTGAAGAACGAATTGATGCTCTTGAGGAACTGCTGGCCACGCACGTGAGCCCGCTGCCTCTCTTGCAAGAAATTGAACGACTCTTACCCGCGCCCACGGTATTGATTGATCTAGAAATGACGACTCGGGAAGGCCAACTGATCGTCAGCGGCAATACCCCTAATATTGATGAAGTGGCGCAAACTCTGGCTAGTCTGACCACAAGTCCTACACGAAAAACAATGTTTACAGCTGTTGATCTAGCTTCTATTGCCCGTAATGAAACTGCATCACCTGACGGAACTGTGACGACAATCAACTACAGTTTTCAAGCTACGCTCAACTTTCCACCGGAAGCCTTACAAGGTAGTCGCCCGAATCTGCCCCCGAATAGTCTCTAGGTTATGGCTAAACAATCACTGAACTTACCCTACTTACTCTTGACCGGCATAATTCTCGTGGCTATTATCGCCATTTTTGCAATTTTTCAGCCAATGTTGAAAAGTTTGCGGGAACAGCAAGCTGCCGTGGCGGGCGTGGAGGCAGCCATTGTGGAAAAACAACAGTTTCTCTTAACGATTGATCAAAAGAAAGAGGTACTCACTCGTCAGCAGCAGCACGAACAACAATTAGCCGTAGTTTTGCCGACTGATGATGCTCTCGATGATGCGACACGGATTTTCCATCGCACTGCGGAAACTACTGGCGTGACCATTATCGGGCTTGCTAATAATAGTGAGGGTGAGAAAAGTAAAGTCCAAGCCTTACGGGCTCGGGGAGAATTAGTGAATGTGCCTGCTACCATTGAGCCTCTCGCTGTGAATATCGAGGCTCGCGGTTCCTACCAACAGCTGCGGCTCTTTTTGGAACAGCTTGAGCGCTCGGCGCGTTTAATGGATGTAGTTTCCCTGCGCTTGCAACGTGATCCCACGACGCTCGATCAACTCGGCGCGCGCATGGATATTAACTTTTATAAGCATCGGGGAGAAAATCATGGCCAATAAACAGACACGAGTCATAATTATTTTATCGGCTGTCTTAATTGCGGCCGCGCTAGTCAGCGCCCTTGTCCTTTCCTTATTACCCTCACAAAGCCAACCAACTGGCCCATCCAGCCCATTACCTGGTGAGCTAAGCGAAGACAGCACGTCAGGTTTTAATCTTCAGTTTTTGCAGACAGCCTCATATCTTTCTCTTGATAAACAGTTAATTATCAGCGGTGCACTGCCAGTTCAACCGCCTGCGGCTACCGGTAAAGCCAACCCCTTCTTGTAAGTGCTGGTGGCTGGTCCAGTAATCCAAGCACAGGCTCAATCATGGCAGATAACCAATTGCAACTAGAACAAAAACTGCTTGAGCGGGGCTTAATTAAGCCTACGCAGTTGGAGCGTATTCACAATCTTATGGCTAAAGAAAGTTTGGCCATGGAAGAAGTGCTCCTGAAAGAAAAAATGGTGTATCCCGAACAGCTAGCCCAAGTCCGCGCCGAAATGTTGCGGATACCATACATTGATTTGACATCCACGAGAATTAACGAACAAGCCATGGCGACTATTTCTCGCCAGGCCGCCGCCACCTACCGTTTTTTTGCTTTTGACGAGAAGGAGACTAAATTACTTATCGCCATGGAATCCCCCGATGATTTCCAGGCTTTAGAAGCGGTGAAGTTTATTGCCAAAAAGAAAGGCCTGCACCCAGAAATTTACTTAGCCTCGCAAGAGGGGATTAATAAAGCCTTAGGCGGAGCCGCGGAAATCCAAGCCGAGATTGGCGGCGCGCTTAAAGATTTTACGAGAGAACTTGCTCAAACTGATGTCAGCGGCAAAGAAACCCAAGATATTACTCGTTTTATCGAAGAAGCGCCAATCACGAAAGTCGTCGCTGTGATTATTCGCCACGCGATTGAAGGTCATGCCTCTGATATCCATGTCGAACCAACAGAAAAAGATGTCAGAATTCGCTACCGTATTGACGGTGATCTTCATAACTCTTTAATCCTGCCGCGGAAAATTCACGCTGCCATCATTTCCCGCATTAAAATCTTATCGAGCCTCAAAATTGACGAATCGCGCCTGCCGCAGGATGGCCGCTTTTCTATCGCCATTGAAGGCCGCTCCTTTGATTTTCGTGTTTCCACAATGCCCACAACCTACGGTGAAAAAGCAGCACTCCGTATCCTTGATAAGTCGCAGGGCGCACCATCCTTTAATCAACTTGGCTTGCGCGGTACCCAAGAGAAAATTTTGCAAGAGCATTTGCGTGCTCCCCACGGTATTATTCTCATCTCTGGGCCCACTGGTTCAGGCAAATCAACCACGCTCTTTACGGCGTTGACGCAACTGAATTCACAGGATGTAAATATTGTGACTCTCGAAGATCCAGTGGAATACGATATTCCCGGCATCAACCAAACCCAGATTGCACCCGATATCGGACTAACTTTTGTTTCTGGTTTACGGAATTTGCTGCGGCAAGACCCTGACATCTTAATGGTAGGGGAAATACGTGACCGCGATACCGCGGCGCTGTCAGTCCATGCCTCGTTAACCGGGCACTTAGTTTTATCCACAATTCATACCAATGATGCTGTCGGGACAGTGCCGCGCTTGGTTGATATGGGCATTGACCCATTTCTGCTCACGGCTACGCTTCGGCTGCTCGTGGCCCAACGGCTAGTCGCGAAACTATGCCAAGAGTGCAAGCGGGCAGTGAAGATGCCTGCTGGTTTGCGGGAAAAGATCACCCAGGCGCTCGCCGCCGTACCGGCGGAGTATAAAAATGACAATAATCAACGGCGGCCCGAAGTGCTCTATGAAAGTCCTGGTTGTCCCGCCTGTCACGAGGCCGGCTCAGTCGGTCGTGTTGCCATCTTTGAGACCGTTCCGGTTAGTCGGGCTTTTCGCAACGCTATTAATGACTCGGGAGAATATGATACACTACGAGATGTATCACAGAAGGAAGGTAACCTGACGATGCGTGAAGATGGGCTCCTCAAGGCTCTCGTGGGCGAGGTTCAATACGAAGATGTGATGCGCGTAACTAGTGAAGAGCAGCTAGGCACTTAAATCTATAATTGTATGAATGACGCAAAATCTATCTTACTAGTCGAAGATGATTCCTTTATTTCAGGCATGTACCACACTAAATTAGCGAGCCTGGGTTTTCAGGTGGAAATTGCCGAGGATGGAGAAACAGCGTGGCAACGACTCCAAAAAGATCCTCTACCTAACCTACTGCTGCTTGATATTGTCTTACCAAAAATGGATGGTTTTGAAATTCTGGAGGCGCTGCGGCGCGATAAGCGCACGCAGGAGTTACCTATTATTCTCTTGACTAATTTAGGACAAAAACCCGATGTGGAGCGTGGTATAAAACTTGGTGCCAATGATTACATCATCAAAGCTCACTACACGCCTACAGAAGTCGTGGAAAAGATCACCAGGCTTTTGGAAAACAAAAAAGCAACCGCGTAGCCCGTTAACGTACTTTCTTAACTTTAAAAAACAGCCATGCGTATTATTGATGACCTGTTGCGTGAGTCAAAAGATGCTGGTGTGTCCGATGTCCACATTAGCGCGGGACGAACTCCTTTTTTTCGAATTGACGGCCAATTACAACCAATCGGCACCGAGATTCTCGCTTCCGCCGAAGCCCAGCAGATGATAGATGAGCTGCTGAAGAATGACAAAGAGCGGCGGCTTAAAGAACTTGCCGAAGAAAAACAGAGTGATTTTTCCTATGGTTTACAGGATGGTACCCGTTTTCGCGTGAATGTCTTTTATCACTTAGGCGAAATTACAGCTGCCCTGCGGCTCATTCCCAAAGACATCCGTACGGTGGAGGAACTGCACTTGCCGCCCCAGATAACTCAATTTGCCGAGCTTAAGCAGGGTTTCGTGTTAGTGGTCGGTCCGGCCGGTCACGGTAAATCAACCACTATGGCCTCGCTCATCGATTACATCAACGAAAGCCGGCGCGAGCACATTATTACCGTAGAGGATCCCATTGAGTATCAGTTTGTGGACAAGCAATCCATCATTGACCAACGCGAAGTCGGGCACGATGCTGCTTCTTTTGCCACGGCCATTCGCGCCACGCTGCGCCAGGATCCTAACGTGATTATGATTGGCGAGCTCCGCGATTTAGAATCGATGCAAACGGCGATCACAGTCGCGGAAACAGGACACTTAGTCTTTGCTACCCTGCACACGAATGATGCGGGGCAAACGATTGAGCGTTTAATTGATTCTTTTCCGCCGGTCCAGCAGCACCAAATTCGCTCGCAGCTTTCGACGACTTTATCCGGCGTTGTTTCTTTGCGCTTGTTACCCTGGCTAGAGGGCGGCCGAATTCCCGCGGTGGAAATTATGATTGCCACAACGGCGATCCGGAATGTTATTCGTGAAGGTAATGTCCACCAGATTCTGGGTATTATTCAAACGAGCTCTGATGTGGGCATGCAGACTCTCGATGCCAGTTTGCAAGCCCTAGTTGATGCCGGCGCGGTCCGTCTCCAAGATGCTCGCCCTTATTTCTCCACTGCCAAAACTTTAACACACTAAGTTGGCATACGGGACACGGTCATCTAAATTTGCTACCATACAAGCATGGCCGGAATGTCTCTCAATGACAGAGTAACGTAGTGGAGGTAGTTAATGCCCCAGTATTCCTATCGCGCACGCACGGCGGACGGCAAAGAAGTTAAAGGCAAGCTCCGCGCCCAAACCGAAGAACGGGCCACCGTGTTACTGCAGAGTCACGGCCTGGTGCCGATTGATTTACAAATTTTTAATGATACGTCACTGCTGCATCGGACCGTTCTCGGCGGTAAAGTTAACACCCGTGACCTTATTCTCTTTAGCCGCCAAATCTCCTCCATGATCCGAGCTGGTGTGCCGGTTCTTCAAGCCTTACAAGCCTTAACCAAACAAGTAGAAAAACCAGCTTTACATCGTCTGCTCCAAGAGATGTCATATGATATTGAAGGTGGGGAGGCGCTCTCGATTGCCATGACCAAACATCCCGAAGCCTTTTCTCTCTTCTTTATTGGGGTAGTGCGCACCGGCGAAGCCAGTGGTCGTCTCTCCGACGCGCTGGGAATTATGGCTGACTACTTAGAGCAGAACTACTTCTTTGTGCGCAAAGTCCGTTCGGCCCTGATGTATCCCGCCTTTGTCCTCACCGCTGTCGCCTTTGTCGTGCTACTCATGTTTATTTTTGTCGTTCCCCAACTAGTTACTTTATTTGAAGAAGCCCAAGTGCAACTGCCATTGCCGACGCGGATATTGATTATTATTACTAATGCCATTCAGGGCTACTGGTATATTTTTGGTCTCATCGCGGTGGCTTTAGGTTTTCTCCTGCGCTCGTATCTTAAAACACCCGAGGGTCAATATAATATCAGCACCTGGGTCTTGCGGCTCCCGCTCTTGAGCAAACTTTTTACTAAAGTGTATTTGGCCCGGCTGACGTCGATTCTCCACACCCTGTTTAGCAGCGACGTGCCTATCCTAGAATCGCTTAAATTAGCCCGGGAATCACTCGGTAATCGGGTCTATCAAAACATTCTTGATGATACGGTCGTGGCCATTAAAGATGGTGCCAGTATTTCTTCCGTCTGGGAACATGAGCCCTATATACCACCGATGCTCACTACCATGGTTAGTATTGGTGAGCGTAGCGGTGAAATTGAAAAAGCTTTTAAAGAAGCAAACTATTTTTTCCGCCGCGATGTTGAAGAAATGCTCGAATCAGTGACTGTCTTTTTGGAGCCGCTGCTAGTGATTATCTTAGGCATTGGCGTCGGCATTGTGGTCGCCGCGGTGCTCTTACCGATTTATAACTTGGTCTTAGTCCTCTAAGCGATACCACTAGACTGACCCGGCTTTTCTTGAATGCGCGCCGATCGTCACCCCTCACACCTGTGGTCGAGCTTCTCCTCGGTTCGCATACATAGTGCCACCGTTGTGGTTGTCGGTGCGGTAGTGTTTTTCATAGTGACGAAAATTATAAACTCGGCGCCCCGCTTTTCTGATGGGAATTTTTATATATACATTGCCTACTTGATAACCCAGGGGAGTTTTCCCTACCGAGATTTCTTTTACTCTTCACCGCCGTTTATTCCGTATTTTTTTGCCCTGATTGGGAGTCTTATAGGTTTTAGTTGGCAATCATTCAACCTGGTGCCGGTGGGGCTCACCATTATTGATGTCTGGGTCATCTATCGTCTTGCGGCGGGCGCTTTTTCCCGCCTTGTGGCTCTCCTTACCACGGTGCTGTATCTTTTTTCATTTGTAGTACTCCACACCACTGACTTTGTCTCTGATATTCATTTGGTGGTGAGTTTAAGTCTGCTCGCGACTTTCAGTAGTCTTAAACGCTGGCCACTGTTGGGTGGCGTATTATTCGGTCTCGCCGCCCTGACTAAAGTATATGCTGTAGTGCTCTTTATCCCTTTGCTGGCATTTTTGTTCCTCACCAAGCAGGCTGCCCTCGCGCGGCGTCTCGTGGCGGGCTTTACACTGATTTTTGGAGTGGTCACGATTTTTTTCTGGTGGTGGCAGGGTGACCTATACCTGCATAATGTGTTCTTAAGCCACATTGGCGAGGTTGCAGTTTTTTCCAAAAAATACATTTTCCAGATGTTTCTTCGGCACGATATAGTGCTTGCTGCCGGCTTACCATTACTCGGGCTGTTGCAGTTCTGGTGGTATCGCCAGTCTACTCCCTCGGTCGGAGCTCGCGCCAAATCTCTCCTCCTGATCAGTATGTTAATACTTGGTAGCATCACCACCTTTTTATTGTTGTATAAAGATATTTATTTCTTGTATCTCAAGATGGCGGCCCCCTGGCTAGCTTTTAGCTGGGGCGCCACCCTTGAGCTACTTCGGGCTCGCCTTACCCCTCGTATATTTAGGGGAGTCACGGCGGTCCTTCTAGGAATGCTCATGATTACTTTTTCGTGGTATTACCTCCATTTTGCCGAGCAGGGCGTCATTGCTCATTTAGAGGACATCACCGCGTATGTGGCGCAGGTTACCGAGCAAGCCGAGCCCATCTACGGCGAGTTTTACGTTACCCCCCTGATCGCTCTCGAAACCGGCCGACCTATTTTCAAAAATTATGTGGAGACCGCCTATAAATTTTTCCAATTTGGAATATTTGATATTCCTACCAGAACGAGCGAACTTATCGCCGGCCACGTCAAAACCATCATTACGTTCGGCGGACTCAATCCCCATAATCCCCAGCAACTTCAATTGCATCAGTCGAGCCTACTTGACGCTAACTTTTACGCAACGTATTGCCGCCTGGGCAAGATTTTTCCCTTTAACCCCTACGACCGCGATTCGTTAGTTGTTATTTGGCGCTGTCACCCTTCGTGAAAAAAGATTGAGTATTTCTCGCTATCTCTTGCGTGGTCGCCCCCTCGCTTTTTATTTGTTGCTATTTAGATGTATACTTGAGGGAAGGTCGTATGTGGAAAACAAGCACAGCTATCATGAGAGGAGGTGAGGGTGTATGAACAAACATGAGCGTGGGTTTACCCTCATCGAATTGCTGGTAGTCATTGCCATTATTGGTATCTTGGCCGCGTTAGTTTTGGTGGCGCTAGGCAACGCGCGGGAAAAGGCTAATGATGCACGCATCAAGTCAAACGTTGGTCAGATGCGCACACTCGCCGAAGTTTACTATGATGCTAATAGCGCTAGTTATGCTGGCTTTGCCACGTGTTTTGGCACGCCGAATGCTACGAACTGTAAAGGAGGGATCGAAACTTCAGTCCCCCAGTTGAAAACTGATACTACCAGTGCTGGTGGTGCAATGGGAGTGCAGGCTGATTCTTCTAACTTCTGTATCGAATCAAATCTCGCCAGTCTTACAACGTCGTTTATCTGTGTTGATGAAACTGGTGCGTTTGATCAGAGCAATACAGCGTTAGTTTGCACATCTGCCGGTGCTGGTTGTTAGCCTGTCATACTAACAGCTGTTAACGAAACACTCGCCAGCAATCGGCGAGTGTTTTGCTGCAGTACTTTGTGATACGATATAAAAATGCCAGAGACGAAAGGCTTTACGTTGATTGAGCTTTTGATCGTTATTGCCATTATTGGGATCCTCTCCATCCTCATTTTGATTGGGGTGATCTATGGGCGAGAAAAGGCTCATGATAATGCCATTCGTAGTGACGTGGTGCAGCTCCGCTGGTTAGCAGAGCAAGTATACGATAGTCAGGGAGCAAGTTATCTGAATTGGCGCGCGCATGCCTCGATTCAAACCGAAGTCGCAACAATTATCGCCGATATTGATAAGCAGCTGGGAGAGCCGACCGCCGATAATTACCCCATAACCTACCCGACTTCCTATGCGGTGACTATTCGTGAATCACAACGCAAGGAGTACTGCATCAGCGCGCCGCTCAAGAGCGAAGAGGATAAACATTACTGTATTGATGCCACCGGAGTCTTTAAGGTTGTCGCTACTGTTTGTGCGAGTCAGACACTAAGTGGTCCCCCCTTGCGCTGCCCCAGTAGCTAAGTAGTGTATGGCCTGGCCGGAAATTACGGTAGTCACCCCGCTTATTTTTATTCTCGGGACGCTGCTTGGCAGTTTTCTCAATGTCGTGATCTTGCGATACATTAAACACAAAGCGGCTTCATCAACCCGCGCGGTCGAGCCCGCGCGGTCATATTGTCCAGAGTGCCAGCAGACACTCCGTTGGTGGGAGCTGGTGCCGCTCCTCTCATTTATCTTACTTAGAGGCCGCTGCCAGCGTTGTGGTGCTGCTATATCCTTGCAGTATCCGCTCGTCGAATTTGCTATGGGGGTGGCCGCGGTTGTCATCTTCAGTTCTTTTCCCAGCACCATTACCAGCATGGTCGCCAGTCTCGTCACTCTCGGCATTGTTGCCTGTTTACTGGTGTTGGCATTTGTTGATCGTGCGACATTTCTTTTGCCTGATCAGTATCTTATTGTCTTAAGTGTTTTCTGTGTGACGCTAATATTACTCCAACCAACGCTCCTGCCGTGGGACATCGTCGGCGGGATAGTCATTGGCGCGGGTTTTCTTTTCTCTCTCTGGCTCATTACTCGCGGTCAGGGAATAGGCCTGGGGGACATCAAATTACTTATTCCCCTCGGCGCTTTGTTTGGTGTCACGGCCACCGTGATGGTTCTTTTTCTGGCTTTTACAATCGGTGGTCTTGTGGGTATCGCGCTGCTTACCCGCGGCCACAGTACAATGAAGACAGCCATACCGTTTGGGCCATTCTTGGCTGGCGCCGCTATCCTCGTGTTACTTGTCCCCCAGTTGCCCACACGATTTTTTTTGCTCCTGTGGGGTGTCTAAGGAATACCAAAGTTCGCTTCCGCACACCTTACTCAAGGATAGCAGCTGAAGGGGTGGGCGTGTAAATTGTGACAACACTAAGGTACACTTAAAGAGATGCCGGCAAGTTCAGGATTTACTTTACTTGAAGTAGTAGTCACCGTCGTGATCATTGGTATTATGATTACCATTCTAACTGTGGCTTTTCCTTCAACCCGCGATAGTCAAGCCTTGTTATTAGCGCAACAAAAAATTGAATTTACCCTTCGTGATGCCCAAAAACGAGCCCTTCAAGAAGAGCGTGATCCAGACTGTCTTCTGGATAATCCAGGGGAACCCGCCCGCTGCTCCGACGTCGGCGTCTTTATTGATGGTCAGACGCTTTTGTTATTTGCTGATACTGGTGATGATGCTGCCGACCAGCAGTATTCTCCCGGGATTGATTATGTTATTCAACAGGAAGAGTTACCGGCGGGGGTAGTCGCGACGGGAGACAAAAGCTTCTTATTTTTGGGGCAGCCGCCAACAATTGAATTATTGGTTGATGGTGCCGTTAAAAACCCGGGTCGCTTCGAACTCAAACTAGGCACTACAATCGTCCGTTTAGCAGTGTATCCCTACGGTCAATTAGAACGAGAATAATATGCTGACGTGGTCTGGCCAATTAATTAAGTTACAACGCGGCATGTCTCTCCTCGGCGTGTTAATTGCTACCTTTTTACTCGTGGGCGGATCCCTCGCGATAGTGCAACTGGTATCGCGCACCCAGAACATTGTCGGCATTGCCCAAGAAAGATTTATTGCCGCTAATCTGGCGCGCGAGGGGCTGGAGTTAGTCCAAGCCTACCGTGATACGAATTGGTTTTCGGGGGAAGCGTGGACGAAGGATATTTGTGACGAGGCTTCGAGTAGCGACTACCAATTTACGATTGACCATGATCCCGTGACCACGTTGTTTATCACCGCTAACCCGAGCTTAGCCCAGCAGCGGTTGCGGATAACCGATACCAATCTGTGGACCCACCATCCGAGTGCGGCCACCCTGACGCCCTATAGCCGATTAATCAGTGTTGATTGTACCGCGCAGAATAGTACGCCCCCCTTGATTACAATCAGTGCGAAAGTCACGTGGCAAAGCCGGGGCCTGACGCGTGAAGCCGAAGTCAAAGAAGTGTTATATAACTGGTATAAGCCTTGATATGTGCTGTATGGATACCTTCGCTACCTCTCGTTTGCCCCTGGCGCATAGCCGTGGTTATACACTTATTGAGATTATTGTCGCGATTGGCATCTTTTCGCTCTTGCTGTTGATAATTATGGGTATTTTCTCCCAATTTGTGTTTACCGAGCGCCGTCACATTGGTGAACAAAAAATTCAGGCAGACCTACGATTTGCTTTAGAGTTGCTCAACCGGGAAGTACGTACCGGTTACGGCAATACCTTTACGGGAACAAGTTCATTCCTGTTTTTCCGTAACCAAAATGGTACCTGCGTCAGTTATCGCCATGATAGTGCCGCACGCACGCTCGCACGGGCGGCGGAAAACGTGCCGCCTGAAGAAGACTGTAGCCTGATAGTCTACAGCTCGTATGACTCTTTAGTGAGTCGCGACACGCAGATTGATACGCTCACCTTTATCGCGCGAGCGGCAAATGTAGACCCCGACAACAAGCTTCTCAACCAAGGCTTTGTGACCATCAGTGTGGCAGCTACTTCCCGAAAAAAATCAGACCACACGGTCACCCTCCAGAGCTCGGTTACTTCGCGGCAAGTTATTCCCTTTTTAAGCCCGCCGTAATGACTATGCTATCCTCCCTAACCACTCGGAGACTTAAGCAACCCGCGGGTCACCAGCAGCGCGGCGATATTGCGATTTACATGTCGCTCATTATGCTCGCGATTATTGTTTCCTCTGCCATCCTTTTTAGCATTATCTTAGCTCGCCAAATTCGCGCTACCACGGACGCGATCTCTTCCGAGCGCGCTTTCTATGCCGCTAATTCGGGGTTAGAACAAGGCTTGTATGAGTTATCATTATTTGCCCAAGAATCTACCCCGCTTACAGGAGCAGTCGAGTATGGGTCTGTCCCAGATACAAGCACTGCGGGCTACGAAGGAGAAGCAAAGTATCTGCCGAGTGATGGTATTACCCCTTGCGTACAGGTCACCGGCCGATTTCCTGACGGTAACGCCTTTCAGGAAGAACGGCGCTTGCGCTTAGGGCCCGGTGAGTGTTTCACCGACTAAAACCAAACCTGACAACTAACCTACTTGAAGGTTTTTGAGTAGCAGGGGAAGTCGGCTCGCGCCGGACGTAAACGAGCTTGCCTGAAGCTCGTATCTCTTGTCATGATGTACTTCATGGACAAGCCAGCCGCCGCCGCGCGCATTAAAAAATTACGGTCCGAAATTGAGCGTCATCGCTACCTTTACCATGTTAAAGATACGCCGGAAATCTCTGATGCTGCTCTCGATAGCCTTAAAAATGAACTGGAACAACTTGAACAGCGCTACCCCGAGCTCATTACCCCTGATTCACCAACCCAGCGGGTTGGCGGGCAACCACTGCCGCAGTTTACGACCGTCATTCACGAGACGCCCATGCTCTCTCTTCATGATGCCTTTAGTATTGAGGATCTTAAGCAATGGGAGCGGCGCAATCAAAAAATTGTCGGCGGTCCCTACCAATACTTTGTGGAGCTAAAAATCGATGGCGTCGCGGTGGCCCTTATCTATGAGGATGGCCGCTATGTTCAAGGCGCCACGCGCGGCGATGGCAGTCGGGGGGAAGACGTGACCCAAAACTTAAGAACCATTGAGGCCATTCCCTTAACTCTGCGTAATGCCCCTGCCGGCCGCGTGGAAGTAAGGGGGGAGGTATACATCCTCAAGCGAGATTTTGCGGTAATGAATAAGCAGCGCGCCGAGAGCGGCCTGCCTTTGTTTGCTAATCCGCGCAATATTGCCGCTGGATCCATTCGGCAACTCGACCCTCGCTTGGCCGCGGCGCGGCCCTTACGATTTTTTGCCTGGGAGATAACCCAGGGGATACCGCTCTCGACGCGGGCCCAAGAATACGCCCTGCTCCAAGAACTTGGCTTTCCCGTTCCCCCTGACGCCGTGGTCAGTAATTCTCTCGACGAAGTTGTGGAGGTACTCACGCAACTCGAAAAACGCCGCACTGCCTATGATTTCCTCCTCGATGGGGCTGTCATTAAAAACAACGATCTTCGCCTAGCGGCTCGTCTAGGAATTGTGGGCAAAGCGCCAAGAGCCTCCATTGCGTATAAGTTTGCGGCTGAAGAAGCCACCACCACGGTTGAGGATATTGTGGTGCAAGTTGGCCGAACCGGGACATTGACGCCGGTGGCCCACCTGCAACCCGTCGTCGTGGCCGGTTCTACTGTCTCGCGGGCGACTCTGCATAACGCGGACGAAATTAAGCGCAAAGACGTACGGATCGGCGATACGGTAATCGTGCGCAAGGCCGGTGATGTCATTCCGGAAGTAGTTAAATCTCTGCCGGCATTGCGGCCGCCTCATGCCAAACCTTTCCGCATGCCCAGTCGGTGCCCCATCTGTCGCTCACCCGTCAAGCGAGATGGGGTGGCCTACCGCTGCCCCAATCCACAGTGTTTTCTCATGCAGCGCGAGCGCATTCTCCATGCGGTGAGCCGGGCCGCGTTCGATATCGAGGGCGTAGGCGATAAAGTAGTGGAACAGTTACTCCAGAAAGGCCTTATTGAAGATGCCGCTGATCTGTGGCAACTCCAAGAAGGGGACTTACTGCCTCTGGAACGCTTTGCGGATCGTTCGGCACAAAAATTAGTTGCGGAAATCCAGTCCAAGAAAAAAATCTCCTTGGCCCGCTTCTTAGTTGCTCTCGGCATCCCGCATGTTGGCATTGTCACCGCTCAAGACTTGGCTCGTGAATTTCGGACTCTGCATCAAGTGCGCCAGGCTTCTCAAGAACGGCTCGAAAGAGTAGCCGGGATCGGGGAAACAACTGCTCAAGCGATCGCCCAATTTTTTTCGGCCGCGGCCACGCGGGCGCTGATCGAGAAATATCTCCAGGTCAGGATTAAGATTACGGCACCTTCAGCTCATGGCCCACTGCGCGGTAAAGTCTTTGTTTTTACAGGCTCGCTCGGAGAAATGACGCGGGAAGAGGCCAAGCAACGCGTGCAACAATTAGGCGGTAAAATTGCCGCAACCGTTAGCCGGCACGTCACTCATGTTGTGGTCGGCAGTGAGGCAGGCAGTAAAGCGGCCGCTGCCCAAAAACTAGGCCTCACCATATTGACACCACCAGAATTTCGCCAGATGCTGGAACTTAAGTAGTTAGTAACTGCAGCGTTTCCCCTAAGAAAATTAATCCACGGATGGAAAGGATAATTATTGCTCTATGACCCACGCTCTCATAACGACCGAAACTGTTCGTCGCACAGCCACTTTAGGCAGACTTGCTTTAACCGAAGCAGAAATCCGTGATGCTGCACTCAAGCTGGAGGGTATTCTTAAGCATTTTTCTCTCATTCAAAAAATTGATACCCAAGGTGTGCCACAGGCTTCCGATATGAGCGGACTCCATAATATCGCTCGGGCTGATGTGCCGCGGTCAGATTACTTAAGTTCCGCCACCCGGTTACTGGAATTAGCACCCCGAGTAACCCGGGCGCATGTGCACGTGCAAGCTGTCTTCGAGTAGGGAAGTATGGCCTCTCCCGTTCTTCCCAATACCTTAGTGGCGGCCCGCGCCGCATTAGACAAACAAGAAGTCTCGGCTGCTGACCTGGTTGAGGAAGCGCTTACAACCATTGCCCAGTGGGAACCAACTCTTCATGCCTTTCTGGAAGTATTTGCCGGCCACGCGCGCACAGCTGCGACCGCCAGTGATAAACAACGCGCCCAGGGCACGGTCCTAGGGCCACTCCACGGCGTTCCGGTCGCCATCAAGGATTTGATCTGTACCACGGAAGGTCACACGACTGCCGCTTCAAAAATACTCCAGAACTTCATGGCACCCTATGACGCGACCGTGATCACTCATTTAAAAAAAGCTGGTGCCATTTTGATTGGTAAAACCAATTTAGATGAATTCGCCATGGGTTCGAGTACTGAATATTCTGCTTATGGTCCCACTCACAACCCCTGGCAGCCCGCTCGCGTGGCAGGAGGCAGTAGTGGCGGCTCCGCCGCCGCCGTCGCCAGCGGTAGCGTCCTTGCGGCTCTCGGTACAGATACGGGCGGCTCCATCCGCCAACCGGCTAGTTTCTGCGGGGTCGTGGGCCTCAAGCCAACCTACGGACGCGTCAGTCGCTTTGGCGTCATTGCGTATGGCAGCAGCCTTGATCAAGTGGGGCCTTTTACGCGTACCGTACAAGACGCGGCCATTATGTTGTCAGTCCTGGCTGGCCACGATTCCCAGGATGCGACGAGCTCACCCCTGCCGGTACCGGCGTATGAGACATTTTGTCACGGCAGTCTCAAGGGAATTAAAGTGGGTGTGCCCCAGGAGTTTTTTGCTGAAGGCGTATCACCTGAAGTTACAACGGTCGTTAAAGCGGCCATTGCTGCCCTGGCAGATCAAGGCGCCACAATTATCAATCTCTCCTTGCCGCTCACGCCTGCCGCTATTGCTGTCTACTACCTCATTGCCAAGGCGGAAGCCTCGACTAATTTAGCTCGCTTCGACGCCTTACGCTACGCGCCCGTGTCGCTATCCAGCCACTCCCTCGTAGAGCATTACCTGGAGGTACGCGGCCAAGGGTTTGGTGCGGAAGTTAAGCGGGCGATTCTTATGGGTTCCTATGCTTTGTCAGCCGGCTATTATGAGGCCTGGTACCAACAAGCGAGCCGGGTCCGCATGCTCATTCGGCGCGAATATGAAGAAGCCTTTAAAGAGGTTGATGTGGTGGTAGGCCCCGTTGCTCCGGAAACCGCTTTTACCTTGGGAAGCAAGGTAGACGATCCGCTGGCGATGTATTTATC
This sequence comes from Candidatus Anderseniibacteriota bacterium, assembly GCA_040900375.1. Lineage (GTDB taxonomy): Bacteria > Patescibacteriota > Andersenbacteria > UBA10190 > UBA10190 > JBBDZC01. Next base: position 43,029 of record JBBDZC010000018.1, on the reverse strand, counting down.
CGATGCCCTGACGGTCCCCTTAAGCGTGGCGGGCTTGCCGGCTCTCTCTGTGCCCTGTGGGTTTGCTTCAAGCCTGCCGGTGGGCCTCCAGATCGCCGCCCCTCATTTTAAAGAAGAGCGGCTTTTTCACGTCGCTTCCGTGTATGAGCAAGCTCACAATTGGTGGCAGCAGCCACGTCTTTAAGTCTACTGCAGTGAATTGAGGAGCGAGATTCCCGTCATATGAGGGGGCAGAGGAATATCTAAAATGTCTAATATAGTGGGCGCAATGTCAGCCAAGACACCAATGGGGGAGGAAAAGAGCGCCACGAGCTCTGCTTCACTGCGGGGTGTTGTTCGCCGCAGATGCTCAATCACATAATGGAGCGGCACGGGATTGCTCGTGTGATCGGTCTCGACTGCCTTAGTTTTAGGATGTAGTTTTTCTTCCGCATTGCCATGATCAGCTGTCACCAAGAGCGCGCCATGAGCTGCCTGAACCGCCGTATGAAGACGGGCTAAGCATTGATCGACAAACGTGCATGCCTCAATCGTGGCCGCGATGTCGCCCGAATGGCCGACCATATCAGCATTGGCGAGATTCACAAAGTAAACATCAAAAAGTCCGCGCTGAATTTCGTGCAAGAGCCGATCGGTAATTGCCTCGGCTTCCATGTGCGGTCGCTCGGCAAAGTTTTTAATCCCTGATGACTTAATGAGCACGTGCTCTTCTCCAGGAAAAGGTTGTTCGTGTCCGCCATTAAGGTAATAAGTAATATGAGCATATTTTTCCGTTTCTGCGATATGCAATTGGGTAAGACCCGCTTGCGAAATGACTTTAGCTAGGGGCAGAGCAACAGGCTCTTCAATAAAAGCCGCGGGGGCGGGCAGCCGAGGATCATATTGAGTCATCGTGGCAAAGAAAAGATTAGTGGGCACAGTGGGGCGACGAAAATTGGTGAAATCTGTTTCCACAAAAGCGCGCGTGATTTGGCGGGCGCGATCGGGACGGTAGTTAAAGAAAATCACGGCGTCGTTATCGCGGATTGTTGCCAGGGGACCCCCGCCCTCGGTAATCGCGGTGGGCGGAATCATCTCGTCAAATATGTTGCGCTCATAAGCTTGTGTAACTGCTTGCTCGGCAGTTGAGGCGCCAACCTGTCGGGGTCCGCCGGTGAGCAGGTTAAAAGTCGCCTGCGTTCGCTCCCAGTTCTCATTGCGATCCATGGCATAGAGGCGACCAGTCACCGAGGCAATCTTGCCAATTTTATACTGCGCCATAACCTCTGCCGTTTGCCGCAAGTATGCCAGCGCACTCTGGGGTGGGGAATCACGGCCGTCCGTGAAAAGGTGCAGAAAAACATGATCATAGATTTGTTCATGAGCGACGAGACGCAAGAGAGCAAAGAGATGGTTGAGATGAGCGTGCACGCCACCGGTACTCGCCAGACCCATGATATGAAGGTTGGAATTGTTTCTTTTGACATGCGCAATTGCTTGCAGGAGAACTTGGTTGGCAAAGAAGGACCGATCTTCAATGGCTTTATCAATACTCGGCAGCGCCTGGTACTGCACTTGGCCGGCGCCGATATTGCTATGGCCCGTTTCCGAATTACCTACCTCGCCCCAGGGTAGGCCGACTTCAATCCCGGCGGCTAAAATGCCCGCACTCGGATAGTGTCGGGCAAACATGTCCATCGTGGGCGTGGTCGCCGCCATAATTGCGTTACCCTCTTTGACAAAACTGATACCCCACCCGTCCAAGATAGTGACAACCAACGGTCGTGGACGTGAACTTGTGGCCATATATTTAAGGTCGGGTTAGGGAAGAGAGAGCAAGTAAATACCCTCGGGAAGAAAATGTTCGGTAAGCAGCAGGAGAACTTGCGCCCCGACGAGGAGAATGATCACACTGATTTGGACTGATTGTCGCAGTAATTGCTGGGCTCGCAGGGAAGTCAAGAAAGGATAGTGAACTAAGGCGGCTAAATCGAGAAGAAAAAGAGACAAAAGGGCTTCCCAGAAAAAAATTAGGGGATAAAAATACCACGGTACTTGATAACTCGCTTGCCATAGGATAATGCTTATGCTGATAGTAACAAAAACTGTGTAGAGGAGGAATTTTCGGGAAATGAGGAGAGGCAGGCGTTGCCGTAGGAAAAGTAGTACTACAGCCAAGCTGAACCCCAGTAAGCCAACAGCTGCCCGGTTAAGGAAAAGAGGTATCGTCAAGCGCTCTGTCTCATAATCAGCCCAGTGGTAGTGTATTTTAGCGATAATCGCCTGCAGGTGACCAAGGGGCGTAAACCACAGGAAGGGATTGAGCAAGAAAAAAGAGAGAAACGCAGTACTGACAATCACCCCGATTCTTTTCCCTCCGAGACTTGGCAGCAGAAAAATCAGCAGTAAGAAACCAACTGCCGCGGTAATGTCCAGACGCAGCGCCGCGCCAACACCTAAACTAATCCCGAGCATAATGTGTACGCGCAGTGACTGACTGCGCTGCTCGTAGATATAAAGGGACAACAAAAAAATAAGAACAATCAGGGGAGCGACCGCTGCCGAGGGGGGAGTCACGGCCGCATAGAGACGGTTACAGAGAATAATACCCGTAGCCGCTATCCACCATAAACTCCTCGGCCGCAGCAATTTGCAGGTAGCCGCAATCCCCGCGGCCGAAAGGGAAATAAGGGTGGCCAGGCTGCCAGTAAAACTTGTCGTTAGCGGAATAGCCAAAACAACATGGATCGCTCCCGCCAGCAGCAGCAGCGGCGTGCCGGGATAACCATAAGTAAATTTATTAAAGACCCGCGCGTCACCTTGGTAGAGGAAGACAGTAGCACTCATCCATTCTTCCGCATCTAGAACATCAATATTTTTCCAAAGTGTGCTTTGTACAACCAGGCCAATCGCCAGCACGAGCAGAAAAACATGGAAGAGCTTAAGCATGTAGTCGTAGCATATAAGGCTTCCCCCGAGTATACTACGGCGACTAGTGAGGCTTTCTAAGTAAGCTGACCCATTCGACGGCGTCACCTACTTTTGGAGGTATATTGTTACTTCCTTAATGGTGGCGGGGGGCCGAATTGCACGGCCGTCCTCCTGGTTATGAGCCAGGCGAGATACTACTTCTCCACCCCGCGTTAAAATGCTGCCTTATCCCTATCCTAAAACCTACAGCAACGTGCTTGCTAGCATAATTGACTATTAACGTAAAAGCAAGTAATACCTCAAAATACTCTTGCACCGCAAGCCAGAACGCGGAATGGTGGAGGTAACCCACAGACACTGTTTGGGCACACAAATCGAGCCTTTTACTGTCTGTTGGAGTTTCAAAGAGTTCCGTTTCACACTTGTGCTTTTGGTCCGATGTTTATGGTAAAGCTACCGCGCGAAATGAGGTAAGCATCCGACTCAAAGGAGAGTGTAACGACTTAACAACACCCCGTGAGGGGGTGTTGTATTTTAGTGTGTTTCATTAGATTAAAGAGGCATAGAATTATAGGAGCAGCAATACAGGGCAGTAGTGGTTTTGCGTTTTTATTTCTTTTCCTTTTAACTAGTAGTACTTAGGTGGCGTAGCTCAGCTGGTTAGAGCGTGGGACTCATAAGCCCGAGGTCGCTGGTTCGACTCCAGCCGCCACCACCCTCACTCGCCAATGTAGTGTGGCGCTAATGCAACTCGCAATATTTTACATTAATGATTACCGCCCGACGGCTAGGCGCCACACTACATTGGCTCTTTCCGTAAGTAACTAAAAGATACAACAATGAGGCTACAGACTTCAGTTAGTAAGTCCACGAGAGCATTGCTAGACAACTATATCGTTTTAGGTATCCTTTCTATTGTTCCTGATATTTTCAAGTATTCATTTATTGACATATACTTGCCCAGCGTAGCTCTGTCGGGAAGACAGAGCGTAGTTGGGACCCGTAGCTTAGTTGGTTTAAAGCGTCGCCCTGTCACGGCGAAGATCGCCGGTTCGAATCCGGTCGGGTCCGCGAGCTTGCCAGTCTTAATCGGTAACGGTAAAGTGAAATGATATCTTGTGTGGACAGGATATCAGTGCTTAGGCGTGGTAGATGGTGATATCACAAGGGGAGATCATCACGCACACATACAAGCGCGGCCGGCTCCACATATTGCCTCGCCGCGCGCAGCGTTTGACCCTCGCACCCCCTAAAGGTGCGAGGCTGGCGTATATAAAGCCCCGTTTCCCCAAGTAATCAACTTTCTGATACACTGCTGCCTATGCTGTGCTTGACCGCGTATTTGTGCCCATGACTGTCCACGCTTTTGTGGTTGGCTCTGGGCTTATGACTTTGGTTGCGGGCAGCATTTGGATGCTCATTATTTTATTTTTAGATCCGGTGCAAGCTGGCCCAGCGGGGTATGTTCTTTTTTTTCTTAGTCTCTTTTTAGCCGTTGCCGCGGGTACGGGCCTAATCGGTTATGGTGTCCGTCGTCTTGTGAGCCGAGAACAATTACCAGCGTATAGTGTGCGGACTGCATTACGGCAGGGAGTAATCCTGGGGCTTTTTCTCAATATCTTACTGCTACTGACACTCGTGCGTTTATACCAGTGGTGGCTCACTGTTATCCTCACCATTTTATTTATCTTTGCCGAGTTGATATTTTTAAGTTATGACCGCTCTCTCAAGCGACGATCTAACCAAGCTTCAACATAAAGCGGACCACTCACTGGCTCAAGTTACTACTTCTCGCCAGCTCGAAGAGTGGCGTGTTACCTATATTGGTCGTAAGGGCTTAGTGCCAAAATTACTGCGAACGGTGAAAGATTTACCGGCCAAGAAACGTCGTTTATTAGGTCAACAGGCTAATGAGTTGCGATCCCGCCTTGAACAACAGTACCAACTCAAGCAAGCAGTACTCCGCCGCGACCGTGACGCTGTCCCGTTGCCAGTCAAACAGGCTGTCCCGCTCACCAAGCTCTCCGGCATGCCCCAGCCTGGTCACCTCCATCCTCTCACGATCACACTCCGGGCCATCCAGGATATTTTTGCGAGCCTGGGATTCATGGTCGTGGAAGGTCCTTTAGTCGAAGAGCCAGAATATAATTTTGACTTATTAAATATTCCGCCGCAGCATCCTACGCGCGCCGAGACCGACACCTTTTACCTGACCGATGGCCACATTTTACGGACCCAAACCTCCGCGATGCAGGTGCGTGTTGTCCGTGAGCAACAGTTGTCCCCCCCATTTCGTTTGCTGTTTCCTGGCCGCGTGTTTCGCGCCGAGCGCACCGACGCTACTCACGAGACGACTTTTTACCAATTTGAGGGATTGGTGGTTGCCTCTGCTATTTCCGTGGCTGATCTCAAAGGTACCATTGAAGTTTTTTATTCTCGCTTCTTTAATAAGGCCGCTCAAGTTCGCCTCCGGCCATCATATTTTCCCTTTGTTGAACCAGGCTATGAAGTTGATCTCCAGTGTGTATTTTGTACTGGCAAGGGTTGCCGGATTTGCAAACACACTGGCTGGCTTGAGGTCATGGGCGCCGGTATGGTACACCCCGTCGTGCTCCGCAACATGAACATTGACCCCGAGGCTTACTCGGGTTTTGCTTTTGGCGGAGCGGTTGATCGGCTGGCTATGCTCCAGCACAGCATTGATGATATTCGGCTATTCTGGTCAGGCAGCTTAGATTTTCTCAAGCAATTTTCATGAAAATTTCCTATCGCTGGCTGCAAGAACTAATCCTGGATTTAAAGCTCTCCCCGGCTGAAGTAGCCCAAGTCCTCACCCTCCATAGCTTTGAAACAGTGGTTGGGCAGGAATATTACCTTGATCCCCAGATTACTGTCGTGCGTGTTGAGGAATTATTGCCGCATCCCAATGCTGACCGTTTGCGCTTGGCAACTGTGACTGATGGCCAACGCCGCATCCGCGTGGTGTGTGGGGCGATAAATATCGAGGTTGGCGATCTCGTGCCGTTTGCCCCGCCGGGCAGCACGCTTAAAGATGAAAAAGGTCATAACTTCGTCCTGCAAGAAGCCGCGATCCGGGGGCAACATAGTCCGGGTATGCTGAATTCGTTGCGCGAGCTAGGCTTAGGTACTGCCCATGGCGGTATCTTTATCCTGCCGCCTGATACCCCTCTGGGCACATCGTTGAGCCAGCATATTCCCCCTGACACGATTCTCGAGGCAGACATTACCCCTAATCGCGCTTCGGATTCCTCGGGACACCTTGGCCTGGCTCGTGAGCTCGCCGCTCTGCTTAAAGTAGTTGTGACCGAGCCAATATCTAAGACACTACCTCGTGCTGGCGAGGCGGCCACTGACTGGTCGCTCAAGATCGAAAATGATCAACAGACACCACGGTACTCCGGCGCTCTGCTCGAGCACACTCACGTCACACTTTCGCCCCTCTGGCTGCAAGCCCGGTTGCTCCATCTGGATATTCGACCAATTAACAATGTGGTCGATATCACGAATTACGTCATGCTCGAGACTGGCCAACCTACGCACGCTTTCGATGCTGCTACCTTGCCCGGGCCAACAATCGGCGTCAGGGCTGCTACCAGTACCGAAAAATTAGTAACGCTCGATGGCGTAGAGCGCACTCTAACTGCGGCCAATTTGGTTATTGTTAGTGACAATCAACCGGTCGCTCTTGCCGGCATTATGGGGGGGCATAGTAGTGAAGTACAATCTGCCACCACTTCCCTGTGGCTGGAAGCAGCAAACTTTTCTCCGCCGGCTATCGTCGCGTCAGCCGCCCAACTTGGCTTGCAAACTGCTGCTTCACTACGTTTTAGTAAAGGTCTTGACCCGGCTCGCACCCGGCTCGCACTTGCCCGGGCGGCGGCACTCCTGCAAGAGCTCACAGGAGCAAAGCTTACCACTGTCCTCGATTACTACCCTAACGCCTGGCAACCTCCGCCCATTACACTGCGGCCCGAGCAGGTCAGTCACGTAGCCGGGTGGACCATCTCTACTGACAAGACTCACGAAGCTTTGAGTCGCTTACGCTGCACGATAACCAAGCAGACCAACCAGTGGCTTGTGACCCCGCCTGCCGACCGGCTTGATCTTACTGGCGAACATGATTTGATCGAAGAAGCAATCAGGTTGCAGGGTCCTGACAGTATTCCGGCCGCAGTTTTACCACCCGTCAGCGCCGTGGCTTTGCCACTGAATATCCAATGGCGCGAGGCGGTGCGTGATCTGCTTGTAAAATTAGGCTTAACGGAGACATACAATTATTCTTTCGAGCCAGCGGCTCTTGCTCGCCTCGCGGGCAGCGCTGATCAGCCCTCCATCAGTCTTCTTAATCCCGTCTCACCGGAGCTTAAGAACTTGCGCACACGTCTCTTGCCTAGCCTCCTCGCTAATGTCGTGAAAAATAAAGCCGAATGGCGCCGGCAACAGCTCTTTGAAATTGGGATTGTCTTTAAACCGGGAACTGGGGGACAGGTCGCCGGTATAATTGAGAGTCACCATCTAGCGGTTGTCATTGTCGGCGAAGACAATGCCGAGGCGGTCGTGCAGGGTATTGCTGCTCAAGTAGTAGCAATGATGGGGCTTGCCAACAATACCCCTGCTTTTGCCGAAGGTTTCATTGGTGCCTTGTCTCCCTCGATCCGCTCGGCCTTAAAAATTTCTTCTCCTCTCGCTGTCCTAGAAATGAACCTTGATGTCGCCGTTGCTGCTGCCACCAGGCAACCGCCGTCCCTCCAACCCGTGTCCCTGCTCCCACCCCATCAGTACAGTCCCATCAGCAAGTACCCGCCAGTATTTCGTGATCTCTCGGTCATTGTCGCCCCCGAGGTCCGGATTGAGACGGTCCAAGAAATTATTGAGCGGGTGGGTAAGGATCTCGTGGTTGATGTTGATTTATTTGATATCTATGATGCGGCTGATGTTGAGCACGATCCCCAGCTTGCTAAGAGTGTAGCATTTCACCTGAAATATCAGTCGTTGGAGCGTACCTTAACTGATGATGAAGTGAATGCCAGACACAATGAAATTGTAGCGACGCTCCGTCGTGAATTAGCAGCCTTGATCCGCGAGTAAAATCTCCGGCCACCATGAAAAATAATGGCTCTGTGAAGGTATAATAATGGCTTTATCATGGTGATAATCTCTCTGTTCAATACCGCCTAAATATGCTAGGATATTTTAGGTTAGATCGACAGGGATAAACCCTGTTTCTTCATTAGTACAGGCATATATTTCAACTTCTTAAGCTCCTCCTATGGCATCTCCCAATTCACCAAAAAAGAGCCAATATGGCGCCGCCCAGATTACCGTTCTGGAGGGGCTTGATCCTGTCCGGAAACGCCCAGGAATGTACATTGGGGGAACCGGCACTACCGGACTCCATCATTTAATCTGGGAAGTAGTTGACAACGCCATTGACGAAGCGATGGCCGGACACGCTTCGGAAATTACAGTACATCTGCTCCGCGATAATGTTGTTTCCGTCAGTGACAATGGTCGGGGGATTCCGGTCGAAAAGCATAGTAAGACCAAAAAGTCAGCGCTTGAGACGGTGATGACGGTGCTGCATGCGGGTGGTAAATTTGGCGGGGAAGGGTATAAAGTGTCAGGCGGTCTCCACGGTGTGGGTATTTCCGTGGTTAATGCTCTCTCCGAGTGGTTGGAAGTTGAGGTTCATCGTGATCGAGGAGCCTATTTCCAGCGCTATGAGCGCGGTCTAGCAAAAAAGCCAGTCCGTAAAGTGGGTAGCGCTAAAGATACTGGAACAACCGTTACCTTTAAAGCTGACCGGCAAGTATTTAAGGAAATTAATTATGGCTGGGAGACGATCTTGCAGCGTCTCCGGCAGCAAGCTTACCTTACCCCGGGGGTAAAAATTTCTGTACGAGACGAGCGGGAAGCGGGCAAAACTTCGCACTACACCTTCTGGTTTGAGGGTGGTATTAAGTCGTATGTTCAGCAACTGAATCTGGGTCGGGAAATAAAAAACGATGAGATTTTTTATACACGTCGTGATTTTTCCAGTGATTCTCAAGTAGAGATCGCGTTGCAATACACTGATTCATTTAATGAAACCGTTCTTTCGTTTGCTAATAATATTCACACGATTGAAGGCGGCACGCATTTAACCGGTTTCCGGACTGCGCTTACTCGTACCCTGAATGACTATGCGCGCAAAAATAGCCTGCTGCGGGAAAAGGATGAAAATTTAACTGCCGATGATGTGAAGGAGGGCCTGACCGCCATCGTGAGCGTGAAGATGCGCGAACCGCAGTTTGAGGGGCAAACAAAATCGAAGCTGGGCTCTCCCGAGATGCGCTCGTACGTGACCCAGGTCATGAGCGAATCTTTTGGTGAGTACCTCGAGGAACATCCCCGCGATGCCCGGGCCATGGTGGAAAAGGTCGCCCTAGCCGCCAAAGCCCGACTGGCGGCTAGGGCCGCTCGTGACACGGTGCTGCGCAAAGGTGTGCTTGATGGTTTTGCTTTACCCGGCAAGCTGGCTGATTGCTCTGAGAAAGATCCGGCGTTGAGCGAGTTATTTATTGTCGAAGGGGATTCAGCCGGGGGCAGCGCCAAGTCAGGCCGCGATCGTCGTTTTCAGGCAATCCTGCCGCTGCGGGGAAAGATTCTCAATGTCGAGCGGGCGCGCCTTGATAAAATGTTATCGAATAATGAAATTAAAGCCCTGATTATTGCCTTGGGCACCAGTATTGGCGAAGAGTTTGAACTTGAAAAACTACGTTATCACCGCATCATTATTGCGACTGATGCTGACGTGGACGGTGCGCATATCAGCACGCTTCTCATGACCCTATTTTTCCGCTATTTCCAGCCCCTCATTGATGCCGGCTTTCTCTACCTGGCGCAACCACCCCTCTACAAGGTTCAGGCTGGTAAAGAGCAACACTATGTTTATAGCGATGCAGAGCGTGACGCTATGGTTAAATCCATGAAGAAAAACAACGTCGTGAAAGAGCTCTCGGGAGAGGCAGGGGATGAGGCTGTGGCCGCAAAGGCGCGCACGATCGATATCCAGCGCTACAAAGGCTTAGGTGAAATGAACCCCGAGGAGCTGTGGGAGACGACGATGAATCCCGCGAATCGAGTTTTAAAGAAAGTAACGATTGAGGATGCCGAAGAGGCGGATCATATCTTTGATGTGCTCATGGGCAATGATGTGGCGCCGCGAAAGAAGTGGATACAGACACATGCCAAGACAGTGGAAAACCTTGACGTATAAGGAGCCCTTGCGTCTTTCTCGGGTTTATTCTATTGTTTTTCCATAAGCCCACCGGGGCTTTTTTAAGACCAGAAATATATGGTTAAAATTGCTTACCCTGCCCTATCAAAGCTAAGCCGTGGACCGTACGCAATCATGCAGTTTTTTAGTGAAGCTCGCGGCGAACTCAAGAAAGTCTCCTGGCCGTCTCGGGAGACAACAATTCGTTATACTATCCTGGTTATCATTACCTGTCTCATTCTAGGCTTTATTACTGGGGGCATTGATTATCTTTTAACTCTTATCATTAACGCTCTTATTTAAACGAGCTTCCTATGGCCGATCTCAAACAGCAATCAAAACCTGTCATCCATAACTCGGATAATCGGGCGTGGTATGTTCTTCACACATACTCTGGTTATGAAGACAACGTGGCGCGTAATTTGCGCCAGCGTATTGAGTCAATGGGCATGGAAGAGAAGATCTTTCAAGTAATCGTGCCGCGCGAGAAAAAAATCCGAGTTAAGAATGGTAAACGCCAGACTATCGAAGAACGGCTCTTTCCCGGCTACGTGCTAGTGCAGATGATTGTTACGGAAGACTCATGGTATGTGGTGCGTAATACGCCAAATGTTACTGGCTTCGTCGGTTCCGGCACGACGCCCACGCCCGTCTCCCAAGAAGAAGTTGATCGCCTCCTTAAGCGCATGGGTGAAGAAGAGCCTAAGTATAAGATTGATGTGGTGGAGGGTGATTCGGTTAAGATCATGGACGGTCCTTTCAGGGATTTTGAAGGTAAAATTGCCGAAATTAATGAAGCTAAGGGTACCGTTAAGGTGTTGGTTAATGTCTTTGGCCGCGAAACTCCTGTAGAACTTGACTTTTTACAGGTAAAGAAGGAAGTTTGAAAGCCCGCTACTTAATTTATAGCCTCGTAACATGCCCCAGATAAAGACCATTGTTAAATTACAAGCTCCCGGTGGTAAAGCCACCCCGGCGCCGCCGGTAGGAACAGCTTTAGGGCAGCATGGTGTTAACTTGCAAGAATTCGTTACCAGGTTTAACGATATGACCCGAGAAATGATGGGTGATATTATTCCTGTTGAGGTGACAATTTATGATGATCGCAGCATGTCGCTGAAACTAAAAACTCCGCCCGCTGCCGAACTACTCAAGAAAGCCGCCAAAGTGACCAAAGGTTCTGGCATGCCGAATACTAATAAAGTAGGCACTGTCAAACGCGCCCAGGTGCGGGAGATTGCGGAACGTAAAATGGCCGACTTGTCTGCCCGTGACCTAGAGGCCGCTATGAAAATTATTGAAGGGACGGCTCGGTCCATGGGTATTACTGTTCAATAGTATGCGCAGTAAACGATACAAAACGGTGCAGGAGAAAGCCCCGGCGCAAGCGGTTGATCTAACCACCGCAGTCGCCTTTTTGCGCGAGCACGCGCGGCCGAATGTGGATGAGACGATTGAAGTTCATATTCATCTTGGAGTTGATCCTACTAAATCTGATCAGATCGTGCGGGCGAGTGTTACCTTGCCGGCTGGGGCCCCCAAAGCCAAGAAGATTGCTGTCTTTGCGGATGACGCGGAGCAGGCAACGGCCCAGCAAGCTGGCGCCGCGATTGTTGGGGGAGAAGAGCTCATTGCGGCCGTTGTGAAATCCGGTCAGCTTAAGGCTGATGTAGTAGTGGCCACGCCCGCGATGATGCCTAAAATTGCTAAGATTGCCCGCACCTTAGGCCCCCAGGGATTAATGCCTAATCCCAAGACGGGAACAGTGAGTGCCGATCCAGCCAGTGTGGTCCGGGAACTTCTCGGCGGTAAATTGTCATTTAAGATGGATCAGCTTGGCAATATCCATGAAGCGGTGGGTAAGACTAGCTGGGAAACAGACCAGATTGTCAAAAACGTGACGGCTGTCCTCGAAGCTGTCCGCCAAGCCAAGCCATCCGCCGTCAAAGGCCGGCTAATTAAAAATTGCACACTTAAGAGCACCATGAGTCCAGGTATCCGGGTGGCGCTGTAAAGCCTTCAAAAACTTTTGAGTTCCGGGTAGGTCAGAAAACTTGAGAATTAAAGAGGCGAATTTATGGTATTGTTGTACTAACTAAGTGGAATGTATGTGTCCTGCGCCTAAACCCACTGGCCTGCTGATTGCTTTTGATGGCCTTGATTCGTCCGGCAAGCATACCCAGGTTCAGCATCTCCTCCGGCGCCTGCGATTTATGGGGCACGTTGTTCATCATTTTGAAAGTCCCGATTATACCACTTCCAGCGGCCAAAAATTAAAGCAAAAGCTCCAGAATAAAGATGGGCGCTGGCAGGCGATACCGTGGCCGGAAAAAATGCGCCTATTTGCACACAATCGTGCCGAGCACCGCGCAGAAGTTCTACAGGCCCTCAAATTAGGAGAAATAGTCATCTATGATCGGTACGTAGCCAGCAGTATTGCCTTTATGACCATTGAGGGATTGGACGTGCAGGAAACCGAACTCTTTCGGGATAAAATTCAAGCCGCTGTTAGCCGCTATGAATATCAAGAGCAACAGATGCCCTTGGAACACATTTCACTTTTTTTAGATATACTGCCCGAGATCTCTGTTGGTCTTTTAGAGAAACGAAAAGAAAAGATGCAAGACAAGGATGAGTATACCGATCACCTGGAAATTCAACAACGACTCTACAATGAATATGATCTCCTGTGCCAGCAAGATCCCGCGCGGTTTCTCCGGATCCTCTGTGTGGAGGGAGAGGAGCTATTGAACGTTGATGACGTGGCAGAATTAGTTTGGGAAAACCTGCGTCTTAAATTTCCGCAGTTACTCCAAGCCTATGCCTAAGCGACCTTCTCCCTTCATCGTTATTGAAGCCCTGGATGCGGGCGGTAGCCAAACCCAGACGGACTGGCTCGTGCGCCGCCTCCAGCAAGAAAAATATCAGCCGCTCTCGCTCCATTTTCCCCAAGAAGATCGGGCAACCGGGCGCCTGATCTACGATAAGTTCCTGCTCCATAAGAATAAAAAACCCTTCTCTCGCCGGGAGCAGGCGTTGTTATACATTCAGGATTTCTTCTCGCGTGCCGAGGACATCACTGCTCACACCAGTGAAAAATCGGGCCGCCAGCTCGTTGTCTCGGACCGTTTTTGTACCAGCGCGTTTGCGTACCAGACCATGGGGTTACGCGGCCAGGAGTGGCAAGAAATGTATGATTGGATTTGGTGGCTCTGCTTTACGGGTCAACCCACTCTGCCGCAACCCGACCTAGTTCTTTTTCTTGATACCCCTGTGGCTGTCTCACTGCGGCGCTTGAAGGAAAAGAATAAAGATTTCTTCGAGACCAAAGAAAAACTGACCGCGATCCGGGCAGCCTATCTTAAAGTTGCTGCGGTACAGGGTTGGATTACAATTGCCGGTGTCGATGGCCAGGGCCAAGAGCGAACACGTGAAGATCTTCATGAAGAAGTCTGGCAGTATGTTAAACCTCGGCTCATCGCCAGTTAGGCCGGTTACTTCGAGATTTGCGAGCAGGGAGTAAAACCTCTAAGCTTAAGTGATGTCAAAGTGGTTTATTTCCCACCCCTCCGGCGGTCACCGCCACACTCCCATCTTTTTCAATGCGCTGGAGCAATTCGCGGCTGAAGAGAAAGGCCGGGTAGAGTTAATCCATCCCCGCGAGAAGAAGGAGGAACTTCACATCACTAAGCAGGATATAGCCAGCTGCGACCTCGTTATTGCTGAGGTTTCCATTGCTTCTACGGGAAGCGGCATTGAGCTTGGGTGGGCGAATGCGGCAGGCAAGGAAGTCATCGCGTTTTATGAAGGCGCTGAAGAAGCCTCCCCCGCGATCCAGTTTGTGACTAAGGCAATCCATCCCTATATTACCGAAGAGCATATTATCCTCATACTCAAGCAACTTTTGTGAAGCTCCACGGCCTCAAAGGCCGTGGCTTTCTGCGAAGTGGGGTAAATGTCCTAGCGCCCCGAGCTGCCAAAACCTTTACTGCCGCGCTTGGTGAGCCGCAATTTTTTGACTTCCATAATTTTTACAGGCTCAAATTTTTGCATGATACACTGCACAATTTTGTCGCCTTTATGAATGGTAAAAGATTTTTTAGTGGTATTGAGCAGCACCACTTTCCATTCGCCGCGGTAGCCCGAGTCAATTACTCCAGCTAAACGGTGAATGCCTTTACTACCTAATCCAGAGCGATCCCAGAGCAAAGCCACATATCCCGGGGAAAACTCGACAGCAATACCCGTGGAAAAAAGGTAGGTTTCACTTGGTTTTAAAGTTTTTGATTCGTTAGTATAAATGTCAATGCCCGCATCTGTGGCAATATGTTTTGTCGGCAGTTTCGCACCCGGGGCCAGTTTTTTCACCCTGAACTTAATCATTCAACGATTTCTTGTGCTAATGCTGCCTCGGCCGGTCTGGTCTTACCCGCGTACTTGGCGCCGGGTTTTTGGGTATAAGGTCGCTCGGCGGCTGAAGATAGTGGCTCAAATACTAATTGGCAAATGCGCATTTTGGGATAGAGCAATATTGGCATCATGCCAATATTGCTTAATTCCATCGTAATTGAACCCTGAAAGCCAGCATCAATATGGCCTGCCGTAGAATGGATCACTAGACCAATACGACCCAGACTGCTACGACCATCAATCCGCGCCGAGATGTTGTCTGGTAATTCTATCCATTCCAAAACTGAAGCTAAGACAAATTCATCCGGTTGGATAACGTAAGGTTGCGCCCGGCTGATTTTAACTTCCTCGGTCATTCCCGTCATCGTGTCGGGATCCAAAGGGTCAATAAAAGGCTTGCGGCGATGCTTAAAGACACGAAAATGGTACCCGAGGCGCAGATCAAGACTCGAGGTGCCGAGTTGAATGACCAAGTTGGGTTTTGGCTTCACCACAATTTTCCCGGACTTAAGCGCGGCTTTGATATCACGGTCAGACAAAATCATATCTTATTTACAGTACTGGCTGCGCTAAAAAAGTATAGTGGAAAACCGCTGGATCAAAAGGCCAGCGGAAACCGCCGGCAAAGCTTTTTTACCACCTGGGCGATGTCTTTAATTTCCCGCGATGCCCGCACACGCCGCTCGAATTCGGGGAACGGAGTCTCGGCCCAGGGTGAGGCGATTTCCATCACGTGCTTAAGCCACTGGGCAATCTGCTTCATTTCCGGCTTACCCATACCGCGGGTAGTCACCCAGGGAGTCCCGAGCCGAAGCGCGGAAGGGTCAGCGGGGGAACGGGTCTCTTGCGGCATAGTATTGAAATTGGTAACCAAGCCCCCATAGTCTAAAGCCCGGGCAAACTTTTTGCCGAGGATCGGCTGACTAGTCAGATTAATGAGAATCAGATGTTTATCAACGCCACCCGAGACAAGCACAAAACCATATCGTTGAAGATACTCGGCCAGATAGTGGGCATTGGTGATGACCTGCTTAGCGTATCGCTTAAATTGTGGTGTGAGGGCTTCGCCTAAGCCGACGCAAATCCCTGCAATATTATTATTAAAAGGGCCACCCTGGAGCCCTGGTAGCACCGCGCGATTTATTTTTTTGATGAGTTCGGCGCGGGCTAAAATGATAGCGCCCCGGCCAGCCCGCAATGTTTTATGCGTGGTCATCGTGACAACATCGGCGATCCCGACGGGAGAATTAATCACGCCCGCCGCCACAAGCCCCGCTTCGTGAGCAATGTCTGCTAAATAGAGCGCGCCTACCTGGTGCGCAATTTTTTTGAAGCGGCGGTAGTTAATGTCTCGAGGATAAGCTGTTCCCCCCGTAATAATAAGACGCGGCTTGTAGCGTTTTGCAATTTTCTCAATTTCTTGATAATCGAAGCGCTGGGTCTTCGGGTTAGTTTTGTATTGAATCGTGGTGAAGATCCGCGAGGAAATGTTGACTTTGCGCCGACCGCCTAGATACGCCAAGTTGGTTGGATCTTGTTGTTGGTGAGGCTCATATGACCAGCCGTGAGATAAATGCCCGCCATCCGGCAGATACATACCCATCATGGTGTCGCCGAATTTTAAGAGCGCCAGGTAAACAGCCAGATTAGCGTTACTGCCCGATAGGGCTTGCACATTAACCTCCCAGTCGCGGGGCAACTTAAAAACCTTTTTCGCCCGCGCCTGCGCCAGCGACTCCAGCTCATCTACCAATTGGTTGCCCTCATAGTAGCGCTGGCCCACATTGCCTTCCGCGTATTTGTGCATAAACACCGAGCCCACGGCCTCGCGCACGGCCGGCGAAAAAAAGTTTTCCGAAGGGATGAGAGATAATTTATCTTGCTGCCGCGCTTGTTCTTGCTGGAGAATACGCCAAACACGCAGATCAGTTTTTTTGAGGGCTCGGGACATCATTTCTTTATAGCTGCTCCCGGGAAAAACTACTAGGTCGCGCTGCTGGTGACGTACTTCTTGGGTTACTAAAGACTGCCAGGTGAATCAGGCGTTAACCTTGGTCAACTCTTTGAGCTTAGCCTGGATTTTTTCTTCCTGACCGCGGCGGGCAAAGTTATACTCGTCTAAATTGACATGCATGCGCTCTGCCAGCAGGGGATAAACTTTCTGGAGCAAACGAAATTTCTCTTGCTCGATTCTCCGGTAGTCCGGATGCCCCTCGGGAATCGTGCGTAACTCAATCTCCCAGAAACATTCCCGCAAGTTAGTCCACTGCATGAATCGTACCCGGTGGGCCATGGTCACCGCATACTGGGCCAGGTCCAGGTCGTATTCGGCGATGTGTTGATGCACGCGCTCCACCCGTTCTATTGCCTCTGTAAACTCATCCGCTAGGCCCGCGCTCATCAGCTCTGGCGGCACGTCATATCCATGCATACAGGAAAAGTACTGCCGTTGCTGGGTGAGCATGCGATGACGGTGTAAATCACGCCAGGCACCAATATTCATCATGATTTCAAAGCGGACAAAGATATTTTCGAGGGCGCGCCCAACCTTTTGCCAACGTTGCGTGCGGCCGATAAAGTAAGCATTCAGGACTACCTGCCGCTCACTCTCGTTAAGCGCGCGTACTCGAGAAAATATATCCGACCAACTGGCATGATTATTCGGGGCAGCATAAAGCATGCCGGTAATCACTTTTGCTTCGCCCTCCAGGTCGTACTCTAAGAGCTTAACTGAAGTCTCTTCCTTTGTTTGCTGCGCTACTTTTTGGTGGGCAGCCGTAAATCTATCCACCAAAGGCCGCAAGCGCTCGCCCTTGCCGCTTAAATATTCTTGGTATGAGTTGACGAGTGCTTGACTCTCAGGATCTTTAATGCGGCGTAAGAATGAAGGGGCAACTTTATACAGTTCTTCATATGCACGTTCGCTAGCCCAGCGGATTTCTCCCAAGGGATGGTGTCCCGAGCGGCTGACAAGATATTCGTAAGCTTGGCCATTGCCGAAAAAGGCCACTTGAGAAAGGGTCGAGGTTGGTAGCAAGCCCCGCAAGACATCAAAAGCCTTCTTTTCCACCACTGACCGTTTTTCCTCCGGGAAGCGTTCACTTAGCCACCTTATGAGCCGGGGCAGGAGCTGTCCGTAGGTTGTAAACAAACCATCCATGGCGGTCTCATACGCTTGCTCCAAGCCTAATTCTCGGAGAGTGGGATCAGTATAGTAGCGCCAACGGCCATTGATTTTAGTTGAGTAATCAACATAGCGCGTCGATTTTTCAATCGGGGCTAAGCCAATTCGTTGATCTTCGAAATGTTTAATCGCAACTTGCGAGAGCGAGGCAAAAACGAGATGCATACCCGCCATCTGGGCGATCGAATCATCACCATATTGAGCCAGCCACTTGGCGTAGAATGACCGTGCCCGCGGATTGGAAAAAATTTCCTCAATGGGGTAAGCCTGGAGAAAATTAATGAATTCCTTGAGGCTTTTACCATGATGAGCAGCCGCTTCGGTAGCAGCTGTCTCGGGCTCGAGAAACGGTGCCACATATTCACGCAAGAATATGGTCCTCAAGTCATCTTCGGCGCGGCTGGCGCGGGAACATAAAGCGCCGATAACTTCCGGGGAAAAAATGAGCGGCGCATATACTG
The DNA here is from genome assembly GCA_040900375.1 of Candidatus Anderseniibacteriota bacterium. GTDB lineage: Bacteria > Patescibacteriota > Andersenbacteria > UBA10190 > UBA10190 > JBBDZC01. The sequence goes on along the minus strand of JBBDZC010000018.1, from coordinate 24,785 downwards.
ACTGATCAAGATTAGAAAAAAAGGGGACCAGTTGCCACTTTTCTGCAGGGGTATAAGCATCTGGCGCAAAGGGCGGGGCAAAACTGTCGCGGGGGAGAGGGTATTTCATAAAATACTGTTTCTATGTGAGAATAATATGTCTTATTAATAATCGTTTCACAGTTGATAATTCCTGTAAATGCCACAAGCCGCCCCTCTCAATGAACAGCTAGCGTACATTTACGACCTCGAGCGTTTCGGCATTAAGCTGGGCCTCGAGGTCATGACTAAGCTGTGCGCTATCCTCGGCAATCCCCAGACCTCTTTTCCCAGTGTCCATATAACTGGCACCAACGGAAAAGGCAGTACTGCCAGTTTCTTAGAATCAACCTTGCGCGCTGCTGGCTATAAAGTCGGTCTGTATACCAGCCCGCATCTCTACCAGTTCAATGAACGCATCCGGGTCGACGGTCAAGCGATTACCGATGAAGCGTTAATTGCTTTAATCGCCCATGTTCGTTCTCAAATTGCCGCTTACGACCTAACCATAACTTTTTTTGAGTTTACGACCGCTCTGACTTTCTTACAGTTTGCCCGCGCCCGCGTTGATATTGCCATTATTGAAGTTGGCATGGGCGGAGCACTTGATGCAACCAATGTCATTACGCCGCTGGTTGCTGTTATTACCAATATCGGCCTGGACCATGTGCCCGAGATTGGCGAGGATAAGGCGGCGATTGCTGCTAATAAAGCCGGGATTATTAAAAGGGGGCAACCGGTAGTGACTGCCGAGACACAACCAGCACTGCTGCAATACTTTGCCGGCGTCTGCCAGCAGCAACAAGCACCTTTCTATTCTGTGGGCGAACATCTTACGGTCAAAGAGTCGCACGCCTCGTTAGCTGGACAAACATTTACAACTACCGGGACCATCACCGACACGTTCTTTATCAAGCTTTTGGGTCAGCACCAAATTACCAATGCCTGCACCGCGTTGCTTACGCTACATCTCTTGCGTGACCAGGGCTTTGTCCTCACTCCCACTCATCTGACCCGCGGCCTAAGCCAGGCAGTGTGGGAAGGCCGGCTCGATATTGTCTCCCGTAAGCCCTTTATTTTGGTAGACGGAGCGCACAATAATGATGGCGTGCAGGCACTAGCCGCTTTCTTAAAAACTATGCCGCTGCCGCACCCTGATGTTCTCATTGTAGCCCAGAAGAAGGGCAAGCAGTTAGGCCTGGAAACAGATATTGCCCCTTTGTTTGATCAGGTAATCGTTACCCAAGGTAGTTATGAGCCGGAAGATACCAGCGTAGTCGCTCGCGCTTTGCGAGCGCATCACCCCCATGTTCAGGAAATTCCTGCCCTTGCCCACGCCCTAGCCGTGGGCCGCAAGCTGATAAAACCTGACAGCATGATGCTCATTACCGGCTCGCTCTACATGGTCGGTGATGCTCTGTCGTTGCTGCGGGCGACGCCCGCCGTCCGTAAGTAATTGCTCTTCACGCTGATATTGGCTAGGCTTTTTGCATATGCCCCGTAAGAAAATTTCTCATTCTGCGCCGCTTGAACCTGTCATTGGCCTGGAAATTCATGTGCAGCTCAAAACAAAAAGTAAGATGTTTTGTTCTTGCCCTAATATCTTAGGCGCTGCTCCACCCAACTCTGCCATTTGCCCGATCTGTCTGGGATATCCAGGAACGCTGCCTGTGCCCAATGCCACAGCAATTGACTGGACACTGAAAGCGGGGGCGGCTTTAAACTGTGTGCTGGCTACTAAAAGTAAATTTGATCGCAAAAGTTATTTTTACCCTGATTTACCAAAGGGTTACCAAATTAGTCAGTACGATGAGCCATTCTGCGGTCCGGGTTCACTGACTATTACTGTTGGTGAGCAGGCGCACACGGTGGGGATTACGCGCATCCACTTAGAAGAAGATGCAGCAAAAAATATCCATCCTGCCGCCGCTGACTATACCTTGATTGATTTTAATCGAGCGGGCACGCCGCTCATGGAAATTGTCACTGAACCAGACATTACGACCCCTGCTGTCGCTAAAGTTTTCTTGCAAGAACTACAGCTTCTCATGCGGGCCTTGGATATTGCCGATGCCGATATGGAGAAGGGCCAGCTGCGCTGCGACGCTAACATTTCCCTGCGTGAGGTAGGCAGTACTAAGCTTTATCCCAAGACGGAAGTTAAAAACCTTAACTCCTTCCGCAATGTCGAGCGCGCCTTGAACTATGAAATCGAGCGCCAGACAAAACTCTGGCAGAAAGGCAAACTGCCGCCGGAGCCGGGCACACGTGGCTTCAATGCCAAGACAGGCGTTACCACTGCCCAGCGCACGAAAGAAGCAGCGGCTGATTACCGCTATTTTCCTGAACCTGATATCCCTCCTTTTATCTTTAATAAAGAAGAGCTTCAGCGCGTCCGTCGGAGCTTGCCGGAATTGCCCGCCGCTCGGCGAGAGCGATTCACTCGTGACCTGGCAGTCAGTCCCCAGACTGCCTCGCTCTTGGTCGCGCAGCCTTTGTTATCTCATTTCTTCGAAAATACCGTCTCGGAACTACAGCAACAGGCCAAAGAAAGAGCCGATTTTCCCGGTCCTTTACCCCAGTTAGTGCAGCTCGCCGCTAATATCATTATGCGTCAGATTCGGGATCTCATGGCAGTTAATGAGCTCACGGAAAAAGATCTGAAAATTACCGCCGAGAATTTTGCCGAGCTGGTGATCTTAGTCGAACAGGGTAAAGTTAATCGCACTTCGCTGACTCCGCTCTTGCAAAAAATGCAAGAAACAGGCGGGGACCCTGACCCGCTTATTGCCCAACTCGGTTTAGCCCAGGAAAGTGATATTTCACAACTACAGCAATACGTGGATGAAGTGATCGCGGCCAATCCCGAGGTTGTCGCTAAGATTAAAGGCGGCAAAGAAACTGCAGTGCAGTTTCTGATGGGTCAAGTTATGGCTAAATCGAAAGGTATCGCTAACCCAGCGGTAATTACCATGCTGCTCAAGCAACGCCTGCAAGAAACATGAACCTGCCTGCTGTTTAACATATTATTACTATATTTCGATATATCGAAATATGAGTATACGTAGAAAAGTTTAATCAAGCGACTTGAGATGCAGAGCTTCTATTCCCGTCAGCCAGTGAATCTGTTTGTTATTTTTCCACCAGGACATTTGCCGATGGGCGTACCGCATTGTGGCGGCGATCATGCTCATGGCGGCCGCCTCGCGGGAAATCTGACCCTGCAGCAAGGCTAATCCTTGTTTATAATTCAGCGTTTGCAGTAGTGGTAAGGCTTCACCGTAGTATTCAACCAATCTCGCCACTTCCTCCACCAGCCCAGCGTCAAGCATCTCTTCTACCCGACGGGTGACATTATCTCGCAGTTGCTCCCATCCCGGAAACAGGCCCAGCCAGCAATCAGGGGAGGGAGGCACTCGCTGTCGCCGCAGTTGCGAGAACGGTTTGCCCGTGGCTTCCATCACTTCCAGCGCCCGGATAATGCGCCGTTTATTGTGAGGTTCAACGAAGGTTGCTGCCGGATCACGCGTCAGTAACTCACGATAGAGAGCATCGGTGTCTTGAGCTATAAGCGTCTGGCGAAAGTGGTCATTAGGAGGAACCGGGGGGAGCTCATACCCAAACATGACACTATCAATGTAGAGCATGGTTCCCCCGACAAGGAGGGCAGGAATCTGCGCAGCGTGGAGTCTATCAATGACATGGGTCGCATCTGCTTTCCACGTCGCCAGCGTGTACCGAGTGTCAGGTGCGCAGACATTAAAAAGATAGTGAGGGATGCCCTCCACAATATCGGCTTGCTGCGGACTATGAGCCTCGTGGGCCCAAGCTTGTGGCGATTTAGCGGTCCCAATATTCATCCCCGCATATACCTGGCGAGAATCGGCTGAAATAACCGCTCCCTGGTAGTGCTGGGCCAGGTTGAGTCCGAGCGCTGTTTTTCCGGAGGCGGTGGGACCAACCACGGCCAGAAGGCGCGGCGGTTGTGCAGCAGGCATAAGTACTCAATTTATTTGCTCAAAGACTGCCAAGGTTTCTCGTAGACGCCATGTTCGTGGTTAATGAAGCGGGCCAGCGTGTGCAGATAATCAGATAGACGGTTGAGATATTTAATTACGGTGGGTGAGATATCCTCTCCTTGGCTCACGGTAATAACCCGCCGCTCTGCCCGCCGTACCACCGTTCGGGCTAAGTGCAAAATCGCCGCCAGGTTAGTTCCGCCCGGTAAAATGAACGTTATTTGTGGCGGTAACGTGGTAGTTAACTCATCAATCAACCCCTCCAGACGAAACACGTCGCTATCATTGGGCCGAGTGCGGCTTTCTCGCGAGTCAGCCAAGACTGCCCCGATCTCAAATAACATGCCTTGGATAGTCTCGAGTTCGGCGCGATGAGTAAAATCATCTAGGCGGGACAGGACTACACCAATGAGTGCATTAGCTTCATCCACTGTGCCATACGCTTCGACGCGTACATGGTTTTTGGGTATTCGCTTGCCGCCAATCAGGCCTGTTTCCCCGCTATCACCAGTCTTAGTATATATCTTAGCCATCTCAAGAATCCTACGGTAAGGCTATTAGTTGCGCAATAAGCAGCCTGACTCCTGATCAGGTATACTTTCCCTATGGTTAAAATGATCATTATCTTCGGCCTACTCGTCGCGGCCGCGATAGCCACAGGAGTGCTGGAGGTAGCCGTTCACCCCGAACGTCTAGCGGGGGCCCCGACAGCACTTCTTAACCTAGCCCGCCAACCCGAAACCCTGGCCCGGCTCAAGCTGCAAGCGACCGAGTGGAAACGCGAGGCGGAACGCTTCATTATCAGAGACGAAGAAGAGCGGATGAAAATTGCAGTCATGTACGTTAAAGAGGATGCCGAGGCTTTGCAGCAGCTATTAGACTCGGAAAACCCCCCCGCCCAGGAGCTGCTCGGGCGGGCCCGGCTGTTAGATGACAGTGCCAAGCAAATGCAACAGCAGCTGGAGGTTATGCCGGTAGAGCTATTAGTTGCCATGCGCACTCCAGTGCGTGAGGCACGAGCCGCCGTGCAAACGGTTCTCCAGGAACTAGAAAGTAAACGTGATCACTACGCGGTAATTCAAGAACAGTTTGCTCTCATTACCGAGTCCCTCCAAGCCCAAGGCAGGGATTTGTCGGAGGAGATAGCGCCCGAGGCTGACGTGGCGGGTACGAGTGATGAATCTACTCCCGCGGCCTCGCCGGCCATTCCCTTAAATTTCTAGCCGCCGTCACTTCCGCTCACGAATTTTTTGGGTAAGTTCGTGTATCAGCTCGGGCAAGGAGGCTTGGCCTTGATCACCCTGGTTTAGTAAACGCACCGCGATAGTCGTATCAGCTAATTCTTTTTTACCCATAATGAGCATCACGGGTACCTTTTTTTGTTGCGCTTCCCGAATTTTCTTGGCCAAACTGATCGCCCGTTCATCGGTTTCGACTCGTAAGCCACTGCCTGCCAGTTCTTGAGCGACTTGGCGGGCATATTCGTGCTGGGCGTCGGCGATGGGTAAAAGTGCCACCTGGGTTGGTGCCAACCAGAGGGGGAGGGTACCAGCGTAGTGTTCCAGTAGAATTGCCATGAAGCGTTCAAATGAACCTAAGATTGCTCGGTGAATCATCACTGGCGTCTGTTCCTGGCCAGTAGTGTCAGTGTAGGTGAGGGCAAAACGCACCGGCATATTAAAGTCAAGCTGGATCGTGGCTAGTTGCCAGTCTCGGCCAAGGGAATCACGAGCAATAAAATCAATCTTCGGCCCATAAAAAGCCGCCTCGCCCTTTTGCTCCACAAATTCTACCTTTTTCTCTTCGAGTAGGGTGCGTAAGCTTGCTTCTGCCTGTTGCCAGGTAGCCTCTGAACCCAAGTACTTATCAGGTTTAGCGGGGTCGCGCAACGAGAGACGAACGCGCAGCGTGAAATCAAACACGGCATAAAACTCTTCTACAATTTGCATGATAATAACCGCCTCCGCCGCAATTTGATCGCTGCGACAAAACACATGAGCATCATCTTGGGTGATGGATCGCACGCGGGTTAGGCCTTGCAGCTCGCCCGCCTGCTCATCACGATACACCGTGGTAACTTCTGACAAACGGAGCGGCAGATCGCGGTAGCTGCGCGGCCGCGCCGCATAAATCTGGGTATGGTGGGGGCAATTCATTGGCTTAAGCACCAGCGACTCTTCACTCTGGCCCTGCACGTGAAAAAGATCGGCTTGGAATTTTTCCCAGTGCCCCGAGGTTTTATACAGATCTGCTTTAGTAATATGGGGAATAATAACTCGTTGATAGCCGTGCGGTTCCTGCAGCGACTGCAGAAAGGTCTCCAGTTCGCGGCGGATAATGGTGCCGCGAGGTGTAAAGAGCGGCAGCCCCGGTCCGACAAGCGGGGAGAAGGTAAAGAGATCCAACTCTCGGCCTAGTTTGCGGTGGTCACGTTTTTTCGCCTCTGCCAGCAAGGTCAGATGCGCTTCCAGCTCGGCCGGTGTCGGGAAGGCCAGGCCATAAATCCGTTGCAGCTGTGGCCGGGTAGTATCTCCCTTCCAATAAACTCCGGCCAGACGCGTGAGCTTAAAAGCCCCAATCTGACCGGTTGAAGATACATGGCCACCCTTGCAGAGCGTGATGAAGAAGCCTTCTCCCATATCCGATACACCGACTGTCTCACCTGCCACTTCCTCAATTAGCTCTAGTTTATAAGGATCGTGCGCAAACAGCTCACGAGCCTCGGCGCGGCTTACCTCGCGCTGGGTAATTGGCAAGTCCATCTCTTTAATTTCTTCCATTTTCGCCTGCAATACAGCTAAATCTTCCTCGGTGTAGTTAGGATTAACTTCAAGATCATGATAAAAACCGTCATCAATCGCTGGTCCAACCCCTAGCTTTGTTTCTGGACGCAACTTAGTAGAAGCGGCGGCCAAGACGTGGGCGGCCGTATGGCGCATGGTTGCAAGATCAAGATCGGGCGAGATTTTTTTTCGCATAACCCCTGTATGGTAACACAGGCAAGCTAGTCACGCTGTGGGGGCTCCTTGTCTTATCTTGGGTAGATTGGTATGGTAACTGAATACTCAAATAGTGTATTTATGCCCCGTAGAATCACCTCGATCACCCATTCGTCCTAAAAAGTCCATGTCTACCTTCCCACCAGCCGTATGGGTAAACCACAGCTTTTCCTTGCTGCCGTCCCGTCTAAGCGGGACGCATCGAGGTAGCTCTACGGGGTATGCCCCGTAGAATCACCTCGATCACGCGCTCGTAGTGTAAACCCATGGATACAATAACCAACAGCCTTACTCGTCAGCCACCACTCTCACTTGCTGCCATGCCGTCCAAACGGGACGCATCGAGGTAGCTCTACGGGGTATGCCTGCACACGTTGCTATACCTCGCCGGGCGCTAGTCGCCAGCGCGGGAATTTTGCTTGGCCTGATTTTTGCTAGTATGGCGTATACCCGCCTACCGCAAGCAACAATCATTGTTCGTCCCGCTACCTATGAACGGGAAGTAACGCAAGAAATTACCTTGTCGCAAACTAGTCACGAACCTGATTTTGTCCGCTATATCTTGCCGGCCAAATTACTGGAGAAGGAAGTCACGGAAACTAAGACTTTTAAGCGCGAGGGCCAAAAGACATTTGAAGACTTAGCGCGGGGCACAGTGAAAATAATTAATAAGCAGGCAGAAGAACAGCGGCTGCTGCCAAAGTCCCATTTACGCCACGAAGGCACCGGCATCTTTTTTCTCACTGATGCTGCTGTGGTTGTTCCGCCCTTGGGGGAAGTATCAGTTGCCGTGACCGCGAAAGAAAAAGGACTGCCCGGCAACGTCACACCCGGCACCTTTATCATTGATAAGCTACCCGCTAGTGCGCAAAAGGTCGTCTATGCCGAGAGCTCTACTACTTTCAGTGGTGGGGTCAGTGGTGAGACACCGCTCACCGAAGAAGAAATAAGCAGAGCCAAAGAAGAAGTTGATAAACAAGCGCGTGGGCGGATTGAGGGCGAACTCACGGCGGCGGCCGGGGGGGCGCTTACCCGACCAGATTTAGTCACTATGACCACAGTGGAGGAGAGTGTTTCCGCCGCCGCCGGCAGTAAAACAACTGAATTTACTGTGCAGAAAAAAATCAAAGCCCGCGGCTTTTTTCCTGATGACAACGACCTGTTGAGTTTAACTCTTCTCGCCCTGCGCTCGGCCCCAAAACCCGATGAAGAATTTATGTCGTATAAACCCGAATCATTTACTGTCAGTATTACGCGCAGTGATTTTACCCGGGGAGAAGCGCGTGTTAAAGGAACACTAACGGGCGTCTTTGCCAGTAAGGCGGGGCCAGCATTATTTTCCGCTGATAACCTTGCCGGTCGGAGTGCCGCCGAGGTGCAAGAGTATTTTCAACAGTTTCCGAGCGTTGAGTCAGTGGAAGTGCAATTCTCACCTTTTTGGGTGAAGAGTGTTCCCGCTCGTCCCGAGGCCACAGAAATTGTAGTCGGGAGTATAAATTAACAGCGGGTGACGCGTTGAGCGGACCAACTTGCCTCACTGATAGCGAACGGCGCGGCTGCCCATGAGGCCTTTGATTAGATTTGTGACAGCTTCATCTCGCTGGAGACGAAATGATGTTTGCACTCGGACTACACTGGCTTGGCGGGGGATAAGGAGCTCTACGGGCACTCCATCTGCATGGTGATATTGAGCGAGGAGTTCTCGCAATTGGTGCAGCAGCTCACTTGTCGTCTGCGGCGGGAGTTGGATTAAGATTGTCCGGGCGGCCGTGAGTGAAGCCAACGAGCGCTGGGATTCTTGTGGGATGGGTGCCTTAGTAAACGTGGCAATCACATCGGGCGTAAGCCCCCAGACTTTATCAGCCAGGATTTTAACCTCGCCTTCTTTATCGCTCATCTTTCCTTCACAAATAATGACCCCGCCATCCGTCCAAAAGTTAGATGTTTGTGCGAGCAGCTTAGGAAATACGAGCACCTCTGCTTTGCTTGTCATATCCTCGAGAGTGACAAACAACATTGGCTTTTGGCTTTTGGTGATAATTTTATTGATTCGGGTAATCACTCCGGCCACGCGCACCGCTTGCTGGGCATGGTAATCGGTCAAATCACTTAAGGGAACAGTAATCTTTTGCAGCTGATTATGGAATTCGCTTAACGGATGCGCTGACACATACATGCCCAGCAACTCTTTTTCCCATTGCAGTCGCTCTGCTTGCGTAGCGGGGGAGAAGGAATCGAGTTGTAAGCGAGGCGGCGCGGCATTGGCCAGTGCTCCTGCAAAGAGGCCTTTTTGCCCCAAATCTTTTTTACTGTGGAGCGTGCGGTTGAACAAGAGTAATTTTTCCATGTTGTGCAAGACTTCGTTACGCTCTGCCACACAGTCAAACGCCCCGGCTTGGGCTAAACTTTCGACGGACTTCTTATTAAAATCTTTAGAGTCAATCCGACTAAAAACATCGGCCAGGTCTTTGAATTCACCAGCCTTATCACGCTCCGCGATAAGCGCCGAGACAATGTTGTGACCAACATTTTTAATGGCGCCCAACCCAAAACGAATCGCCTCAGCGCCTTCCGCAGTTTGCACGACCGTGAAATTCTGACCGCTCTCATTAATATCGGGCGGCAGTATTTTTAGTCCCATGCTAATTGCTTCCGCCACTTCAATCGCGGCGCGGTCAATGTTACCCTCATCGCTGGTTAAGAGAGCCGCCATAAATTCTGCCGGGTAGTGAGCTTTTAAATATGCTGTTTGAAAGGCGATCATGGCGTAGCAGGCGGCATGAGCTCGATTAAAGCCATATCGCGCAAAAGGCTCAATAAAGTCCCATACTTGCCTGGCAGTTTTTTTATCAATTTTTTTGGCAGTGATAGCGCCCTTGATAAACTTTTCTCGTTGCTCATCAAGTAAGATCTTAATCTTCTTGCCCACAGCTTTGCGGAGAATATCGGCTTCCGCGTAGGTAAAGCCCGCCAACTCTCGCGCGATTTGCAGCACCTGATCTTGCGTCACGATCACCCCATAGGTTTTTTCTAAAATGGGCTCTAACAGGGGATGGAGGTAGGTAATTTTCTTCTGACCATGTTTGGCCGCAATAAAATCAGGAATAGAATCCATGGGTCCCGGCCGATAGAGCGCCACCATGGAAATAATATCTTCAAATTCCGTCGGTTTGAGTTCTTTGAGATAGCGCTTCATCCCCGAAGACTCAAGCTGAAAAACACCCGTGGATTTGCCTTCTTGGAGTAACTGGTAGGTTTTTTGATCAGCGAGCGGTAGATGATCAATATCCACCTCGGTATTGAAACGAGTCCGGATGCGGCTAAGTGTATTTTGAATGATGGTCAAATTCTTAAGACCCAGGAAGTCCATCTTAAGCAGTCCCAGAGCTTCCACTGCACCCATCGCGTATTGCGTCACAGTATCTTGCGTACCACTGCTCGTGCTCGCTAGTTGCAGCGGCACGTGATCCGTGAGTGGTTCTTGGGTAATGACCACACCTGCCGCGTGGGTCGAAGCGTGGCGGCATACTCCCTCAAGCTTACGGGCAGTATCAATAAGCTTCTTGGCTTGCGGATCTCCATTATAAATCTCGCGCAACTCACTTGATTCCTCTAAGGCCTCGGCAAAGTTTGTCATGAGCGGGATGGCTTTAGCGATGCGATCACAAAACGAGTAGGGAAAACCCAAAGCCCGTCCCGCATCACGCACGGCCGCGCGCGCGGCCATGGTCCCGAAGGTAATAATTTGGGCGACATGTTCCTGGCCATATTTTTCCCGGACATAGGCAATCACTTCATCGCGGCGGTCATCGGCAAAATCGAGGTCAATATCTGGCATGGAGACCCGCTCGGGGTTTAAGAATCGCTCAAAGAGTAAATTGTAGTGCAGCGGATCAATGTTCGTAATATTAGTGAGATACGAGACAATACTGCCAGCCGCACTCCCTCGTCCGGGTCCGACAAGAATGCCGCGGCGCTTGGCCTCATTAACAAAGTCAGCCACGATTAAAAAGTAAGAAGCAAAGCCTGTCTTCTTAATCACTTCTAATTCATAGTCAAGCCTGGCCGGAGCGCCCGCCGGCGGCTCCTTGTGGTAACGCGTGGCGAGGCCCTGTACGCAAAGAGTCTTGAGCACATCATCAGGTGTTTGGCCCGCCGGAACAGGGTAGTGGGGTAAATGATTAACCCCAAATTCGAGATCAACCTGGCATAACTCGGCAATTCGCTGTGTGCTCTCAATCGCATCCGGGTATTCTTTCCATGCTTCTTTTAAGTCTGCCGGTGATTTTAAGGAGAAGTCTTCTCCCAGCATACAGAGCCGGTCTTTGTCCTGAACTTGTTTACCTGTCTGCACACAGATTAAAACATCCTGGGCTTCCGCGTCATCCGCATGAATGTAGTGCGAATCAGCCGTCGCCACTAAGTGTAGATCATACTCGCGGCTGTAGTTGATCAACGCTTCATTGAGTATCTGCTGTTCCTTGAGGCTGGGGTGGTCCTGCACTTCCAGGTAAAAACGCTCTTTGCCAAAAATATTAATATGCCAGGCAATAAGCTGCCGCGCGTCATCGTCGCGCTTTTCTGCAATAGCATGAGCAATGTCACCATTCAAGCATCCCGAGAGCACTAGTAAGCCCTCGCTATGTTGCTCGAGTAAATCATAATCAATCCGCGGCCGATAGTAGTAGCCATGTAGGTGGGCAGTCGTCACCAGCTTGATCATGTTTTTATAACCCTGGAGATTCTGTGCCAAGAGCGTCAGGTGCCGCGGGTTGCTATCTATTTTGCCGCGCTTTTTCGTATGTCCCTTCGGCGCCAGGTAGGTTTCCACACCGATGATTGGCTTAATGCCAAGTTCTTTGGCTGTTTGCATAAACTCAATCACGCCGTACATCGCGCCATGATCAGTCAAGGCCATAGAATCCATGCCGAGTTCCTTGGCCCGTTCCAGCATGGGCCGAATCTTACCTAAACCATCGAGTAGGGAATAGTGAGAATGAACATGGAGGTGGGTAAAATCGCCCATAGCTTTCCAGTATACCTATCTTCACCACAACAGGTAACTAATAATCGTTTACTAGGGCTACAGAGTATCGTGGTTAGACTGAGCCGACACCCCCTCATGAAGTTGCAACTGAATATAATCCGCTTGCAGCCAGCCTTCTTGGCCACTGGGCAATAGTACCGAGATCCACCCCAACTGCTCATTGAGTGCGCGCAGGCGAGTGCCGGGAGATAGTGTTGTAATTATGGTGGCTGTCGGCACAGGTTCACCATAGACCGATACCGGCTCGCTGGCAGTAACGACGGCGTCTTGTGGTGCCAGCGGCGTCGGTGGACTTGGCTCATCCTGCGCGGGTGTGGTTAAGGTATAGTAGGCGTCGAAGACATAGTTTCTACTGCCTTGATTAGTAACTTCAAAGTAGTAGGTGGTACGAGGCAAAAGATTAGCGATAGTGACCCGATGGTGATCAGCGAGAGCATCGATAATAACTTCCTGATTATAATTAGTGGTCGTGCCGTAGTTAACTTTAGTGGAACGGACGAGGTGGTTAGTATCCCATTCCAGGGTCGCGCTCGTCGGTGTGAGTTTGGTCACGCGGACATTACTAATATGTGTGGGGGTAGTATCCAGCCATAGTTCGTATGTCGCTCGGGTTTTAAGAGCCAGAGTTTTTGTCAACCTCCCCACCGGCCCCAGCAACCGTTCTGTTCCTTGTGTCAATTCCTGCCGATTCTTGAGTCCCGTCCGCACCCGCGTCTCCCTACCCGTCTCCCACCCGGCGCGGAAGAAGCTTCCCACCGCCTGTAATTGCGTATTAATCCGACTCACCTGCGCCTGGGTCGTTAAGCGCTCCTCCCGATACTCCATCCCTATATCCGGCGACAGCGCTAAACTTTCTCCCACCTGCTGCAGCGGTTCGCCAAGAGTCGGCGTCAGCTGGGCGAGGAGAGCGCCGAGCTGTGCTAGCCCGCGGGCCGTCTGTAGCCGGACTATTCGTTGGGCAGTGGTCGTTTCGAGCGCGACGCGATCAACACTTGCTACGACCCCATGGACAAGCGCCAGGCTCGTATCCCGAATCATGGTGCCGGCTGCCACCGCTATCCGGATGGCGAGGGCCAATAAGCGCTCCCATAAGCTCTGGGTGATATCAATAGTTGCCAAGAGGGCACGGGGAAAGCCACCTAAGTGATCGAGTACCCAGGCGATGAGGCGGTTACCTAGTAACCCCTGCCAGAACGCGGTGAAGTGCTCGGCCTGCAGATCCCGTCGCAGGAGCGCTGACGCTTGTAAATCCGGCAGACTCAAGGGCGCATCCGGTAAGGCCTCCCGTAATTTCTCAATAATAATGTCAATGGGCGTCGTCTCGGCATCGAGTTCAATAACGGCCTCGCGGGCTGCCTCTTCGGGGGTGAGCACCACGAGAGTCAGGTCCTGGAGCCTGCGGTTCCCAGCGGTATCAGTGACGGTGATGTTGATGCGGTACGTCTCTCCCGCGGTGAGGGCCTCCCGAGGAGCGAAGATGATCGTCCGGGCAGTCCCTGATAGGGCATACGTCGAACTCTGGAGGGTGGTGTAGCTGGTGATGAGACCAAAGAGCGTGCGGGCCTGGGCAAAGGTCACGGTGGCTTCCTGGAGGGCCTGGGTATCGGTGAGGGGGATGGTGACTGCCAGGGAGCCGCTCTGTAAGCGGTAGGTGCCAGATCTCAACAACGCTGGCGGGCTAAAGCTGATACTGCCAATCGTGGGCGCCTGCGTATCCACCGTGAAGCTGCGGCTGGCACTGGTGGTGGTGTTCCCCGCCGTATCGTGCGCCGTCACGAACCACGAGTGTTCCCCGTCAGTAAGGGGGATATCCGCCCGCTCACTGTCTTTAAGCGTCAGGGCAATGTAATCATTATCCGGATTGCCATCATTTTCATTAAAGTACTGGGCGGTGTAGCTGGTAGCCACGTGGGTTTTACTCCCTGGGTCAGAGGCACTGCTGCCACTCGCCGGAATCCCCGAGAGGACCAGGCTGCCCAGAGTGAGAGTGTAGGTCGCCATCCCATCATCATTGTCGGTGCTCTTGTTCCAGGAGAACGTGGGGAGATTGGTGTTTAAGAGTGCTTCATTACTCGGTGAGCGCAGTTCAGGGGCAGTCGGAGGTGAAGTCAGCGTGGTGACGGTCACTGTACTCGTGGCCGCTGATTCTCCAGCACCATTGAACGCAATCAGTTTGCGACTGTAGTCAGTACCAGCCGCGAGGCCGGTTTCCGTGTAGGAAGTCGCATTGGCAGTGTTGATCGTGGCAATTACGGTGTCGCTCGCGTCTAAGAGCTTGAAACCCGTTTCATCCGTGGCGTTATCCGTCCAGGTCCAGGTGATGGCCGTACCGGAGATGGCCGTCCCCGCAAAGTTAGAGGGTGGTTCAGGGTTAAACGACCAGCCCGTGTTATTACCACTATCAGTAATATTAAAGCCCGCCGTGGCAATACTCGTACTATTGGTATTGTGGCTGTCTTGTACGTCTAAGAAGGACAGTGTGCGGGTGCCTTGAGGGTCGAACTGCCACTGGGTGCCGGTGGAAGCCGAGCGCAGCGAGAGCAAGGCTCCTGATGCCCCTTGGAGGGTCAGCGTACCCACAATGGTCTGCTTGTTAGCTGAACCAGTCGGGAAGGTTAAGGTGCGAGCAGTCGCGACAGTCTTGGTTAAGTTATGAAAGGTGGTGGCTCCCGCGAGGGTTTGGTCGGGGCCGTCGAGGGTGAGGGTACCAGAGTTGTGGGTAAAGGTGCCGCTACTGTGGGTGAAGTCGCCGGCAACAGTGAAGGCGCCCGAGGGGGCGGTGAGCGTGCCGGAAGACAAAACGACACTGCCATTCACATCAACAGCGCCTGTTTCCCCCGTAAGGGTGCCGCCGTTGACCGTGAGGACATCCGCGATGGTGAGGTTGAAACCTGCGAGATCAAGCGTGCCGGAGGTAATGGTGAGATCCTGGCCGGTGCCGGTATACGACATGGCCGTGGCGAGAGTGACGGCCGACCCTGCCGTCTTATTGACAGTAACAGTCCCTGTCGTCTTCGTGCCGCCGTTATCGGTGTAAGTCTGCGCGTTTCCTCCCGAGAAGGTAAGGGCGGCAGTCCCGCCGGGAGCAGCCGATCCAACCGTCACATCGCCTTGCGCAGCAAGAGACCCGGCGGCGGGGACAGTCGTTTGATTGATTTGGGCCTTCGTGTGCGCGAGGGTGCCGGCGATGGTGAGCGTCGTGTTATCAGCGATATTGACGATCACTTGGAAATTGTCGCCGAAAGTCACATTGTCGAGCGTGTGCGAGCCAGTGATGTTGATCGTCGAAGCCCCGCCAAAGATAACCGTCGAATCGTTCGTCGTCGCGTCGAGTGTGCCAGCGGTGTATGTCCAATCCACAGCGGTCCGGATCGTGCCGGTGAACGTGAGGGTGCCGCCGCTCTTGTCAATTTCGAGGTTAGGGAGGAGCCCTGTCGAGTCGGCGGCACTGCCGGTAAAGGTCTGATTCGCACTTCCCGTAATCTCCAGCCGGCCCGTACCACCACCAAACGTGGAAGCTTGCGTAATGTCGCCCTGGGCGGCAATAGAGCCCGTGGCCGGAATTGTCGTTTGAACAATGGTCCCACTGGTGAGCGTGAGGGTACCTGTCACCGTCAGCGTGTTACCGTCGGCAACCGTCATGAAACCTTGGACTACCAGGTTGTTGAACGTCTGCGTGCCGGTGACGGTTGTTCCACCGTCAAAGACTACCGTGCTCGTGCCGGGGGCGACAGTCCCTGCTGTGTATGTCCAGGCATCTGGTCCTTGGCCACTAGTGCGAATCGTGCCAGCGAGTGTCAGTGTTCCGCCGCTTTTGTTAATCTCTACGCGAGATAGACTACCCGCCGTGGTGGTGGCATTGCCGGTAAAGGTCTGGGTAGCCGTCCCCGTAATCTCCAGCCGGCCCGTACCACCATCAAACGCAGAGCCTTGCGTAATATTGCCCTGGGCGGCAACGGTGCCGGTGTTGATTTGCCCATCGGTGAGTGTGAGAGTGCCTACGATTGTGAGCGTGGTGCCAGAGGCAACAGTACGGGTTCCCGACGTCAGCAGTGAAACGTTATTCAACGTATGCGAACCCGTGATGGTCATCGCTCCATCCATCACCACCGTACTGGTGCCAGCAGCCAATGTTCCGGTGGTGTACGTCCAGGCATCAGCTCCCTGGCCAGTCGTACGAATGGTGCCGGTGAGCGTGAGCGTTTCAGCGCTCTTGTCAATCTCCAAGTCTGGCAGATTTCCGGCCGAGGTCGTGGCATTCCCCGTGAAGGTTTGCGCTGCACTCCCCGTAATCTCTAACCGGCCCGTACCACCATCAAAAGTTGACGCCTGCGTGATATTTCCTTGAGCAGCGATGGAGCCGGTGGCCGGGATGGTTGTTTGATTGATCGAGCCATCGGTGAGCGTAAGGGTGCCGGTGACGGTGAGGGTATTGTTGTTGGCGATTGTTCTCGTTCCCGACGTCAGCAGTGAGACGTTATTCAACGTATGCGAACCCGTGATAGTCATTGCGCCATTCATTACCACCGTGCTTGTGCCGGCATCAAGTGTTCCGGTCGTGTACGTCCAGGCGCCGGCTCCCTGGCCAATAGTCCGGATCGTGCCGGTGAGCGTGAGGGTGCCGCCGCTCTTGTCAATTTCGGTGTCAGGTAGGTTCCCCGCCGTGGTGGTGGCATTGCCGGTAAAAGTCTGGGTAGCCGTCCCCGTAATCTCCAGCCGGCCCGTACCACCATCAAACGTGGAAGCTTGCGTAATGTCGCCCTGGGCGGCAATAGAGCCCGTGGCCGGAATGGTCGTTTGGCTCACGCTGCCGTCGGTGAGGGTGAGCGTGCCCACTATCGTTATAGTGTTGCTGGCAGCAATAGTCTTTGTTACGGCGCTGGTAAACGAGACATTGTTGAAGCTCGCGGTGGAAGGCGTAATCGTGGCGGCGGTAGTATCGAACTGCACCGTGCCCGAGTTATGGGTGAACGTCCCGCCCGAGATCGTGAAAGCATCGCTGACGGAGAGTGCCCCGCTGGTGCTTGTAAACGCCCCCCCCGAGAGCGCCCAGGCACCATTGATGTCAATGGCGCTATTACTGCCCGTAAAGGTACCCGCCGCTTGGTCGTAGCCTCCGCTACCAACCGTGACGGTTACCCCCGTGGCCTGGGTAATGGTCCCGGTGTAGCCCGTATTAATGTCAATACCATAGACGTCAATGTTGGCATCAATTGTCGCGTTTTTAGTAGATGTGCCATCGAAGGTGGCGATATGAGCACTAGTGGGAACAACATCCCCGCTCCAGTTCGCCGCACACGACCACTTATTGCCATCCCCGGCGCCACCGCCACAGGTGCCATCAGTACCCCCGCCGTCCCACGTGATCGTGGGATCAGCGGCATCATGAACGATGATCCGATCGTTATTAGTATCATTTACATATAACCGGCTGTTGGTGCTGTCGTAGGCTAACCCATGGGGATCAGCCATTCCCGCTTGAGTAGTGGCTTCTCCACTTGAGGTAAAATTAGCTTGACCTAATACATTCACGGCACTCTCGCCATTAGTGATACTCGCGACATTATACGTCGTCACGCGGTCATTGCCGGTCGCGCTGACAAATAACCGGCTGTTGGTGCTATCGTAAGCCGCCGCGCTGGGGGTGCTCATCCCGGCCTGGGTGGTGGCGGCAGTACTTACGGTAAAGCTTGTTTGCCCCAGCA
This sequence comes from Candidatus Anderseniibacteriota bacterium, assembly GCA_040900375.1. Lineage (GTDB taxonomy): Bacteria > Patescibacteriota > Andersenbacteria > UBA10190 > UBA10190 > JBBDZC01. The sequence goes on along the minus strand of JBBDZC010000018.1, from coordinate 6,997 downwards.
CGTTTGCCGCATTCTCGCCATCGGTAATCGCGGTGACGTCAAACGTCGTGACACGGTTGTTACTACTGTCAGCTACAAACAACCGGCTGTTAGTACTATCGTAGGCCAACCCCTGGGGATTGTTCATTCCGGCTTGCGTCGTGGCTGCCCCGCTTGAAGTAAAATTCGCTTGGCCCAATACATTCACCGCATTCTCGCCATCGGTAATCGCGGTGACGTCGAATACCACTACACGATTATTGGTGCTATCGCCTACGAATAATCGTTGGTTGGCGCTATCGTACGCTACCCCGCGGGGGCTACTCATTCCCGCTTGCGTGGTGGCGGCCGTCGCCGTGGTAAAGTTTGCTTGCCCCAACACATTGACGGCATTCTCGCCATCGGTAATAGCGGTGACATCATAGATTACCACCCGGTTATTACTCGCATCAGTCACGAATAGCCGTTGGTTGGTACTATCATAGGCTAGGCCAAGAGGGGTATTGAGGCCTGCCTGCGTCGTGGCCCCAGTATTCGTATAGAAATTTGCTTGACCCAACACGTTATCGGGAATGCGGTCAATGAGCGTGTCGTTCGCATTAAGGTTATAGACCAAGACACGATCGTTGCCAGAATCCGAGACAAAGAGGCGATCGTTGGTACTATCGAAGATAACCCCACCTTGAGTAACACTCATGCCTAATCTGTTGGGCGCATTGTGAGCGCTGCCTTTGGTATAGATGGGAGCAGGGGCACTTAAGCTATTATCATACTGCCCTAACGCGTCTACCGCATTCTCGCCATCGGTAATCGCGGTGACGTCATAGACGGTGATGCGGTGGTTACCGCTAGCAGTCACAAACAACAGGTTGTTGGTGGCGTCGTATGCTGCCCCGCGGGGACTGCTCATCCCCGCCTGCGTCGTGGCGCTTGAACTTGAGGTGAAATTCGCTTGCCCCAGTACGTTTACCGCATTCTCGCCATCGGTAATCGCCGTCACATCGAACACCGTAACGCGGTGGTTGCCCCTTTCAGGCACAAACAGCCGACTATTAGTACTGTCGTAGGCTACCCCGCGGGGGCTGGTCATCCCGGATTGGGTGGTGGCAGAGCCCGCCGACGTGAAATTCGCTTGGCCCAATACATTCACCGCATTCTCGCCATCAGTAATCGCCGTCACATCGAACACCGTAACGCGGTGGTTGCCTTCTTCAGCCACGAACAACCGACTATTAGTACTGTCATACGCTACCCCTATAGGATCGCTCATCCCCGACTGCGTGGTTGCAGGGAGACTCGAGGTAAAACTAGTTTTCCCTAGTATATTCACCGCATTTTCACCATTCGTAATCGCGGTGACGTCGAACACGAGCACGCGGCTGTTACCACTATCGGCCACAAATAACCGGCTATTAGTACTGTCATATGCAGCTTTGTGGGGGAAGTTCAACCCTGCCTGCGTCGTGGCTGGCCCGCTTGAAGTAAAATTCGCTTGGCCCAATACATTCACCGCATTCTCGCCGTCGGTAATCGCCGTCACATCGAACACCAGCACGCGGCTGTTATCACTATCTACCACAAACAGGCGCTGGTTGGTACTGTCATAGGCCAGCCCGGTAGGAAAGCTCAATCCCGCCTGCGTCGTGGCGGATGCATTGGTATAAAAATTAGCTTGGCCTAAGACATTATCCGGAATGCGGTCAATGAGCGTATCATCCGCATTGAGGTTGTAGACTAAGACACGGTTGTTACTGGAGTCTGGAACAAAGAGACGATTGTTCACACTATCAAGCGCTGGGTCAGACCAAGGAGCATTCAACCCCAACCGATTGGGGGCGTCTTGACCTGTCCCTTTGGTGTAAATCGGCCCTGGTGTCGTAAGATTATCGTCATACTGCCCTAACGCATCGATCGCATTAGCCCCATTGGTGATGATGTCGGCGGCTATCTGCCAGGCTCGCGGCTCGAGCCAGACTGGCGTGTCGTTATCGGTGCCGGAGCTGCTGATTACTTCGAGCGGTCCTAATAAATAAAACTCGGGACTGATATCCGGCGCGTCGTAGGTGTAGGAAAGTGTCGCCGATTGCCCAGCCGAGAGCTCCACATTGTCCCAGACAAGGCGTTTAGTTGTCTCATCGGGATGAATGTCGAGTGACCAATTACCGCGCTCGGTAGTCCCGGACCTAGTTAGTGTGGCCGCCGATAAAGCAAAGCTCCCGGGGACAGTTTCGGTGAGCTTGCCCCGGAAGTCTTGCGCGGCCGTGACAGTGACCTTCATAGTATAGGCAGCTAAAGGAAAGATACGCATGCTACCCTGGCGGCTGACTATGTAGGGAGCCTCACTCTCAACTGTAAAGAACTGCTGCATCTCCCGGGTGCCGTTGGCCGTTACCGCCGTGAGTTTGAGCGCGTAGGTGCCCAACTCTTGCGGTGTGTAGCTGGTAGCATAATCGGGCAGATCGGTCACGCTTTGATCAACGCAGGTGGGGGAAGTAGTGATAGACTGCTCGGCGGTAGAAAGCGTCGTGACTGCACCCGAGGGCGCCGTAATGACCAAGGTAAGATCGGCATCGCAGAGTGTATGCCCTGCATCATCTAACACTGCCATACCAATACTGGCGGTCTCGCCCGGCTCATACGTTGATTGGTTGAGATTTAAGGCCAGGACACCCCAGGTGAAGTCTTGCTCGGCTTGGAGTACATGGTCGCCTTCAACCACGCTCACCATCAGGTGATATTTTCCTGGGCGAAACTGAGTGGGAGCCTGCGGGATGCGTACGAGTGCCTGGCCAGCCTCCTCGGTGATCACAGGGATAATAGTGACCGGCTCGCCCAGCGGATCAGTCACCGTGACGGCTACGGCAGTTGCCGGCGCCTCCTCGGGAGGGAAGAGCGCCGCCGAGACTGTCGGGGTATGTGCCGTCAAGAACTGCCAGAGGCGAACCAGCGGTGAAGGGGAAGGTACAGGAGGAGTATCAAAGGGCGCTGGCGAAGGCTCGGCCGGAAAAGATTCATTCGCTTCGCCATCAAGTTCACTCAAGGGTGTGAAAGAAGAGATGGGTGTCGGGCTTGGTTTACCCCGAACATCGTCGAAGGGAGAAGGACTCGGGCTGGGTGTCAGAATTTCTGCCACACTCGGGGGCACACTACCTGTCGGTAGTTCTTCAAGCGGTGGTGTCTCGAGCACCGCTTCTGCGGCCGCCTCAATCGCTGGGGCCGCTCCTGCTGTCGCTCCTTGCCTACGCACTAACTCACGAGGCAACTCGACCTTGAGCGCAAAGGTAAGATCGGCCGTGGCGGGCACATCGGGTTCCGGGAGCACGAGGAGCTCGGCGGCAGATACAACCGTTACGGGTAAGTGTATCAGCTCGGCTTGTTGTCGTAGTTCCGGGAGCACCACCTGGCTGTGCACCGGAGCGTTAGTCTCATCTCCCAGTGAGATAGCGGGCACTGCTTCGCTCACTTCAGTTAAAATGTGTTCAACCGTCGTCGTGAGTGGCTCGGCGACCGTCGGTGAGGGAGTAGGGGATACGGGCAGAGATGATGGTGGAGTTGGTTTATCCCGAGCATCGTCGAGGAGAGAGGGTGTGGGGGCTAAGGTAGCCGCAATCACCGAGAGGGTCGTGGCAATGCCATACCAGGTAATGAGCGGAAAGATCGGAGAGAAGGACAATAAAAAAGCGAGCAAACTACTGACGAGAAATCGCCCCAGCCGCGCATGCCTAAAAGGATAGCTCCACACCGGATGCATGGAGTAAGTGTAGCCAAAATAGATTGATTATAGAATAGGGGAAAAACAGAGAAATAAATCATGGTTTAATAAAAAAATTTATGCTACACTGGTAGTGCTAGAACTGTTCACATCCTTCTTGATATGGCCCAGCGCACCGTAGTTGTCCTAACGTTTGTTGCCGTAATCGCCCTTCTCTTTGTGGTGCTTTCTTTCTACCAAGGCGGGCTTTTACAGGCTCGTCTGTATAATCTACTAGAGCAGCCAAATATTATTGAAGAAGAGGTAGTACCATCTGAAGTAGCGACAGCACCAAGTGAAGACGCATCAACACTCGCATCCGAGGCTCACTGTGAGCAAGTTAAGCAGGGGCATATTATTCACTGTGGTGAATTTCCCGCCGAGCATGATTATGAGTGTCGCACTATTGGAGCGGAAGCGGCCTATCAAGCATGTTTACAGACAGCCGTCGCGGCGCCGGAGCTACTGATGCCAGAGGAAGAGATACTCGTTTCTCCACAACCAGTAAGCCACAGCGGGGGCCATACGTTCTAAATTATTGTTCATATGACTTTTCTTCCCCCACCACGTGATAATGTACGAATCCTTACAGTTATTGCTGTGCTCTTCTTTCTCCCTCTCATCACCTTTGCCCAAACTACCCCAGGAGAGCTTGAAGTGACTGCCACGCACGTAAAAGCACCCTCTGATACTATTCCTCGCTTTTGTGCCAGCCCGACAATTAGTAGCGTCAAGAATGGCGCCTGGTCTGACCCCACTACGTGGTCACTCAACCGCCTGCCGACAACGGGGGATAAAGTAGGAATCGGCGCTGGCACAAGCGTAACCTATGATGTCGAGAGCGAGGCAGCCCTTGATTGTATCGAGGTTAATGGAACACTAGCTTTCTCCACTACAAAAAACACTCGCCTTACTGTCGCTGACTTAATGATAATGCCTGCGCCGGGCACGCTTACTATTGGTACGGCGCAAAACCCGATACCCGCTGCGGTAAAGGCAGAGATTGTTTTTCCTGACGCGCCTCTTAAGACAGGAGTGGTAGGAAATCCTGGCATTGACCCTAAGCAGTATGGTAACGGGCTGATTGCTTTCGGGAATGTTACTATGCACGGGGCGGTAAAGAATCCCACTTTTGTTCGTCTGGGACAGGAACCTAAAGCGGGCCAAACCACCTTTACTTTGCACCAAGCCCCAACTGGGTGGCGGGTAGGGGACGAGGTAGTGCTGCCGGATACGCGCACGGTTGGCCAAAGCGATGGAGGGATGGATCAAGATGAGCGTTTTATTATCACGGCTATTAACGGAACGCAGCTCACCATGACTTCTCCCTTAAAGTATGATCATCTCTGTGCGCGAGATGGTGATGGCACTACTATCACTACTCTGGTTAATGGCGAAAAGCTTTGTCCTCATCTGGGCAACGTGACACGCAATATTATACTGCGCTCCGCCAACCCCGCCGGAGTTCGCGGTCATACAATATATCTCCACCGGGCGAATCTTGATGTACGGTACGTCCAGTTTAAAGACTTAGGCCGCACGCGAGCTTTTGCCTTAGATAACGCCACGTTTGATGCACAAGGGCAGCTTACAAAAGTGGGCACCAACCAAATTGGCCGCTACGCCTTTCACATGCATCATCTATGGGGTCCCCGTAATTCCAGTAACACTGGATATCAAGGGAAAGTAATTGGTAATGCCATTGATGGTGCGACCAAATGGAATATGACGGTACATAATACCCACTACATTCTCATTCAAGATAACGTGGTCCACGATGGAGAAGGAGCGGGGATTGCAGCAGAGGATGGGCGAGAATCTTATAATGAATTCATCCATAATTTCTCCCTAAATTTTAGTGGTGGAGAGAAAACGCGGGTGAATGGTCTTGATGGCATTGATGGTGATCCTTTTTGGATGGCTGGAACAAATAATACATTTCGTGATAACGTGGCCGCGAGCGGAGCGCGCCTTGATCCGCAGAAGCGATTTACGGCTCATGGCTACGCAGCCTGGGGAAAAGCAAGTTTGACCTGGCCCAATTTTACCTACCCAAAAATCCGTGGGGCGAACATGGCTAACCCCACTGAGACTACTCAAGTATCCTTCTGGACAGATGGGACGCCCTTTGTGGAGTTTAAAGGCAATGAACTCTATGGGCGAATTCAGACGGGCATTACCATCACCGACACCGGTCCTCATGCCATACAAGAGCTACGGGCCTGGCGGGTTAACAATTCAGTAGCTCGCATTTATGATACGCAAGCTTTGATAGATGGTTTCATTGTTCGTGAATCGGGTACCGGTCTTGAGATGGCCACGTCAGCGAGGCCTTCGATTGTACGACACGCGGATATTCAAAACACTAAGGTTGGTATTGCGGAGTTCAATGCGTCGTTAGTAGTAGAAGATTCTAATCTCCGTAATTCTACCAATGTCTTCATTGCCCCGCCGAGCACTCCGTCAGTGCAGGTTGTCGCTCAACACATGATTTTACGACGAACCACTTTTGCCGCGCCATCAAATAGTAGCCGTCCCTACATTGCAATTGACGCTAACTTTAATGGACATCCTTTCAATCCCACGATTACTACTTTCCCGGCGGTGTTGCGGGCTAATACTATCTTCATTGATGACTACAACAAAGAACCAGGTCAGGACTTTCAAGTGTACTTTAAAGAGCAGCATCCGAACTTCAAGCTGCCCGCACATGAAAACAAGCAGATTTGTGCTGATCAGGATTTCACTAACCAGCAGTGCTGGGATAAATATGGGGCAGCAGTATTTGGCGCCGTGGCTTCGTGTACTGATGAGACAAGTCACCCCGAAATCAATGGGATTACATGTCCTTTAGCTGCACAGGTTGCGAGTGCCACTACTGATTTTTTGGGTAAGGGAGGCACCTATGGTTTCAGCTGGCAAATTAACCCGTCGGTGGTGAATTCCACGGTGAGTAGCCCCACCATGACTTTCTGGTACCGAGTCTTTAATAAAGTGCTTGAAGCTCACCACGTAATCCTTCAAATTGATAAGGAACCAGAGGCAACAACACCAATTGGGGCACCGAATCAAGGAGCTTACTATCTTAACAATGTGAGTCTACCCATTAGTACTGTTGCTGAAGGACCGCACATCCTCAAAGGCCATGTAGCACGGGCGGATAATTCTAAAATATACGGGACAGAATTCTTTATTCCTTTTCAATCAGTCGGCGGCACCCCCACTCTCCCCACCTCACCCCCCAAACTCACCGTCATTACCCCTGCC
>JBBDZC010000017.1:0-17443 GCA_040900375.1 Candidatus Anderseniibacteriota bacterium | reverse complement strand
GGCAGGGGTAATGACGGTGAGTTTGGGGGGTGAGGTGGGGAGAGTGGGGGTGCCGGGAGAGCCGCCGCCAACAGTAATTGGATATGTTACTTCCGAACCGGGTATCGTTGACCCGTCAGTGCGTGCGAGGTAGGTGGTAAGCGCATGTTGCCCGGCAGATAAAACTTCGGAAGTATAGCTATGGGCAAATCGTCTGACAATAATCGTCGGCGGGTTACTGTCAACTTTAAAACCAACGCTGTTCGCTCCAGTGAGATCTCCAACTGTGTAATAGACAGCCGTAAATTGTGTCCCTTTGGCTTCTAGACTCCCTGATAATAAGACTACCTTTGGCGCTGGTGGATAGAGTGGCTTAGGCCGTCCCGTGCCAGTAAAGGGACAGGCAAATGCTTCAATTTCCGGATGCGTGGTGTTATCCGTACACGAAGCCACGGCGCCACCCCATGTTAATCCGTACTTATTAAAACACTCGAGATTGGTCATCTCCGTGCCGCATAGCGCCACTCGGGTGGGTGGCGGATATGTAAATGTAGGCACCAGATCAGGATGCTGCTCGGGCCCAAAGAGTTCAAAATTGTTATCAGCAATTCCCTGGTAGTTGTAGAGTAACACTCGTAAGCTCGCTAAGATAGAATTACCTTGCTGATAGGGTGACTCATTGTAGCTCCAGCCAATGGCATGGAGCGGTTGCCCCGGCAAGCTGTCAAACTTGGCATTGCGAATAATAAATGGAGTACCCCGAGAATAATGATCAAAAGAATGCCGTACCTGAAAATTAGTTTGATTACGCAGATAGAGCCCATCAATATCAATTAGATGACCTGAGGGCATAAGATGTTTAAAGAAGTACCCTACACGCATCCCTTGGATGTTGCCATTTTTAACAGTGGTCGCCGAACCTTCTGTTTTGCGGGCGGTAACACCGCGCGCGCCTCGTTCACCCTCACGCAGACTAACTACTGGATCTCCCCGGACAATCAAATCTTCCCAGGTAGGGTTACTATAGGCATCATCAATGGCGGTTAACGAATGATGCCACGCCACAAATTTTTTCATTCTCCCAATGACGCTTCCATTACCGTCAGGGGAAAAATTCCAGGTTTCGTAGCCCGTCAGCGTCGCGCCGTAACTTTCGTTACCGGCAAACTCCCAGGTTGGCCATAAGCGATGCCCCGCCCGATATTCAGTTTGTTCCGGGAACCGCGTATCAACCCCGCGGGCAAGCGGCCGCCGATTATTAGCGCCTAGACCGGTCATCATAAACATGTAGCCCGAGTGGCGATGGTTGGCGGCCACATTATCCCGCAGCATGTTGGCCCCGCTGCGCATCCAAAAGCCTTCACCATTTTCGCCTGAATCTAAGTGACTGAAGCTCTTTTTGGTGCCGGGTGGGCCAGATGATTGGACCACGAAGTTTCGTTCGATAAGATTCGCCGTTTCCGAGCCATCTTCCGTCACAATGCCCGAACCCGTCATGTTGTAGACAACGTTATCTTTCGCTAAGCCAAAATGGCTGTCGTGGATAGCCATCCCCCACTTGCGCCCACTATCGAGTGCGTTGCCTTGAAAGACATACTGGTAGCCCGTGTTGGCGGGATTAACCGCACCGTAGAGGTGATGCGCGTGGAGGACATAGCGGCCGATCTGGTTAGTGCCGATAGCGGTTACGTTTTTATTTGCATCGAACGTCGTATTGTTGAGGGGCAGCTCCGTGGTCCGGCCCAAGTCTTTAAAGAGCACGTACTGAATATCAACCTCCGCGCGGTGGAGCAGCATAACATGGCCCCGGGTACCGGTGGGGCTCTCGGAAGCAATGCTCACGTTGCGGGTGAGGTTGCCCACATGCGGCAGAAATTCCAGCGTGCCCTCTACATCACGAGCACCCAAGTGATCGTACTTAAGGGGAGCGGCCAGGGTGATAACCGCACCGCTCATACTGGCAATACTTAATTCTTCCCGCTGGTTGCTGGCATAATCAATATCCAGGCGCGAATTGGGGTCCTTAGGACGACTTAAAATTGTCGAGAGTTGCCGGGTATCCGGGAGAACAAGTCTATCCCCTGCCTGCCATCCGGTCGGCGTTTGGGCGAGCGTCAGCGTGGTGTCGCCGGCTTTGGGCTCTTGGGCCAGGCGAACAAAGGTAAGATTTTTGCTGGCACCATGCATGGTAACTTCACCAAAGGCAATAAACGCATTGCCAAACTGCTGGGGGTCAATGCCAGGAGCGGTGGTGGTGCCTGTTTGCAGCGGTTCATTATTAATAACAATGCGGGCGGTGACGGCTGCCGGAATAGGGGCAGCGGGTGTGCCAACCTCGAAGCTGCCTTGGGGGTGAATCATTAAATGTGTGACGTGCAGTTCTGTATTCTTATCTTTAACAAAGGTGAGTTCGCCTTGGACTTCAATACAGTTAATCCGCGCAGGACTGACAACGTCATACGTTACGGTGTGGCCGGCCACGACTAACACCTTATCGCTCGTGGTGGGCACCGTGTTCGTTGACCAGGTGGCGGGATTAGACCAAGCGCCAGTCTTGGCACTGGTGACGGTGGGCGTGGCGCAGAATCGGGGAATTTTATCAAAAGGGGCAACAAAGTGCGTTGGTGTTACCTCAACACCCTGGTGGTAGGTGCCCTCCCCCTGGGCAAGGGCAACAGCAGGTGAGAACAGTAGACTCGCACAAAGAACAAGTAGTCCCCGGTACAATTTACTCATACTCATGACTGTAATCTACGGGACCGATAGAATCTTCAGTTATCTCTGGTGTCACTTCCGGCGCTACTTCCTCACTGATGACGGTTGCCTCAAGGCAATCGTTATACACCTGCTCGGCTTCTGTAGTACGGCACTCGTAATCATGGTCAGGGTGATGGCTACCACAATCAGTAATGTGCTGCTCCTTGAAAGCAGCACAAACAGCGGCAACAGTCAGCCCACTCTCGTCTGACTCACCTTCTAAGGTGCTATCAACTGGGCTCTCTTCGGTCGTGATAGTGCTATCGGGAGATAGTAGCCGCGCTTGCAAGAGTCCGCCTTGCTGAAAAGCAAAGACCAATAAGGCCACGATAATAACGGCGACAACAATGATGCTGATCCAGAAAGTGCGCGTCGGTCTGCTGCTACCAGGAATATCCATAGCCTCGAGAGAGAAGGAGAAATATATGGACATTATAGCGCATTAATGAATAGTGCGCCAATTGGGAATAACCCCACGACTTATGCTTTTTATGCTTTCTGATGGAGCCAGGCTAAGGCTTGATCTATCTCCTCAAACCACTTCACGGAAGCCGCCTTGCCCGTAAATTGGGTAAAGACTGACGTCATGATTTTTAAGAAGCGCCCCGTGGCCACAAAGGCTAAACGCTTAATCTGCGGTTGCTTCATAAGATTCAAGTAAATTACTTGAGCGTCCATAGCAAGAAACATGGTGTGGCGTATCGCCCGCGCGTCAACAACCGTGTCGTAGCGTTGCCGTGGATTTTTTTGTAACAGCTTATGGACGATCGCTTGAATAGCTTCAGCCTGGCTTTTATGCTCGGCTGCTTTCTCGGAAATTTTGAAGAAAGTCAGATGAATGACGGATTGATTATCAACCGTGACGGTGAAGGTAGTATCAGGCAATTCATCAGACACCATAATACTTATAACTTTACTGCAGTGGGGGCGACTTGAGAATAGGCTACCGCAGGCTTCCTTGAAAAACCCGCCAATACCCCAAAGTGCTCCATGGCTACCGGGAAATCTCTATCTCAGAAGGTTAACCTGTCTAGACACTGGTTAACCAATGTATAGACAGGGATACAAAGATAACCTTAGGTAAGCCGTATTAAAATTCCACCGCAGCTTTAAGATTGCGGGGAAGCAGCCGGCGAGGTTCTGGCTGGGGAAGCAGTTGGAGAAGCAGCCGGCGAGGCTGTTGGCGCGGGAGAGCCTACTTTGTCCCGGCCAATCAAGATCAGAAAGTCAGCGCCTTCGGGCCTATCTTCGCCTTCGGGCAACTCCCCTACTCTGGCGCTAAGCAGCGCCGCTAAGTTTTGGGCATCCTGGCCGCGGTTACCAGTGAGATCAATAATAATAGTTTGGCTGAAATCAGTTCTCTTGGCGTTATCTCGGACAGTAATCGTGAGCTTTGGGGCAGCTGTTTTTAGACTGTCTTCAAGGGTCAAGGTCAAACCACTAATGTCGGTACCGTTGCGCAACGCCACATTGGCGGTAAGATTTTGGGCCGCGGTGTTCAAGTTAAGCGTCGCTACTTCAATAATCTTCTGCGTGCTCGGCCGGTACAAGAACGCTTTGCGCGCATTCACGTAGATCAAAACCTTATCCTCATTCTCGGCCTTGCTAAAGAACGGCACATCCTGAAGGCGTTCTTTATCGGTAATTGTCGCCACCGTGGGGTCCTCGCCTTCCGGCAATACAATGAGTTTGCCCACTTCTTCTACCAATTGCTTCACCTCTTCCGGATTAGGCCCTTGCTGCTGTGCCTGTTGCTGTAAATTGGCAACCTCTTCCTGCAACTTCTTGTTTTCCTGTTGTGATTTGGCCGCTAGAATAATGGCCACCAGCACAATTGCCACCCCCACACCGATGATAATCTTTTTTGCGTTTCTGACCATATTTATAGTTCATGTGAGCGTATCATGTAGTCTTATTTTTGGGAATAGGCGTACCTGTGGACTACCTTAGAGAGAGCCAGTAAAGGGCGGCGAGAAGAACTATCAATAAATGTCATCTTTCCATACTGTTACGGTGTAACCTGCAAGCTACCGTCAGCCTGCTCGGTAAGCGTCCACCCGTTGGGCTTTACCACCTTAAGTTTTGCCGACACCAGAGGATTGCCGTTGAAATCAGTGCCGAAAGTTATGTCCTGTCCGCGGCCGTCAACCATAATGTACTCTGGCGTGGAGACAAAATCAGCGCGGGTTCCGGCGGGGTTAGGGCTGCCGGCGCTATCCACCAAGGCAGAATACATCTTAAAGTTCAGACTGGGATTAACTGCTATCCACCCGTAAGGGGGCAAATAGTGCGTCTCTCCCCCTACCTCCACCTGCCAGGTATCAGCCGCATGGTGATTGAGGTACAACGTGAGTCCATTCGCATAAGCAATCTTCAGTTGTGACTGCGTAAAATCGACGTTGTCTTGAATTGCTTGGCCAAGCGATACTAAGGAGCCCGCGGAGTTTCGATACAGTATTTGCTGCACCGTTGATGAAAGATACTGCGACTGCAAGTTACGAAATGTGTAATATTCTTTGACCCAGTAGCGATAAAACTCGTTCATGGGGATGTTGGCGGCGTTAAACGTGTTGTCGCCCAGGAAGCCAGTATGTGCAAATGCCATCTGCATGGCGCGGTACTTATCAAAGGGGAATGTTGAGGGGCGAATATCAGTGACAGGGTCTGGCCCCGGCCCTAGCCAGCGGCCATGGTAGCCCATGCCTTGGTTGGCCATCAGCGGCTTTACAACCTTGAGTTCATAATCCGGCATGATTTTGGCAAATTCCCGGCCGACGATTTCTCGCTCGACAGCGTCTACTAATCCGGCTTGCCACGTGTCACTGTTGCCATGTGCGGCTTGACGCCCTTCCCCCGATAAGGGACCAGCCGAGGCTGAACGGACAGTGGTATTCAGGTTACTTAGTGCGGCAGCGACTTGATTAAAGGTGCGGGCGTTGGGGTTAGTGGACGAGTGATCAAGCAGTGAATTTAACGGCGTGGAGGTGGTGATATCGTGGAACGAGGCATTGGGTTGATAATCTCCCTGAATCAAGAGCAGCTCCTGGTTAGCATAGGAAGTCATTTTGTCGGCAGCAATACTGTATGACTGCTCGGCGCCAGTGCAGTTGGCGTTATACCACCCTTTTCTCCAGGCTCCACTGGGATCCAAGGCCACGTTGGTGCCGTTGTTCCAATAGGGACTATTGATATAAAAGTTGAAATAGTTCTGATGCAGGCCAAACAAGTGACCAGTGCTCTTGGCGTTATTGATAAGAGTAATAAGTTCCGCCGCCCCGCCGAAAGTAGAGTTGGCCGGGTAATGCGTGGGCAAACCACAGTCGTAGCCCAGGTTCTGCCATTGATGAAACGTGATGAGCAGATTCTCAAGGCCATACGTGTTGAGCTGGCTCAACACGGTATTGGCTCGCTGGAAACGCGTGTCGCCAGGAACATGGAATTTATTCCAGGCGTCCCACACCACGCGATTACTTAAATCTCCCCGATAAGGCGATGGCGAGCGATGAACGTTTGCCATTGTGTCATCAATAGCTGGGCTGACGGTAATGTAGATGGTCTCATCAAACGCCGGGTAAACGCTGTTTTGGCCCGCAACATAGCGAGTGTCCAGGGAGCTGTAGAGAGAGGTAGTGGAATAAAGATTGGCAGGCTGGCGAATAAGGGCTGTATTGGAACCGCTCTTAAGATAATCGACATACCGGCTCAAAAACCACGGCGTGGATGTGCCGAATTTAACGACGGGCATTGATTCCATGTACGGAATAATAGTTTCTGCCGGGTCGGGGGTCTGATCAGTGCGGACAAATATAAAACCGGCGTAATTGCTGGTCGGAGCAGGATCGGGGTCTTGCGCATAGGCATGCACGAGCAAGCTTTTGCCCTTGATTTCCAGGTCGTAGCGCTTTTTAAGGGTTTTGCCTTCATAGGTGTCCGTGTAGTAAAGGCTTACCACCCCATTGGGCCAGACCTTATGGCGGAAGGTTACGGCAGCACTTTGTGATAACGCCACGCTGGAAATAATTGACCCATCGGCTTGGCGGTAACTGGTGCCTGCAAACGCTATGGGGTAGGCATTGGCTTGAGTTTCGCGCACGCGGAGCAACCCTTTCTGAACATTCGCGTGCGTGGTGTCAATTTCATATCGAGTAGTTATGTTACCTCCCTGACTATTCGTTAACTTGTACACGCCATTCTGATAGGTGACCGCGGCCTCCCCGGTAGCAGTAGCGGCGACCGGTGCTAACGATTGGTCGAGGTTGATATTGGCGGGTGCCTGGGGGGCCACCGTGAGCGCAAGATATATTTCATCTGTCAAAAAACTATTGCGCCTGCTTGCCTGAAGCTGTTCCACAAATACCTCGAGTGCCGTACGGTCAGCCGCGTCAATAGTGGCGGTCACGCTGACTTGTTGCCAGGTGGTCGTGAGGCTAAGGCTTGTGCCGTAAGAAGTCGTGGCCGCGCTGGCCCCACCCGATTGCGTGAGGCCGACTCTAATTGGCTTACCCACGGTATCAGAGTTCGTGGTTCTGACCCACGCCGTGGCGGTGTACTGCTCGGCCAGCTCGGGATTCTGAACAGTTGGGGAGGTATCATCAAGCCGGTAAGAAGTTTTTCCGGAAGAGACTGCCATCTGGCAAGAGGCGGTACCCGTATACGCCGCCGCCGTTGAGCGAGATAAGGTGCCATTTACTCCTGTCCAGCCCGCGGTATCTACCTCGCAGCCTACATTTGAAACAATATTAGTGGCGGCCATGGCCGGAGGCGCCATCAAGCAAAAACCCAAAACAGCAAACATGCTTCCCGCGAGCGTAAAGTTGCTGAATCTAAACATCATTTGAGTCGACTGCAGACTTTAAACATCGTCTCATAGTAACAGGAAGAAACCAGCTTCGCGTGCAAAGGTTATCCACATCGCAAGGCCTATCGTTTTAAGGCTGATCCGGCTACGGATAGAGAATTAGAAGTCCTCAAGTATTTGCATCTTCTCCTCTTCCGATTTTGATGGGTCCCAGTGCAGATACTTCTTTGCTTCATCTATCATCCCCAACTTGTAATAATTTACAGCAAAAAGGAATATAACATTTGATCGCCTCTTTACTCGCGAATCAAAAGAATTAATTAAATCCAGACTCTCCCGATATCTGCCCTCTTTTGACAGGAGTAAAGCCTGCAATTCATCTGGCCTTAGTTCAATGGTTTTTTTAAGAGCTTGGCCTGCAATATTATTTCTGCCTTCCTTTAAAGCCAGTAAGGTAACCATATTATAAAACGGAGCGTAATCTGGATAAATCTGTAGCGACTGTGCAATCTCTGTTTTAGCCTCCTTATATTTGCCTTGCTCATAGTACACCTCGGCCAGACTAAAGTGGGCGTAAGCACTATCCGGAGCATCTCGGACCATACTTTTAGCTAGCGACTCCTTACTTGCCCAGATAGTATTTCTTTGGATCAAGATAGGCGTATAAACGGCCAAAATAACCATTAGCAGTAAAATCCCTAACCACTTTTTGTATTGAAAAATATAGTAAAGGACAAATCCGGCAATTACGCTTAAGCCTACTGATGGCAAATACATCCATTTTTCAGAAGCAATTTCTGAGAGTTGTATAAAGAATTTAGATAAGATTAGATAAGGAAGGAGAAAAATTAATGCTCCCACGCCAAGAGTACTTCTGGTTCTTTTATAAATTACTAAAAGTACAAGAACCCCTAACAAAAAAATGCCCAGGAGGGTCTCTGATGAACTAAGAGGACTTGAAACTAATTTTAAATGATTATAAGAATACGTAGCCGATAGATGTATGGGAACAAAGGTTTTGCTGACATATATAAAGGCGATTTTAAAGGCTGTCCAAATATGCGTTATAAAGTCCGCTTCTCGTAAGGGATCAAATATAAAAAACACAACATCGCGAGCTAGGAACTGACTCCCTAAAACCATAAAACGCAGTAAGAAGTAAAAAAGTATGGCAGGAATAAAGAAGGAAAATACTTTAATCACGTAGAGGAGAGTTGCCCTCTTTTGAATCCAGAAAACAAGCAAGAACAGAGCGGGCATAACAATCGCTATCTCCTTGCCTAAAACAGCCACCACCCAAAATATGGAAGAAAGCAAAACTCCCCAAACACTAATCTTCTGTCTGTTTGTCGCACTGAGAAAAATTACCCAGGAAAGTAAACTAAAAAGTGTCGCTAAAATATCGTCTCGTGCTTTGACAAAAGCAACGGCCTCGGTATGGATTGGCAAAAAAGCAAAAATAAGTGCAGTAAAAATGGCTAAAATTCTATTTTGGAAAAGTTTCCAGACAACAAGAAACACCAAGAAACCAACAATCCCGTTTAAAAGGATATTCGTGGTATGAAAGCTGGTCGGCGAATCGCCGAAGAGAACAAAATTTAAAGCAAAGGTAAATATTGATAGCGGTCTGTACGCGGCGGTAGTTTGATTGTAGGGAAGGTATGACTCATACCAAACATCCAGTAGTGCCTTAAGTCCCCGAAGTTCCGATCTATGAATAAAAAAGACATCATCATATACGAAGTCCCCCTTGATGGTATTACCGTACAACGCAAAACTTATACCTATCGAGACAAGAAAAATTAATAGCAGTTTTTTATAATCCATTTAGGTCAACTTAACAGAAATTTCTTGACCGTAACAACCTTGCTTTAGCAAGCCAAAAAAGACCAATTAACTTAAAAGAAGCAAGCGTATAGCTAACGCTATATCTTAAATACGCCCCTCTTTTTGCACCTCGATAGTGTGTACCAACTGGCACACTTTTTATCGTAGCTCCCTTAAAAAGAGCCTGAAGGAGAATTTCGAAGAAAAAAAGATAGCCATTACTATTGACTTCAAAGTTAATTTGAGTTAAGAGTTTTTTGCTATAAACTCTAAACCCTTGATGTAAATCAGGTATCCTTGTTCCCAGAAGTAAATTATGGACGCTATTAATTACTTTTATGAATGGATATTTCCACCAAAACATTCCCGATTTTAGGGGGTGAGTCTCCTGAGTAAATCTGTTTCCTAAGACAAGCCACGCACCCTCTTCTACTTTTTTTAAGGCTGGGACGATTCCATTAGGTAAATACTCTCCGTCTGGGTGGATCTCAACAATGACATCGGCGCCAGCCTCTAAAGCTTTTTTAAAACATAGTTTGATATTTCCGCCATATCCCAGATGTGTAGGTGTCTGATAGACTTCTATCCCCTTTTGTCTTCTGGCAATCTCATATGTTCTATCGGGAGAAGAATCATCAACCAGTATAATCTTAGAAAATAAGTTCTGAGGCAGTGTTTGCAAGAAGGGCACTAAAGTTTTTGATGCTCGATAAGCCGGGAGAACTGCAACTACCTTTTTTAATGTGTCAGGAGGCAAGTTTTTGCTCATGTTTCGCTCTTTTTGGCTTTTACAATAACTTGGTAGGCAAAAATGGATGGAAAAGACTGAGTAATGAAGGTCAAAAGTAAGTATAGTGGATATAATAAATTCCCCTTATCAAAAGCCGTAGAAATCAAGGGAAGCGGCACAGGAGTAAATGCCCTTTCCCTGACTTCGAACTGGTTAATTTTTAAAAAGTTTTCTATCTTCTTAAGGTTAAACTCTTGTTTGTGGGTCTTATCAAACAATCCTCTATTCATCTCGAGCCTAATACCGAGAAATCTTTGTAGCCGAGCGAGAAAGAAATCCATATTGGGAACAGAGACTAGTATAAAGCCATTTTCTGCTATATAACCCTTTGCTTTTTGAAGAACAATCTGTGGTTTTGCTAAATGTTCTAATATATCAGCAAAAACAATCGCGTCGAATGTATCACGTAGTGTAAAATTACTTTCTTCAAGGTCTGCTTTGATAAATTGACTGTATCCTTCAGGCTTCTGCTGTATATTATTGTCTATCCCAATGAGTGTTTTGGGTCTATATCCAAGGGCCTCGGCTAAAAATCCCTCAGCGCATCCGATGTCTAAGATTCTCTCTGCCTTGGATTCTCTTAAAATTTTTGCAATGGCAGTGTGACTACTGAACGGAAAGGGTTTATATGTATAGGGGATTGCCACACCTCCATCGTACAATTTTTTACAGACTATCGATAATAGAGTAAAAGGGGCCTTGCTCAAATTTCTTGATCATATATCTTGTATCAATGATGCGCCTCATTTTGGCTGTTTTTCTTTTCTTAAGTATTATTGGAAATTTCTTTTTATACTCCAAATTAGCTAAAAATCAATCTACTCAGCCTCAACTACAAAAAGAGTACTCCTATCTTTCCAAGAGAATTTTTGCGGAGACCCAAAATGATATCCTCATTAATTTTATTCCCCTGCGAAGAGCACTCAGGGAATACGTTGGCAAGCCGGAAAACAGAGTGGGTGTTTACTTTGAATACTTGCCGTCAGGCACTTCGATAGGGGTAAACGAAAAGGAAGAAGTAGCCTTGGTAAGTCTTTCCAAAGTCCCGCTGGTAATGTCGATTTATAAAAAAATAGAACGGGGCACGATGTCACCAGATGATATCTTGGTTATCAAGAAAGAACACCTTAATCAGGAGTTCGGGACTTTATGGGAAAGGGGCGAAGGAGCTCAACTTTCCGTGGAGGAACTGGTAGAGCTGGCCTTAGTTGATTCTGACAATACCGCCTATAATGTTCTGGCTGATGAACTAGCTGCCCAGGAATTAAATGAGGTGTATGAAGGTTTAGATATCGAACTGACCCTGGAAGAAGAGAATTTGCTCGTCTCTCCTAAGACCTACTCCTCTATTTTTAGGAGTTTGTATCTGTCGTCTTTTCTTTCAAAACAAAATTCAAATCTTATCCTTGATATTCTTACGAAAACGCCTTTTAACGATAAGATAGATGCGGGAATACCGAATGATGTTAAGGTTGCCCATAAAATTGGAGTTTTTGAAACACAAGACACTGCCCAAAATGTTTTTATCGATTGTGGAATTATTTATGTACCTAACAGGCCCTATATTCTTTGTATCTTTGTCAGGGATACAAACGAGCAGGCTCAACAGCACATGTCACACATTTCAAAAATGGTATACAGCTATATCACCATTGTTAAAGGGGAAGAGTAGCAATGCCCTGATGCTACAAACAGTGATGATCACGGTAGCACCTGCGAAGACCATCTTGTTCCGTAAGTTAGTTTTGGGTACTTGCCTCAAGCGTGCCTAAGAGTTGAAAGCTAGATCGCAGGCGTCGTCGGAGTAGGTCCGGCGGGTAAGTCCAGTGAAGGGGTTGCGGAAGGAACGAGTGAAGGTTCCGGGCTTGGAGAAATACTCGCTTCTATCACAGGGGAGGGTGAGGCAGACGGAGTTGCCTCGAGTATTGGCTCTGTCGGCAAGGCTACATTATTGCTCTCATGGGTTTTAACACTCTTCACTACCAGCGCCGTCCACGAGAAGATCAAATCCTCCGCCGCTGGTTTGTTCAGCACGATACTGAAGCCTTTGGTGGTACGGCGGGTTACAAAGTGGGTGTAGCCGGCAGCCGCAATTCGTTCTTCCAATTCCAGGGCTGCTGCTTCACTATTGTCTCCGGTGGGCATATCCAGTGTTAAGTTCGCGTTCACCATTGGCACAGCCGCATACTCTTTACCGAATGTTACCTCCACCCTCTGCGCGCCTTTCTTGATGCGGGCTAAGCCGGCTGTGTCATTGTTAAAAGTTACGGTACCTTTGAATTCTGCCGAGCCAGTTACGATCAAAGCACCGCTAATTTCCAACTTCTCTAGCACCGCCAGATCAACAATTTGCTCATTCTTCTCGAATGATTCCGGCGTAATTGTGGGAGTAGCCGACGGGGAAGTAGACGGAGTTGCACTAGGTGAAGCCGATGGTGTAGACAAGATCGCCGCGCCTGCCGTAGCCTCTGGCGAAGGCTGGGTTGGCGCCATGGTAGTCATACCCTCCACTTGCTCGGACAGCTCTGCAAGTTTGTTTGTAAAAATCTCCATGCCTTCAATTTGTCTGGCTTTGATAACATCTGCCGTTATCGTGCCTGCGAACGTAGCATTACCATCATTGTCGAAGGTTATGGCTTCTTCCCCCGTGGCTTCGTTCGCAATCACAAACTTCCCGTCTTCGCCGAGCGCCAGGGTAATTTCGTCGGCCAAGGGGTGAATGGATTCCAGCGTAATCTCTTGAGTGGTTACCCGCGGTGCAATTATCTCAAGCCCTGCAGCCAATCTATCGGTAATAATCTCGGAAAGATTGAGGCTTTGTGCAGTCTGTTCTTGTTGTTCAAGAAACTGCGAGAGAATCAGCCTGCCCATATCATCAGTTTGTGTTTCCACCCTGGAGGTGGAATTCAACCATGACAAAAGATCAGCGGTGGTACTGCCATGAGAATAATCAGTCTTGATGAAGGCCTTTACTGACCCTACTCCTTCCCCTGTAAAATCTGTCATGGCTTGTCCAATAACTTGTCCAGCTTTCGTAGCTTTCATGGCCACGCCAGGGATCGAAGAAGAAGTAAGTAAATCTCCGGCTGTAATTGGCCCATTTTCCGTTGTTACTTTAACAGGCACCCGCCCAGCCAGGGCGACCATTACCGGCATAGCGGCGGGGTCATCCAGGCTTCCTGTTACGATGCCCGGCGAGGTTGAAACAATACCAAAGGCAGTCGGGTCATAGGGTGTATCACTTTTCCTTACCCCGGCTCGCATGCTTGAATCGAGTGATACCACATCTCCCGCTTTTATGCTCTCGTCCCTTGTTCCGTAAATTTCTGCTAAGTCAGCACCCTGGGTAATTTGCGTAACGATCAACGAACTCCCTGTCATGACTCTTGTGGTAACGGCTCCTTCTGAGTTGTGCCACAGTTCAAGATCGCCCGAATCAGAAACGACGATAACGCCCTCGATAGTAACGTAGTTGTCCACGTCCGCTGCAGCGACACCTGTTAAAACATTCAAATTCGGCGAGGTGGTAGACTCGGCCCTGGTCGCCGCGCCCTCTATGATCTGCTCCGCGCCCGCGCCCGTAGCCGTGTCATCAAGCGTACCTGTTGAGGCCGCGGTTCCCGTACCCAAGTGGTACTCGGTCGCCACGAGCGATGTGGCCGTCCCGGTGTAATTGATACCAAATCCTAGACCGGTGCCTGTGGCAGATGACTGGACTCTCAGTGAATATTTAAACACGTAGGTACCTGCCGTGAGCCCAGTTGATATTTCTGTCACTTCAGTGGCGGTCGTGGAAGCGATGTTATGTTGGGTATTAAGGAATTTCGTGGTGGACCCGCCGCCGGTAGAATCCGCCGCACAATCCCATGTGTCGGTCGACTCCACCCACTTTAAAATCTGGCCATCAGCACAGCCCTGAAGCAACCCAATCCCATCGCTGCGCGCGATCAAGCCTGACCCGCTTGAGGTACCGGTGCCACCATCAACGGCGGCCGTCAGCGTCAGGGCATCGGCATCAATTTTGCCCGTAGACAGAGTAAGATTCTCATTGCCAGAACCAGCCTGGAGCACCCCACTGATATCAGTTGTCGTCGCCGTCAAAAGAATCGTTCCATCAGTATTGTTGTCAATAGTCTCGCCGTTCTGTAAAGAGATATCAGTGGTAAGTCCCGTATCCACAAAACTCAACCCCGTTACTCCGCCAATGTCGATTACGTTTACCAGCGTTCCGGCTTGCATCACGTTGAAGTCAAAGGTGGCATCTTCGCTTGCATTTGTGGCATCGCTCCAGACTACGTCCAGCCGAGCGGCCTGCTGCCCTGTTGCACCGCTACTGTCTTCCAAAGTGAAGCCGATGGCGCTGCCTAGCCCGGCCGCTCCCACGCTGTCAGTATCAGTGCGGCCGATACGAATTATTTCTAGAACATCCGAAGTAGTAGTGCCGTTGGAAACATGAAGTCTTGTAGACGGGGCGGTAACACCGATACCGACATGACTTTGATGAGACAACGCCATGATTGGAAGAGATCCCGGCGTTGTCCCCTCACCAAATTGAAAGGTATCATCGTCTACCCCATCATTATTGGACATGTTACCCGCCCAAAAATCGGTGTCGGTGGCCGTAGACTCATCGAAGATTATAGTAGGGTCAGTGCCTGCCACAGTGAAGATGGGCGCTGTGACTTTTACTGTTCCGTCTGTGTCATTGTCAATTGTTTCCCCATTCTGCAGTTCAATGTCGGTAACAATATCAGCGTCATCAAAGTCCAGACCGGTGGTGATACCAGTGGCCAGATTTCCGGTGTTGGTAATGACAATAGCATCGGTTAAAGCCAGGTCGGCATCAGCATTGTCGATGACCAGCGCGGCATCAAGACCATTGGTGTTGGAAGCGTGATTAGCTTGCTGGATGAAGAGACCCTGGGTGGTACCGGCGGAGGCTGAAGGAGTGCCGATAATGGAAACAATGTCTACGGTGCCGGCCAAATCAGAAGTTATATTAAGACTTTCTGTCCCGGCCATCGTAAATGCCCAATCACCGGTCACAGTTTCGTTTTGGCCAACGCGGGTAATACCGGAGTTGGGATAGTCGATTGACACATTGGCTTCACCAGCCGGAGAACTTGTGACCACAAAATCGGCACCGAGAAAATCAATGGTAGTGGCCGCGTCATCAATAGTACTGTCGTTTTCCTGAATCGTGGAAACACCCGCGCCAGCTGACGTGTTATCATCCGCACATGCCCAGCCCCCGGCATCGGTATATTCTAGAAGCTGCCCGTCAGTACAACCCTGCAAAAGCGCTAACTTATCACTGCTCGCCCCGGCAAGTTCCATGCCGGAGAACGAAGAAGTAGCCCCCGCACCGTCCGCTACCCCTAGAAAATCAAGATCAAGTTGATCTGGTGTGCCAGCGGTGAGCACTAGACCATTGCCCGCCAGGTTTGCGTTAATATTATCACCGGTAATTGTTCCCGCCGCGATATCCCCTGTTTCAATATTACTCACACTGTTCCCCGTTCCATTGGCATCCAGCGCCACACCCGTAATGACACCGGTAGCATCAATGTCCCAGTCACTGGAGTTAATCGCCACCGTGGCCGAGTTGTTGCCAATGGCGGTGGCCCCGGTACTGGACAACGTGGTAAACGCCCCCGTGGACGCACTGGTCGCCCCAATGGTAGTGCCATCAATGGCCCCGCCGTTGATGTCCACCGTCGTAGCCGTGAGCGTCCCCGAATCCGTCACCTCTCCGAGGGTGATGCCGGCATCCAGCAGAGCAACCTCGGCGCTAGAGAGAGTGGTGCCGCCGACCGTAACATCGTTGCTGCCAAGGGCTAGGGCGGTCGCAATTTCGGCATCAGAGATATCTAGGGCAGTGGTGATAGTACCGGTCGAAGATGCCAGGATTTCCAAGGCGGTGGTAACCGCTTCATCGGTATCCGCATTATCGAGCACCAAGAAACGTTCAGTAACCCCCGTCGTGCCCGCGGCGTCATTGTTCTTGAGCACCAGCACCCGCTGGTTGCCACCATCGGTGGTGGCGTCGTTGGTTAAGGCCATGGTGAAGCCATCAAAAGCCGCCGAAGAAGCTGCCGTATCCCAAGTAAATGCGCTGGTAAACTCTGCGTGTGTGAGCGCCAGGTTGGTCGTGGGCGCGGTGAGTGCCGACCACGCCAGGGTTGACGCTCCCTGGTCGGTCCCACAAGAAAACTTGTTAGTGGTAACATCCCACAACAGCTTCGAGGTCGCCGCCGTGTCACAGTCTGCCAGTCCCCCACCCGAGAGTCCCTCGTTGGCATCCCCCGAGAGTGTGAGATGACCCGTTAGGGTAACCGCTCCGCCTGTGGTGACATCAATATTGGTGCCATCAATGGCGATGGTACTGCTGTTGTTGCCAAGCGTAGTCGCTCCCGTTGAAGACAGTGTGGTAAAGGCACCGGTGGACGCACTGGTCGCCCCAATGGTAGTGCCGTCAATGGCCCCGCCGTTGATGTCGACGGTGGTGGCGGTGAGGGTACCTGAGTCAGTTAGTTCGCTTAAGATCACACCGCCGTCCAAGAGGTTGAGCTCTGTGCCTGAAATCAACGTCCCTGCGTTGTCAATCACACTGGTGAAGCCACCGCCAGCGTTCACAAACTTGATGCCGGCCGTCACGGCCGTATCCGTGTCCGAGTTATCAATCACCAGCATGGCATCCGTCGTACCGGTGGAGGCGGCGTTGTCTAACACTAAGAGCTGCTGGGTACCCGAAGTACTGCTGTTCGTGAGCGTGGCTGATAGCAGATCCACCGCATTCGTGCCCGAGACGCTATTGGTCACGGCGATGTTCTCCGTTTCTGCCAGCGTGGCGTCAACATCCGTGTTAAACGTGGCCGCCCCGTTGGCCGTGAGCGCTCCGGCCAGGGTGAGGCCACCGGTGGAGGCAATAAAATCGGTGCCAGCATTGCCAATGTTCTCCAGGATATTTGTGCTCATGTTAATCGTGCCGGAAGCCGTAAAGGCTCCCACTGTGTCTGTCGCTGCATCAAAGGTAATGCCGCCATTCGCCGCCAGGGCATTGGTCAACGTGAGGACTCCCGCGTCGCTAAATGTGGCAAAGGCCACGCCTGCATCGCGGACCTCAAGGTCGCCGGTGGAGGTTAAGTCAATGATGGTGGCACCCGAGCCCGTATTGCTGATGGTGAATGTCTCGGTACCATCTTGAGTAATAGAGGTGTTGGCATCCAGCGCCAGCGCATCAGCGACTTTGTCCAGATTAATCGTGTCGTTGGTTAAGTCCGCATTGTCAA
>JBBDZC010000016.1:0-18791 GCA_040900375.1 Candidatus Anderseniibacteriota bacterium | reverse complement strand
TGCGGCGTGCCGGCTCCGCCGGGACAGTGACAAAGCCTTTCATCCTCGGGCTTACAGGCTTCAGATAAAAACTGGCCCAGTAGAATCACCTCGATCATACAAGTTCGCCTATAATACCTTTACAGACTTACGCTTCCTAAGGCAATTTAAGGAGTTGCGATGTTCCTTCTGCGAGCACGCAGAATATCGAGGTTGCTCTACTGGGCTGGATTTTTTGGTTAATATCCTGCATGCTGCTGGTACTGTACTTGCAGAGAATCAAGATCTCGTAGCTCAGCTGGATAGAGCGTCAGCCCCGAAGTAGAACCTTCGGTTCACTACGGGGTAAACTTGCGGAGTATAATATGCACTCGTAGCTCAGTGGATAGAGCATCAGCTTGCGGAGCTGGGGGTCGGAGGTTCGAGTCCTCCCGAGTGCACATATCCCTCACTCATCTTTTGCTCGACGAGAATCACCGGCGTATTTTTACATTCAGGAGTCCCGCCTTAAACTTGCTTTTATAACAGATTAAAAGTTAGGTTTAAGAGAACCAATTTCCTGTAAATGGCAAGTTGGTTCTTAAGTGTTCTCTTCACATTAACGTAAGGAAGAAGAGGTTTCTCACCGTAAGGAGGATCAATCATGCCTACGGCACTTTTGTCTGTCTATCACAAAGAAGGTATTACTGACTTTGCCCAGCAGCTAGTTGAGCGCGGCTGGGACCTATTGGCCTCGGGAGGCACGGCGGCTGCTCTCGCAGAAGCTGATATCCCTGTCAAAGACATTGCCGGTATCGTCGGGCCGCCAATTTTGGGTCACCGCGTGGTGACGCTCTCACGGGAAATTCACGCTGGTCTGCTCGCGCAAAATACACTGGAAGACCGCCGAGAACTCAAGCATCTGGGCATTCTCTGGATTGACTTGGTGTGCATTGACCTCTACCCTCTCGAGCAAGAAATTGCTAAAGAAGGAGCGACGCCGCAGTCGGTGCTGGAGAAAACCGATATCGGCGGGCCCGCGCTGCTGCGCTCTGCTGCTAAAGGCAGACGCATCGTAATCTGCGATCCGGCCGATCGCCAAAATGTTATCACATGGTTGCAGCGCGGTCAGCCACACAAAGAAGCAACGATCACGGCCTTCGCGGCGAAAGCAGAGGCAACGGTCGCAGCGTATTGTCTCGCTTCGGCAGCCTTTCATGGCCATGATTGCACCGAGTGGCACAGGTACCGTCAAGCACACCGCGTGCTGACCGGCACCAACGTATCGGCGTCCTAAAATCACAGCCCCACCACTTTACTGAAGAAAGGTCACAGCTTTATGACGCTTATGTCCTCACTGTTACGCAGGCTGCCACTCCCTTCCGGTGAATCGTTTCATGATCTCGACCTAGAGATTGTGAAACTTCTCGCGGAGTACGAGTTCGTCCGTTACAGCGAACGGCCATTTCGACTCAAATCAGGAGTGGAATCGCACGTATACGTTTCGGGCCGAGAAGACCTGACTGATCACCCCGATCTGGAAGTTCTGGTCGGCAAGAAAATTGCTCTCACCGTTTGGCAGAACACGGCCCTGGATGACCGACGGCAACCATGTCTTATTGGTTTGCCAACTGCCGGAACGGTTCTGGCCCAAGCCGCCGCTATGGCCAGCGTACTATTTGATCGCCCGGATCGTCTCATTGTCTGCCATCGGGTGATGCGTGAAGTATTAAAAAAGCATGGGGCTCACCACACTTGGGTTAATGGGAAACCCGATCTTAGCCGACACGCTTACTGGACGGTGGACAATGTGGCTACGGATGGTCAAACTAAGGTTGAGGCGGCAGAAAAATTGACCGAGGATGGCTATCCCGCCAAGCAGATGCCGTGTCTCATCTTTGTTGATCGGCAGCAAGGCGCCATTGCCCGACTGCAAGCGGAAGGCTTTGATAAAATCGTGGTGGTATTCAAGCTTCTGGATGTCGCCTATGCCCTCGGTGAGCTCGAACACTGGCCAAAAAAAGTGGTGACCGCCGTGGAAAAGGAAATTCGCGAACACCAATTCTCTTCTTCCGGCCGCTGACTATAGAAAAAATTCAGGGCTCCTATCATGTGTATGGTCGGCGCCCTTTTTTACGCCTTCAGTAATTTGCTTTTACAATAATAGTGTGCTATAATTCTTCAGATGAAGTTACGTATGCTGCGGCCGCTTTTGACCCTCCCTCTTATCGTAATAGCCTTTACTGCTCTCCCCGCCCGCGCCGCTCTCCTCGACCAGGTTAATGCTGCCTTTAGCAGTGTCTATAACCGTTTGCCCTCGTACACAGAGTGGGAATACTGGGCCCAGCGCGTACAACGGGGCGAGAAGAAAACATACGAGGCACTAGTAGGAGCGATGGGCTACCAGAAGATCCATGGCGGCAGTACCGTGTTGGCTATTAGCTCACCAGTTGCTATTCCCCCTGTCAAGACATTCATCACCGAACGCGCACTCTATGCCTCTCTCCATAATCCTAACTTTCTTCCCGAGGGAACTTTAGTGAAGGGAGCTAGTAGCGCTGATGTTTACTACCTCAAAGGGGGTAAGAAAAGCTGGGTACTGCCCGGTGTGCTTAATTTATGGTTCACCGAGGCGCATTTCTTTAAAGGCGACCTGGTCACAACTATCACCGACAGTGATTTAGCGCAATACCCGCAAACCTCCTCGGTCAATCCCCTCTATATCGGGAAAGTATTGCGGCATCCTAACGGCAGCCAGTTTTATATTGATGATAAATTACGCAAGCGGCCTCTCTCCGCAGCCACGAGAGCCCAGCTTAAATTCCCCGGGAAAAACAATTACTTGACAACAGCTGCCCACTTGCAGGAGTTCCCCACGGGCCCGGCGCTGACGGGCACTACACAACCCGGCGGTATGATTATTTACGATGGCCCCTTTCACGGTGGCCGGATTTGGCGTCTTCAAGAAGCTAGTGATGGGACCATCACCAAACGCCTCTACTTAGGAGACTACTTCTACGAAGCTGAATATTACCCCGACGAGAGTCAACGTGTCGCTGTTTCGGCGGAGGAATTAGCCCGCTACCGGCGGGGACCAAATATTGGGATTTATCCTGATGGCTGGGTGGTCGCCCTGAACAACCAACGGTATGTCTTTCAAGAAAGAAAACTGCGGCTGATTGGCTCCAATGAACTCTTTAATGCCTTAGGGTATAAGCCCAAGTATGTACTGACGGCTTTCTCCCAATTCTACAAGAGTGCACCGCACGGCCAGCCAATTGGAGCCTTTAAGAATATAATAGCTAAGAATATTCAGCTCGTGGGCACACCGCAAAGCACACCCAGTTCGGCCGCTAATTTAATTAAAGTTCGGCCGCACATTCGTGCCTTAATTGCTGATATTAACAATATCGCTTTGCCGATTTATGATCGCGAGTTGAGTGTGGCAGAAAACAAATTTTGGGTTGATTATGTCTACAATGGCGAAGTGGCAAATAAAGATCAGTTAATCGCGGCGATGAAAAAAGCGAAAACCAGCGGCAAAAATCCGGCCCGGACTTCTCGAACTGCAGTCCTTGATCCGGAGGTATTGAAAAGTAAGTGGTTCCCCTACTTGTTCTATTTTGTTCATCAAAAAGAACCCAATGACGATGATCGAGACTACTGGTTTGACCGTATTCGCGCCGGTGATCGCGACACAGTTGAAAAGCTCGGCGGGACGCTGCAGTGGCTCAAGGATACGAGTGGCCTAACGCACAAATGAACTCGCAACGAATAAAAGTCACCACGGGCTTATACCCGTGGTATCGGGGGACTTTTGTCTGTGGCGTGCCGGCTCCGCCGGGACAGTGACAAAGCTCTTCATCCTCGGGCTTACGCCCGAGGTCTTACGGGCTCCAGATAAACATGTATAACCAGTAAGACCGCTAAAAGCGGTCTTACTGGTTAGTTAGACGTTACTGGTTACAAATTACAACCGGGACATGGTATTCTAAGAGCCACAGCTTTCTTCTTGCCTTTTCCTTCTGGTAAACTATGGCTCAATCTAAACCCCATATCGTTGTTTTTTTTGGTGGCACTTCTGACAGCCATGATTTAAGTCAGGAAACAGGCTACTGGGTCTGTAATTACATTCCTCGTAGTAAGTATCGGGTAACCCCGGTCCGGGTGACGCCGGAGGGCACTTGGCAGGTACCGTTAGGCGGGCTGCCCCAGCAAGGGTCAGTAGATCGGATGCTCGAAATGCTATTTGCCTCGGTGCGGCCGGTACCCGCAGCCCTCGGCATGCAACGACTTTTGCACCACCCGGTAGCCGCGATGATGACGACAGTGCGGGGCCCTGGCGGCGACGACGGTTCGCTGCATACTTTGGGGAGCACGCTTGGTATCCCGGTAGTAGGCTCAAACAGCGCCACCTGTCAACAAACTTCGCACAAGCAACTGTGCGCCATTGCTCTTGATGATATTGTCGCTACCCCCTACTCTCTCTATTTCCGGCGGAGTAAACCAGATGAAGAGATTGCCCAGGAGGTACGCGATGTCTTGATGCCGCCTTTCTTTGTTAAACCCACCGCGGAAGAAGGCAGTGCGGGTGTCTACGAAGTACAAAGCCTAGAGGAACTAGCACCGGCAATTCGTATCGCCAAGACCAAAGGTGATATTTTAGTGCAAGAACGGGCGCCGGGGACAGAGATCACGGTGACGGTAGTTGAAGATGAGCGCGGCAAATCCTTAATTCTGCCGCCTACTCTAGTGGTTCCGAAAGCGGCTACGTTTTACGACGAATTAGCCAAGCGCCGCCAAGGACGAGTGGTGTTGCACACCCCTGATCCTGCTTCTAATCGTATTCTCTGGGAAGCCCAGGCTTTAGCCCAGGATGTATACGATCAACTGGGCTGCCGAGGATATGCCAGTGTAGATATGGTTACTCATGACCACGGTATTCAGCTACTTGAGGTCAATACAATCCCTACCCTGACTTCCCTGACACCCTTGCGTCAGCAACTGCAAGCCGCCCACTTGCACCCCACGACATTTATTGACAGTTTAATTAGCCGGAGCATCAACCAGGGTTAAGAAGTTACTTTCAGTTTCTAGTTTAAGTATGAATACGGGACGTGCGGCGGGGTCGTGAGAGGCGGCGTCTGTCGGGTCGTCTCGCTCTGGCACCATCAATCCGCTCCCACGCCCGCCGCACAATTTCTTGATCAGTATCATATTCTAGCTTAGCAATGGCGACTTCAATAGGAAACCAGGCAGCTTCAAGCAAGCCTTCCTCTACTTGTGGCTTGAGTGTTTTCTGTTGCGTCGTCATGAGAAAGTAATGGACAGTTTTATAAACAACGGCACCTTCGGCTTGGAATCTAAAACGAGTAATGCCGAGCTGGTTCTTAACTGATAAATCGGTCAGACCAGCCTCTTCTTGCACCTCGCGGCGGGCAGCATCAGAAACGCGCTCGCCACTGTGGAGTTCGACGTGTCCTTTGGGCAGCACCCACACTTGGCCGCGTTTATGTTCAGTTTTCAGCAGCGCGACTACCCAACCAGTGGGATCTTGGCGGATCACTACCCCGCCAGCCGAGAGTTCTTTACGCGCCGGTCCGCCTGACGGGCGGGCGGGCGGGCCCGTGCGGGTAGGTTTCTTTCCGCGGCGCTTCACTTGGCTCGTCCGGGCCGGTCTGCTCGACAGACGAGACTTAGCCAGAGCAGTGCGGGCTAAACGCTTGTTCAGCCGTACCGGTGGCGGTACGGGCGGAACAGGTATTGCATTAGCATTTGTTTTCATAGAATAACTTTGCACCCAGGATCCGAGGTATCGCTACTGTCCCCCGGCGTGATCACACCCAGAATTAGCCGGGTTGGGGTGCGTCAGCTGCCAGAACCTTGGGAAACAGTTCCGGTGACTTATATCGGCTATAGAATGTCTCATCGATGATCGCTGAACCATCCCTGATAACCTTCTGCGTCAACGTTGCTTTTACGGCACCATTGGGCTGACGATCATAGGGATTGGGGCCGACGACTTCGACCGTGCGGTTATCTTGTGTCCCCCAGAAATCGAACGCGACTTTCGTACCCTCGACACGAGCCTGAATCAGAATATATCCCGGCGTGTTATTAGTAAAACGTAAATCAGTGTAGGGCGGATAGATTGTCGCGTCAAATCCGGGGGTGCCATAGTAGCTGACCGCATAGGCATGATTGCGCCGGGCAGTAATCTCCATACCGGCATAGATTGCGGCCCGAAAAGCAGTGGTGGAAACCTGACAGAGCCCACCGCCAAACTCGGGCGTCGTGACATTCTTCTTAATAACCAGCTCGGGTTTAAACCCATGTAAACCATCAACTGGTCCTAAATATTCATTAAAGGAAAACTCGGCCGCAGGAGGAATCAGTAAGCCATGGTACCGTGCGGTGCCGACTGTAATATTATGAACACGGTTACGCGGCGAGCCGACAAAATCAGTTTCCCCCCGAGCGAGCAACGTGCCGATGCCGAGAGCTTCAATATCAGCCGCCGTACTCACCGTGGGCTGAACTACACTGACAGCGAGCGGCACGCTGATTTGTTGGGCAGCAACGTGGGTAGTGATGTTAGCAACGGTATGGGTGAGATCAAGGGTTTGCCCCTGCGCGGCTACGGCAAACTGGGCCACGCGGCCGTTCTCACCGCGCTCAAAGCGCGCATTCTGCGGCTCTTGATTAATTTCAGGAGCAATGGTGGTCATAAGGTATTCTCGTAACCCTTCAGCTTGCAGGTGGGCGGCAAGGATACGATTACTAGTTTCGTGGGGATCAACTGCCTCAACAAACTCTAAGAGGCGGCGAATGGTGAAAGGTTTCATTGTCCATGTCTGTTGGGAAAATTGTAAGTGCAGGCCATCGCGCAATAAGGTGAGTGCGTAATTATGGGCAGCCTCGACTTCATAATCCTGCACGGCGGGCGGTGTAGAAATAACATTGACCGCCAGGGGTTGTTGCCAGGCATGTGTCTTGGCTCGACCGCTAATTTCCTGCGCGAAGGTCAGCTCATCAATTCCCTCCCCTGGCTCCGCACTTACCATCACCAGTTGATCACGAGAGTCAAACTGTAATGTGGCATTGCGCGGAGATTTAATGACTGAACCCACGGCGGCCCGTACCTCGGCTTGGAGAACGGAACTATCAGCTGTGACGATGGGGCGAACGTGCCGCTGGCTGGCCAGGACAGCTGGCCAGAGTAAAGACTCAACATTCTGTTCCGTGGCCTGGTGATTTAGACGAACGCCGAGTTGGCCGAGAGAACGCTCAATGGTTTGATCTCGGACGGTGAGTGTCACAAGCTGGTGCTGGAGTTGTTCTTCGTACATAGCCAACACCCCCGGCAAGTCATCCTGGGATACACCCATCAGCGAGACGGGACCAATCGAAACCAAGGGCATAACGCGCTGCGCAAACACCAGGGGTACCGTGGCCAGTCCGGCGGCCACCACAATGACCATGGCGGCGATGCCAATAAGTATTACAGTCTGCTGCATTCCCCCATCATAGTATGGCTCTAGAGAAAAGATAAAGCTGTCACTTGATCTTAGCTAGAGCAAAATACACTTTGTAAGATAAGATGTGTGTGACTTAGTGCTGCTTCTTACAATCGGGGTCTCATTTTAATTTAGCCCAAAGCCCCTTAGAAAGTGCATTGGTAGACAGTACACCCGGTGGAGCTATTGGTTCTTTGTTGACACGTTTGTCCGGGCATACCACAGGCACTACCTACATTGCTCGAATTACACCCTCCCGTATCGAGCGAGTAGCAACACGTCACCCGGCCATCGCCGCAGTTTGTCCCCGTACAAGTGCCATTAATGTATTCGCACTGTCCGGTAGGGCCGCAGTTGCTGGTACCATCACCATTCATGTCACAGTACGCTGATGGACTGCCTGACGGTGATGGGGAAGGTGAGGATTCACTAGTATCCCCGCCCCCTGCCGGACAATCAACTGCACAGGTTGTCTCGTTCTCGGTATTCGTTGCCGTACTGCTACAGATGCCATCACCACAGTAGCCACAGTCAAAGTTGCAGGAGTTAGCGTCTTCGCCGATGTCACAGATATGGTCACCGCAGGAGGCACTGGCAGAGGGTGAAGGAGAGCCACTGGAACTAGGGCTACCGCTGGCATCGGGAGAACCACTGGCACTGGGGCTACCACTAGCGCTGGGGGAACCACTGGCGCTCGGTGAGCCGCTGGCGCTAGGGCTACCACTCGCGCTGGAACTGCCACTAGGGGTCGGCGTGCCGGCATCAGCGCTGCCGCTGGGAGAACCAGAGGGCGCGGGGCTAAAGCAGGGATAATCGGTACGGGTGGCGGTACACTGGGAGCTTGTAGTGGGGCACGTTGCAGGATCAGCCGCTTCACAGACCCAGACAATGAAGTAGCACCAGCCGTTGCCGGAGAATCCAACCGTAGGCGGGGGGCACGCTTGATCAGGATTGGTTGCGCACTCTTGGCATAAAGGAGGAGGTGGAGGTGAGGGCGACCCACTCGGCGGTGGGGGTGATTCACTCGGGGTAGCGGTGGGTGTGGGTGACCCACTCGGCGGGGGGGGTGGGGGTACCTGGGGGGCGGCACCGAGGGAGACGTAGGTGACCACTGTAGCTTCCCGGGTGACTCCTGCCGCAGACTGCCAGGTGGCAGTGAGCTGGACCTTCTTGTAGTCAGCGTTGGCTTCGGTGAGGGTAGCGACCGTGCCGTTGAGGGGGTCGTCAATGAGGTCAATGCGGGTAGTTACGGTATAGGGTTGGTTGTTCTGGTTGCTCTGGGCGGTGCGCTGTAAGACGCCATCAGGCTCACTGCTACTAGCGTCAGTGTAGCCGACGTTATCGTAGCCTAAGACGCGAATACGCTCGATTTCCTGGTTGATGAGGCCGAGCGCCACGGTTTTGCGTTCGCTCTCGACGGCGGTACGGGTACCCAGGGTAGCGAGGCCGACAATGGCAATGGTAAGGGTGCCTAAGATGAAGATGGCCACTAAGACTTCGGCGGCGGTGAAGCCAAATTGGTGGTGCGAGGGGGTGGTGAGAGAAGGAGAAGGCATACGTAAGGAGATACCGTTGAAGGTTATAGGGTATATAGTACAGAGTTTTTACCCCAGATAAAACTTAGCAATACTATACGGGGACGCGCTGGGACTCGGCGGCTTTAATGATGACGGTCGCTTTATCACCCAGTCTTAAACTCTTACTGGAACCCACAATAGGAACACGCATAGAGAACGTGCTACCGTGACCGGTACCCGGGCTTTCGACTGACACATCACCGTGGTGTTCTCTAATAATTTGGCGAGCGACGTAGAGGCCTAGTCCCGTGCCCTCGGTGTGGAAACGAGAGGCACCGCCCACGCGAGAAAACTTATTAAACAGCTTAGTAATCTCTTCCGCCGTTAAGCCTTTGCCCGTATCAGTGACGGAGAAGACAAGCTCGGCGCCCTCTTGCTTGACTGCCACCACAATTTTGCCGACCGGCGTATACTTGATCGCGTTATCAAGAAAGTTCAACATCACTTGGCGGAGACGTTGCTGATCGGCTATGGCCGGGGGCAGCTTCTGGGTAGGCTCCTCGAAAAGCAGCTTCAGTCGCTTACTAATTGCATTCGGCATCAAGTCTTGAACGAGCACTTTGGCCATCTCGACGAGATCCACTGATTCGAGATTGAGTTCGAAGCGGCCGCTCTCAATGCGCGAAATGTCGAGCAAATTTTTAATAAGGTCAATCAACCGTGAGGCGCTCTTCTCGAGAATGTTCAGTACTGGTTCCTGCTGGGGGGCGACCTTGCCAAAATCACCTTCCATTAACATGGAGATGTAGCCGCGCAACGCTGTCAGCGGCGTGTAGAGTTGGTGACTGGCGATACTCAAGAACTCGCTCTTGGCTTTATCAAGGTCTTTGAGCTGCTGGTTGGCAGCTTCTAATTCGTGCGTTGCCAGGTCGACCTCGGTGCGGAGGCGCTCGCCAAATTTCAATGATTGCTGATAGAGTTGAGCATTCTCAAGCGCGGTGGCGGCTTGCGGGGCAAGCGCACTTAAGAACTCGACATCTTCTTGGAGATACGGTTGGCCCGAGAGTTTGTCGCCTAATAACAGCAGACCCATTAACTCCTTATTGACTGATAGCGGCACAATCAAGGCAACATCAAGCCAGAGCATGCTGTTTTGAATAACAGTGAGTTCTTCAAGGTGCTCGGGGTTAAGTTCCTGCTCCTGGATCACAGCTAACTCATCTTTCACCAAAATTTGTTCCGCGTGGCGTAGATGTTGTACCACCGGGTTACCTGCAGGAATAGTGAGATTAAAACTACCCGCTCCAGCGGACGCCATCGGCACCATTTCCCCCTCTTTCTCTTCGCGCAACATAATAACCGCCTTTTTACTGCGTACCATCTCACGCATTGCCCGCAAAAAAGTTTGGGTTACCTCTTCAATTCTGATTGTGCCGGATAATTCCTGGCTCAATTTTACCAAGGCTTTCTGGTAATCAACCCGGCTTTGGAAAAGGAACTTATCGGTTATCTTAGTCAGGGCTTGCTGTATAAGCCTGGCTACTGGTACAGACAGGAGAGCAGCTGCAGCCGCTGTAAGCTCGCCGCGAATACCCGTGGCATCGGATATCAATGGTACGGCAAATAAAATGAGCAGTCCGTAGACTGATAAGACTCCTCCTATCAAAAAAGTTAAAGACAGGGTCCGGAAGATTGCCAAACGGACATCCATGAGGCGATGACGAATAATTGTATATGCTGTCAGGCCTACAAAAGGAAGGGTAAAAAGAGGTGCATAAGGAACAAAGACAGTGGTTTCGAATACATTCACCGCAATAACAAGAAGGGCAATTATCAAAGAGAACATTATTGTTACTCCTGCCAAAAGATATCCCGCCTGTATACGTTCAATGCCACTAGCTTTGAGGAACTTTCTTATTAAAATAATTACTCCTGATATAATTCCGAAAACTACTACTGGCACGTATAGCAACATGCCAATCCCCGGGGTTGGTTTAGGGGCTGCCCCTGGTATGGGCGTAACAACAGGAAAAAGTAAAGGCGAAATACTTACAGCCATTGTTACAGCCATTAAAGTAAGAATAAGGGTGAGTATTTTCCGCGAAATTCCAAGTGTAGACCTCGGATAAATGTACATCAGTAAAAAAAATAAAACTCCAACAGGTGTCGAAAAAAACATTACAAATCGAACTAGCCAGGTAGCAGCTGGATTTGTCTCTGCATGAACCGAAAGAGCGTTAACAATGCTCCAAATGGCAATAATAAGACTAAGAACTGCGAGTAACCGATGGGTTGCGCTACGAGAATTTCGAACATACACAAGATAAGCAATGGTCAAATTAGTGATGACGGCAACTGCCACTATAATATTCTCAACTATCATATCTCTGTCTGGATCATCTTTTCAGAATTCTAACATAACTTCGTATTCTGAATACGCTGCTGTCTTCCAAGGCTATTTTTTTGTCCACTGCTGTTTATTACGGTTCCTTGAGAAATATTCTCCGTTTCCCTTCTCGTACAGCTCTATAACGGGCCAAGCTTGTTTACCTTTAGCATGGTACGTTGAACGATATTCATCATTTTTTGCCAGCAAGGTACTAATCATGGCAGCTTGAATTTTTTTCTGTAGTGCAGCTTTAGGTGCAATGTTCGCAGTAAGTTCTATACGCAAGAATAGATAAGGATCTTGGTTGTCTTGATGTTCAATCGTCATAATAAATCTACCAGTGACCAGCTTCCTAATTTCTTCTGACTCCAAAGCTGCTTTTATGTTCTCGGGATATATATTTGCTCCGTAGAGCACAACAGTAAAATCACTTCTTCCATAAAGATATACAAAAGGTAGTTTCCAGAAGGGAGTACCAGATGCTTTCTCTTTTAATATTTTAGTAATGTCAGTGTCGCTTTCTTCACAAAAATTTATTGCCTCTTTATAGGTCACAATGCCACCATCATCATGGATATTGTATCTAACCAATGGAATACCACTTGTCGCTGTGAAGTGTAGCTCATGATCAATCACCTCAAAATATTTTTGAGTAGGAAGATACTGTACAAACGTTGGTAGCCGTCCCTGGTATCTATCGTTAAATAACTTTGTCCGGAGTTGCTCATTCTGATCAGCGAGGCGTCGGATAGTGACTGATTCAGGCGTCTCATGGCCCACAATTGAGGCATCAGCAGTACCATATATGTTAATAATGCTGTCGTGGACATTAATACCGCCTGCTAGCTCCGCAACATGGTCGCGCCACTGTTCACTGAATCCTTCTCCTGCTAACAGCAAGCGGACTTTATAATTATGCCACTGTACTCCTCGTTTCGCCGCTTCTTCAATAATATCTTTGACATACGGCGGGTATCCTGCAATAACAATTTGTTCAAAGTGGGGGCCAAGATTTGGTATGACGCGCATGATATCATCCATGGATAATCCAGGAGTAAGAACAGTCATGGGATATCCTTTTTGGGAGATACGAAGAGCACTATTAAGAATAATGGGGCCAGCAATATACATGCCCATGGCGAAACAATCTAAATACAAAGTTGTATATTGATCTATGTGAAATATTTTCTTTAAATATAGTTCTTGAACATATGTTGTTTCTAATTCAAGTAATCCTCCACGGGGCCAAAAGAAAGGTTCTCCCGACGAACCAGAACTTACAGCAATTATTTGGGCATCAGAAAGCTGCCCATCCCAAAGCAAGGCTTCCATTGGATACAATTGAAGATAATTCTTTTTATTGATTGTTGGTATTTTCTTAAAATCAGCACTTGTTTGAATTAAGGCAGGTTTAATATCTTGTTTTTTGAGAAAATCTTTGTAGGCAGGAACGCGTTCAGCAGCAGCATGGAAAAGTTCAAGGGCACGCTCAACACCCTTTTGCTCCCAATATGTAGATTCTTTTTCTTCCAACGCTGTACTTGCATTATCGATAGAGAAATCCCAAAAGTCTTCAAAAAGTCTTTTAGTAAATCTGCCTTGGAATTCTATCGATTGCCTTTCTCCTTTGATAGCTGGAGGATAGACCTCAAGGGGAAACGGTAGGTGCTCCATAGTAGAAATTAAGAAGGCGCTTGCGCTAAACGCTGGTGAAATTTATCCAGGAACTCGGCTGCGGCTTTTTTGCGCTGCGCTTGACGCTCAACACTGTCGTAGTCAGGAACTAACCATGAGTCAACCGAGAGATAAGCACGGTTATCAATGACTGGTTGGCTGTTAAGAATTTTTCGAACGGTGGCGGCTACTACTACACCGTTGAGAACGGCTGCTCCGCCTAGTTGCGGCCAGGTCGGTAATGTTGAACCAATCTCGAGCAGTGATTGCTGGACTCTTTCAGTGATATTCTCTGTTCCTAATAACTCTTCAGTGATAATTTTACCAATAACTGGCAGCGGCAACTTCTTCCCAACAGTACGCTCGGCAATATCATCACTAGCACGACCATGAAAAAGTGGAATGTTATCATCAAGATCATGTCGCTCCACATCAAGAATGCCGCCATCACCATTATCTGCCGCCATGACTACCGGAATTTTTCGCTTCTTGGCTTCTTGGCGAATTCGTACTTTCATGCCAATGTTATCAATTTCATCAATGACAACGTCTAACTTCGGCGGGCCATCAAAGAACTGCTCAATGTTGTCTTCGGTTAAGCCCTCGGGATGTAACTCTAGTTCAGCATATGGATCAAGCTCATAAATTTGTCGGGCTGTCATGTACACCTTGGGAGCGGTGAGTTCAGCAATACTGCCCCGAATGCGGTTGAGATTAGTCAGCTCTAGAGTATCCGGGTCAGCTAACCGTAGGTGCTTTCCCCCACCGGTGAGTACAATTGCCAAAGTGCAACTGTTTCCCACGGACAGGCCGGCAATGCCAATGGTGCTGTGGTAAAACTTTTGCTGCTCCTCGGCAGTAATGAGATTACGATTACGCCCCGTGCGGACTTGCTGGTAACTCGCGTCTTCTAAAACATGTAGCAAGACATGTCGCCATAAGAGATAGACCCACGCTCCGGCTTGCCAGGGTTCATTATTGCCATAATGATCCTCACGATATGGTTTGAATTCTTTATCACGTTGCGTCGGATTAAGGTTGAGCCAGGGGTTCTGCAAAACAAAAAGTTCTTTGAGCTGAGTCTCGTAGGTATCAATAATCTTGGTGTGCGGATGTTCGGTAAGTAAAGCTTCCAACCGGGCCTGATCGCCAGTATTTGACAAATTAAAAAAATCGGGCTGGGGTATTGTCTGTGTTGGAGACGAATCGACAAGTTTTTGAGTAAGGGAATCTGACATATTTTTTTCAAAAATACTTTAATAATTATAGCAACTGTTCCCTCCCCCGCCTAATGCAGCGAGAGTATACAGAGCCATGTCTATTATCGTAGGATATATGAAATGAGCACCTCTTTTAGCATTCGAGAATTAGCAGAGCGAGCGAAACGAGAAGGTGCGATTGACCTAGCTCAAGGTGTTGTTGACGCTCCTCCACCACAAGTATTAATAGAATCACTACAGCAGCTGCCGCTTAGTAAAAATTCTACCTACAATAATAAGCGAGGGGTGCTCGAATACCGCCAAGCTATTCAGCAATACTTGGCTACCCGTGGTTGGCAACTCTCTCTTGGGAGCATTATGGCAACCGCCGGAGCGATGGGGGGTATCGTGAGCGCGCTTTTAACTGAATGTCGCCCCGGGAGTCGTGTTTTATTACCAGAGCCTTTTTTTGTTTATCACAAGCTTTTACTTGAGGTGCTCGGTTTTGAGCCAGTCTTTTTTCCGGTTCCTCTAGATCGAGAACCGGACTGGGAAGCTTTGGCTGCAAAGATGCAGAATGTAGCGGTAGCCATCCTTACTACGCCAGCTAATCCGACGGGTCAGTTAGCCTCTCCTGTCGTTTTAAAAATGTTAAGTGAAGCGGCTACAGCGCGTGGCTGTTTGCTGATCGTTGATGAAATGTACCGTGAGTTTATTTGGAATCAATCAGTATTAGCAGATGATAATAGTTACAATGACTTAAAGCTTAATAAGATGGTTATTGTGCGTAGCTTCTCCAAGACTTTGTGTATACCTGGTTGGCGAGTTGGTTTCGCTATCACTACGCCAGAGCGCATTGAAGCAATGGCTCCCCGCCACGACGCGCTCTATATTGGTGGTTCTACTATTGCCCAGTATGCCGTAGCAAAAACTTTGACAGATAATCTATCAGAAATTACCCGCTACATTGCCGATCTTCAAACGCAGCTACAAGACAACAGGAAAATGTTGGCAACCGCATTCCGGCAATATGGCATGGAGCCATTACCAGTGACGGCAACTTACTATATGCTAATTAAGCATAATCGTGAGAGTGATATTGCAGCAATGGAAGAACTGATTGCTAAAAAAGTTGTTGTAACACCAGTAAATATCCTCTTCTCTGATCCTAGTCAGGACACAGGTTATATTCGTATCCATTTTGCGATCAGCCAAGAGAATTGCCAGAAAGTGGCATCCATTTTAACTTGATCCACCGCCGGCTTTTTAAACCGTAGGGCATTTTTCTTAAATACTCTTATGCATGTATCACAACTAGTACAAAACTTTATCCCTAAACCTCAATCGAATGAGTATATTTTAAACGTGGGCGCGGGGCACAATGATGATAACCATTGGTTAGCCGATCAGGGCTATGCCATCCACGCTGTTGATCCTACGTATTCAGAAGAAGCAAAAGAAGGGTTAATACAGAAATTTCCAGTGGGGATTCAGGATTTTGTGCTACTCCCGGAAAAATACAAGGCTATAGTCGCAATGAATTCATTACAATTTGTTGGACCTGATTTGCCTAAAGTTGCTCTCAAATTAATGAGAGCATTAAAACCAGATGGTGTGTTAGTTTGTCGGGTTCCGCTAAAGTTACGTTCGGCGGTACAGAATCGAGATGCAAAATTAACAGTAGAGAACTTACTGAACTTATTTGCTGACCTAGAACAGCTGTACTTAAAAGAATATTGGACTGATGAAAAACCTCACCCCGGTGCTGATTTTCCACATCGTCACTATGTTGTTGATTTCGTAGCAAAGAAAAAATAGTAGTCGTGTTAGAAATTGCTATAAAGTCCTTGATGAGGTTGTAGCGCATGCCCGCTTAAGACTTAGTGATAAGAGAGTGATATAAGACCCTAACAGAGGTAATTGGCCTAGTATAGCAACTTTCCTTGACAAAGGGTGGTCAATCTGGTATCCTGGGGCTGCGAAGTGGTTGGTTGTTGTTTTCAAATCTACCGACAATATACGAGGTGTTCTCATGAAACGTGCTTGCTTGTGGGCCTTGTGCCTGCTGCTGGTCTTATGTCTGTCTGGTTCTACTGGGTACGCCGAGGAGGCGGTCAGTAAGGAGTTATCCCCCGTTGATGTGTCAGCAGTTACTCTCCCTTTAGGGAGCACCAACAGACATCTAGAGCGATTCAAGACTCGAGCAGACTTGCAAATACTTGGTCTGCAGCACACCAACATTACCGATCAGGGTTTGGAATACTTGCGAGGATTAAAGAATCTTCGAGTATTAAATCTTGCGGGTACCAAGGTTACAGACGCTGGGTTAATATACCTGGTCGACCTACCGAACCTGCAGTCGCTGAACCTATGGGGCACACAGATAACCGACAAAAGCTTAGTTCATATAAAAAAGCTGACCAGTCTCCGTTCGTTAAGTCTGTCGCTAGGCATGACTGACGCCAGTCTCGAGCAAGTAGCTACGTTATCTCATTTGGAGGAGCTACACCTGACTGGTTTTCAAGTCACTGACTTTGGCCTCGCCCAGCTTAAAAGGTTTCCCAATCTGCGGGCGCTGACCTTACCTTTCAACCCGTCTCGAACTGTCTCTGATGAAGGTCTCGGTCACCTTAGTAACTTGGCCATGCTCCAACGACTGTGTCTTTCTGGCGCCAAGGTTACGGATGCAACCCTGCAATACATTGGTGGCCTCACGCATCTGCAAGAGTTGCGTTTGTCAGGCACTAGCGTTACAGACGCTGGCCTGCAATACTTGCAGAACCTAAAGGAGCTGCAAGTACTCGATTGCCAAGGGCACGTTCAAGTGTCAAGCCAACTTACCGGTTCTGGCCTGGCATATTTACGAGGAGCAAATCTTCGGTCGCTTTTCCTCTATGGCGTCCATGTCACGGATGATAGCCTAGTGCATTTGGCCCAGTTTTCTGGTCTGCAAGAGCTTAAGCTCATCTCTACTGCTGTTACTGATGAGGGGTTGGTGCACTTGCGAGGTTTAACTAACCTTAGATCACTTAGTCTGTTGAATACCAAGATCACTGATGAGGGCTTAGTGCACCTGCAAGGTTTAACAAACCTTGAATCGCTCAACTTGCAGAGCACCAACATTGCTGGCCCGGGTTTCGTTCACCTGAAAGCATTAACCAAGCTTCGGGAGTTGAACATTGCTAACACGAAGGCGGCACGTAAGGGCGCCGGCAGTCTCCGCAACTTCTTGCCGGAGCTCAAGATCGCTCGCAGTTTGCCCCGATCCTAGCAAGCTATGATATGTTGTTCCTTAAGGATCACTCACCGCTGTATCTCTACCCGAGACCCAGCGGTTTTTTTATACTTTGAAGTTCTTGAGTAAACTAGACTGTAGAACAGTCATAGTAGCTACAGCCAGTAGAACTGTTAGTCTTTGTGCTACAGGTTCCATCCCCTATTCCATCACCATTAGTATCCGCGCCGCATGGACCCCCATTTACTGTGCAGCCTCCTTGATCCAAGCTAAAGCAACATGTGACTCGTCCATCGCCGCAGTTTGTTCCTGTACAGACACCATTAATGTAATTGCATGATGAGCCTGGTGGGCCGCAATTACTATTACCGTCGGGTGGGTTATCCGTATCACAGTATGCTGACGGACTGCCTGATGGCGAGGGTGAAGGTGAAGGTGATGAGCCGCCACCGCCACCGCCGGCGGGGCAATCAACGGCACACGTCGTGTTATTTTCCGTATTCGTGGCAGTCGAGGCACAGATGCCATCACCGCAGTAGCCGCAGTCAAAGTTGCAGGAGTTAGCGTCTTCGCCGACGTCACAGATATGGTCACCGCAGGAGGCACTGGCAGAAGGTGAAGGAGAGCCACTGGAACTAGGGCTACCACTAGCGCTGGGGGAACCACTGGCGCTGGGGGAACCACTGGCACTAGGGCTGCCGCTCGCACTCGGGGAGCCGCTGGCGCTGGGGGAACCACTGGCGCTGGGGGAACCACTGGCGCTCGGTGAGCCACTCGCGCTGGGGCTACCACTAGGCGTGCCAGACGGGGTGCCAGCAGGACTACCACTGGGAGTACCACTTGGGGTACCACTGGCACTGCCACTAGGGGTACCAGACGGCGCGGGACTAAAGCAGGGATAATCGGTACGGGTGGCAGTGCACTGGGAACTGTTATTCGGGCAGCTCGTAGGAGAGGCAGCCTGACACAGCCAGACAATGAAGTAGCACCAGCCGTTGCCGGAAAAACCAACGATAGGAGCGGGACATTTTTGATTGGGATCAGTGGCGCAGTCTTGGCAGAGCGGCGGGGGCGGTGAGGGAAATGGCGATGAAGATGCTAATGGTGAGCCGCTCGGCGTGCCACTTGGCGTTGGTGTGCCACTTGGCGTTGGTGTCCCCGATGGTGAGCCAGAGGGTGTTGCTGTAGGAGTGGGCGACCCACTCGGCGGGGGGGGTGATTCACTCGGGGTAGCGGTGGGGGTGGGGGACCCACTCGGCGGGGGGGGTGGGGGTACCTGGGGGGCGGCACCGAGGGAGACGT
>JBBDZC010000015.1:0-94426 GCA_040900375.1 Candidatus Anderseniibacteriota bacterium | reverse complement strand
GCGAGCATCTAAAAATATAGCTTAATTAAGCAACTGAAAATTTGATTAGTGTGAGACGTTAGAACCGACATAGGTAACTAATTTGGTATAGTGTTAAGTGATGAATAATAAGACATCAAAAGAGGCAGAAATTCTTTACGACAAAGTTGGCTTCGGTCATGAAGATTTAAGAGAAGTGGGAGAACTTGATAGTGAAGTACTATCACAACTATTTGAGAAGTTACCTCAAGACCTTGATGGCAAAGTTATTTTAGACGCAGG
This sequence comes from Candidatus Anderseniibacteriota bacterium, assembly GCA_040900375.1. Lineage (GTDB taxonomy): Bacteria > Patescibacteriota > Andersenbacteria > UBA10190 > UBA10190 > JBBDZC01. The sequence continues at coordinate 94,165 of JBBDZC010000015.1, read as the reverse complement.
AGGAGGGGCAGGACTCTTTTCGCAGATGGTGCTCGAGCGGGGAGCAGAGAAAGTAGTGTTGATTGATATTAGCTCTAAGATGTTAAATTTTGCTAAGAAGAGAAAAGAGGAGCACCAATTAGATAAGTTAGAAATTAACAAAGGAGACCTACTTGATACAAAATTTGATTCCGATAGTTTTGATATAATATTGTGTATTTACGCACTCCCCCACGTTTCTGATATTCAAGATGCTTTCAAGGAATTCAGCCGAGTCCTTAAAGAGGGTGGACTGGTTTTCTTGGCTTCGGATTTTTATACGATTGACGATATGTCTCTACATGGAGTTAAAACAAACTACAAAATTGGTGATGTCAGATTGTTTGGCTTTGCTCATACTAAGGATGATTACTTGCAAGCCATTAACGAGAACGGGTTAGAAACTCAAGAACTTTTTGTTGTTGATGACGCTAAGGGATTGAGCATTGACCCTAGCTATGAACATAAGAACAAAATGCAGATTCATACCTTTGGAGCGGTTTTGTATAAACAATAAATGGCGTAGTTAATAAACTAAATCTGCCGTTGTGCGGCTAAGTCTGGGATAAAAATATAGCCTTTCTGCATCTGGAAAATAGTTCTAACGTCGTTCACGATTCGGAGCCAACGTGAACGAACGGAAGCGAGAGCTTCCTTTTGTTCTTTTGTATAGCCATTTTTGCTCGGTTCTGACCTTAGATACTCTTTCTCAAGTGCTGGGTACTCATTTTTGACAGGCACGAGCCACTCGTTTGTCTCTTTACCGCTGCGAGCCCCTGTGGTGCTGGCGCGGCGAAAGAGTAAGGCTGAGCTGACGAAAATTATTCTGCTGCGAAGCAGTAGAGTAGGCCGGCACCGCCAGTGGTTCTTAGATTGTCCAAGCTGCAGCCGCGGGAGGCGTGTGACGAATTCCACGACAGGGCGGGCGGGTTAGTGTCGAGCCCTTGGCGATCGTGGTGCCCGACGATGGCTGACCCTTCGCTTTCGGATGTCCAATTGCTACAGGTGGTGTCATCGGTGCCAGTAGCTGCTATGCCGTCGGAGGAGGAACCGGTGAGAATGTCGTGCTCATTGGGAGTGTCGCCGCGGCCTTTTATCGTCTGACCTGTTTCACTGAGTGCCGTTTGTTTGTTGATGTTGTTATTGTCGTGCAGCTGGGCGACAGTATTGGCGATAAGGACACCGGCGGCGTTATGCCAGGGTCCGGTGCCAATTCGATCCCGGGCGTTGATGGCAACCTGCCCCGCGCTCGCCGTTGTGCTGAGGTACGCTCGCCACGTACGCTCTCCAGCTCCGGCCGCTTCAGCTAGCTCTTGGCAGTGACGGTCGGCACCGGCCAGGCCACCGAAATTGGCTCCCGTGCCAGGGTTTGTGCTCGTTACGAAGAATGTCATGGCCGTATCGCTCGTCTCCTGTGCCTGGTCTACATTAACCACCGTCGCTGGTGCTGTTGGGTTCAGAGTTTCACTGGTGGGAGCGGTGCCATTCCTCATCACCAGATATGCGCCGCCAACAATAACGACGGCAATGATTACCCAAATAAAGGCATTGCCAGAGTTAGTAAGCATGCCACCAGTGTACCGCATCCTTGGCCGAGCACCATGCTTTCTGGGTTCGAATAGGGTACGTTTGTGTGAGCCAAGTGCGGTGTATGCGCAATAAGCCTATGACGTTTGCTGGCTCTGGATATAGATTTCTTTTTGGTTGAAATGTAAGATCGGCTCGACTATTGTAAGATGATCTATGTCAAGAAAGGTCTTTATTGTAGTAGCAGGAGGAAACATGGCTGCGGAACGCCATTTTGAAGATACGGTTCAGCAGAAGCGGCAGCTGAGTGAAGTCCGGCAGTATCTTCCCCAAGAAGAAGTAGAAAACCTCGAGCGAATTTATCACGGGGCATCATTTATTGTTTGGGGCGCGGTGCCAGGGCCGATGAATGAACAGCGCTGGCAGGCTATGGCACCGGGTGACGCAGTATTAATCTATAACAAAGGGTACGTTCGAGCGATTGGCGAAATTGCCGCTACTGTTCACAGCAAAGAGTTAGCGCGACATTTTTGGCGAGAAACTGCGGAGGGTGAAACCTGGGAGCTTATCTATTTCATTGTTAATGAACAGCGCGTGAATGTTCCGCTATCGAAAATTAACCCTCTGTTTGGCTATAAAGGAAACTACTCGCCGCAGGGGTTAACGATGGTTGATAGTAAGAAAGTGCAAAAATTTTCTCAGCAGTATGGCGATATTCTTGGGGTTGTTCAGACATTGTCACTGGGAGAGGACATCCATACTGTTGCTGAGCCACCCCGCGAAGAACTCCTGGAAGAAGTTGAGGAAAAAATAGCTACCGCGCCGACTGAGCACGACGAAATGCAGTGGCGCCTCATTCGGCTTGGACAGCTAGCAAAATGCGATGTGTGGGTCCCATCTAGTGATCAGGGGCATTCATACCAGGGAAATACATTTCGAGATTTTGTTATACACGATTTTCACGAATCAATTGATGTGCCGAAAAGCGTCAAGAATATTGATGTGGTGTGGAAATTCGGACCATATTCAATTAAAAGTGCGTTTGAGATTGAGCACTCGACGTCGGTGTATTCTGGTATTTTGCGTTTATCTGACCTTCGTGCTTTAAGCCCGAATTCTACCTATCCACTTTTCATTGTTGCAGATCGCAAGCGACAAAGTAAGATTTTCCGAGAGTTAGAGCGTCCCACTTTCTCAGGACCATGTCTTCGACTTCACGAAGTAATAGCGTTTCTTGACTACGCGGCGATACGAGAGATTGATGAAGAAGCTAAGAAAGAATTCGATTCCAGTTTACTCTTTGCTCGGGCCCAGAAAATAATTCATGGTGGTTAAGCCCAAGTAGCACACATCATTAACTACTGACTAAGAGCGTGTCCGAATACTACAACCCCCATCGTGGCGAAGCCTGGAATTACGGCGGGGATCAATGGAAACTGTCTCGTTCCAAGATTGATCTCTTTCTTGAATGTCCGCGCTGTTTTTACATCGACAACAAATTAGGTACCAAGCGGGTGCCTGGGTATCCTTTTGCCCTTAACAGCGCAGTGGATTACTTGCTCAAGCAGGAATTTGATGGGCATCGAGTTAAAGGCGAGCAGCACCCATTACAGAAAGAATATGGTATTGACGCTCGTCCGGTTGCGCACGATGAATTGGATGAGTGGCGGTATAACTTCGGTGGGGTTAAGTATCTGCATGAACCAACCGGCATGTTAGTCACTGGCGCCATTGATGATTTGTGGATAAACAGTGACGACGAATATATCGTGGTTGATTATAAGGCGACGGCCAAAGAAGAGGCTGTTAAAGAACTGGATAAGGAATGGCAGGATGGATATAAACGGCAAATGGAAGTGTACCAATGGCTCTTGCGTCAGAATGGATTAAAAGTATCTAACATGGGCTACTTCGTGTATTGCACGGGAAAGCTTGATCGAAAAGCCTTTGATAAGAGAATTGATTTTGATGTGCACCTGATCGCTTATGAAGGGAGTGATGATTGGATAGAAGGCACGTTGTTGAAAATCAAAGAGTGTCTGGAAAATGATGCAATACCAGACACTGGTCAAAGCTGCGACCACTGCAGGTACGTGGAGGCGATGAATAAGCATAGACTATAGTCATGAGCGTCAATAGTGTCTTGAAACTGGTGGTCGCAATCGCCGTTTCTGAACTAGCGGGTATTATTGGTTCGTTTGTTACGACTCCATCAATTCCGACGTGGTATGCAATGCTGCATCAGCCAGAATTCTCGCCACCCAATTGGGTGTTTGCTCCCGTCTGGACAACACTATTTCTATTGATGGGCATTGCGGCGTTTCTGGTGTGGAATAAAGGCCTGGGGCGCAAAGACGCCCGCATCGCCCTGAGCATATTTGGCCTCCAGCTCATTTTAAATACTGCTTGGTCTATTATATTCTTCGGCCAACAAAACCCCGGCTTGGCGCTTCTGGAAATTGCCGTATTATGGTTGGCCATACTGGCAACCATTCTTGTTTTTTATAAAATATCCCGACCAGCGGCCTATTTGTTGATCCCCTATATCTTATGGGTGAGCTTTGCCAGTTATCTTAACTATTCCATTTGGGCACTTAATCAGGATGATGCTGGTGGGCGAACGTTCTGTACCCAAGAAGCTAAGCTCTGTCCGGATGGCTCCTATGTTGGACGGACCGGTCCTAATTGTGAATTTGCTGCGTGTCCGGGAGAGTAATTCCTAGTTGATCCCCCGTTTTTATTTGACAAAGTAGTTTTTTATTATCTACTGGAGGTGTACAATCAATATAGGACGGCGGGATAAGCAAATCTTATCCCCATTGCAGGAAGAGCATATATTGAGAATAATATACATAGTATGAAAAATGTATTCATTTGGGTCATCGTTATACTCGTCCTTGCCGCAGGCGCTTTTTGGTACATGAACCGTCCTGGTCCTGATGCAGAGATGCCCGCTTCGCAAGAGGAAGAAGCGCTGCAGTCAACCGTTGTTGCCCTGGGTGCCCAAAACGACTCGGGCATGTCAGGAGTTGCCACGCTTACCGATATGAACGGAAGCACCCTCGTGGCACTTGACCTTGCCGGAGCACCTGAAGGCGTAGCTCAGCCGGCCCATATTCATACGGGTTCCTGTGCCGATATCGGAGGAGTAGTGTATCCGCTCGAATTCCCGGTAAATGGCATTTCCGAAACACTACTTAGTGTTTCGCTGGACACTATTCTCGCTGATCTTCCGCTTGCGCTCAATGTTCACAAATCTCCCGAAGAGGCGAACGTATACGTTGCTTGTGGCGACTTGATTTAAAAAGTAGGCGATTAAAGGTGTCGGGTACTTTCACTTCTTCGATCAAAGCGGTTCGAACCTGATCCAGTAGTGGGAGCTTTTTAGTGTTTCTATACACGATCGCATGAGAATGTGCTCATGGGACGTATAAATGCGGCAAACCCAAGCAAATCTGTTGGCGACCGATCATCTGTGAGCAGCAGTCCATCAGTACGTGGTGGGATCGCGTTACGCAGAGCGGGAAGTAAAGGAATGACAGGTGCAGGCGCAGCGAGAGCATCTGTTGGCAGGGAGATGTGTGATGCCAACAGTAAGTAATTGCATGACTGTGGTACGTGCACCAGTCGAACATGCGGGAATTGCTCATGGAGCGTCCGGGCCAGACTTCGTACCCAGAGCGTGTCAGCAGAGGTAGCATTGATATTAACAGCAATCACGCCGTGATCGGCAAGTCGGTCAGCAAGCTGCGCAAAAAATTGAGTCGTCGCTAGATGAAATGGAATGGTTACTTCACGCGCATATGTGTCCACGGCAATAATGTCATAGGTGTTCGCGCTACTCGCGGTAAAAATTCGGGCATCGGCTGTAACTGTTTGGCGTTCGGGCGGATCAAAGTAAGCATCGGCAATATCGAATAACTCGCTGTCTAATTCAACACTTGTAAACTTAAATATTCTTGTATCCTGCCAGAAGCGTTGCATTTGTCGCTCAGTCGTCGAGGCGGCGGCTCCAAGCGCGAGGACGGATACTTCTATATCGGTTTCTGGTAGCAGCGCCGGGAGGCTGGCCATGTAGTCCCAATACCCGTCGGTATATAGGTCTGGTGTAAACACAGATTGAATGCCAAGGCTGGCATCAAAAATAAGAGTGCGGGTGTTATCTTGCTGGTGCACGGTTACATATTGATGCCTTGTTTCTTTGGCAAATAGAATGTTTTCGTTGTAGGAGCGCATCGCGAGTGTTACGAGTATGGCGATAGCTGCCAGGGATAACATTCGTACGAGTTGAGTTCGTTCCTTGACGAGTGGCCCGGCTGACAAAGCCAAGGCTACTCCGGCGAATAGCCAGACGGTGATGTGGGAACCGAGCAGGGGGATAGTGATAAATGACGGTATAAGAATACCGGCAAGGCTACCAGTAGTCGTTAGGGCAGATATTCGACCGGCTACTTGTCCGGCTGGCTGGTTGCGCCGATCGGCTTCTGCCTGCACAGCCAAGGGATTTACCATTCCGAATGTAACTGATGATACTAGTAAGATTCCATAGGGCAGGAGGAAAGCAGGGATGATGTATACAACTGAAGCTTGTGCGAATGATATGTCGCGCAGCCATATCGCAAGTGCAAACACGGCTGGCATCCATAAAAATATAGTTGATCCCCAAGCTGCTTGCCGAAATACCAAAGCCAGGGCATTGCCTTGTCCCGCTAGCTGTCCGCCCCTGGTGTATCCCCAGGCCAATCCGGCTAGCACAGCGGCAATTGCGAGTCCCCAGACAGGTAACGAAGAGCCGAATAGCGGGGCTAAGAATCTCAAACCGGCTATCTCAACTGCAATAGACGCTGTGCCGACAATGAACAGAAACGTGTACCAATACGTGTCGGAGATGGTGGATGATGTAGACACGATTTAGTGTCAGCTTTTATAGATGCTCTTTGAAAAAATCTATAGTCCTTTGCCAGGCAACGCCTGAATTCCTGCTGATGTTATGATCATCTCCCATGTATTCGAAGTACTCAACATCTTTTCCTGCACTCTCTAGTGCTTCTTCGAGACTGCGGGAGAGCTCAACCGGCACACTGGAATCGTTGGTTCCGTGCTGAAGCTGGATAGGGATAGTGATATCGCTTAAATAGGTATATGGATCGATTTTGTCCCAAAAATCACGATTATTGCTTGGTAGGCCGTGCGCTTGAACAAGTGGATTATTATCATTGCTGAGAAATGGTATGTCATCGATGTAAGTCTCAAACATATCTTCATAACTTCCAACAACACCGGCCCAGAAAGAGCTAGCTTTTATATCCGGATTGACTATGGCGACGCGCAGCCCTATTTCTCCGCCGTTTGAGTGTCCCCAGTAGCCGATTCGATCCGGATTCACATCCTCATGCATTTTTAAGTACGCAAGCGCATTGAGTGTATCGATCGTATATTTTTCTGAATAGTGTGCGCTTGATGGTTCTCCTTCTGAATTACCGTGCCCGCGCAAGTCGGGCTTGAATGTGACAAAACCGCCCCTGGCCAAGGCTGCTTGATACGTCGGATAGCTATTGATCGTTGAATACTGCCGAGGAGGAATGTGCCCATGGACAAACACAACCGCCGGATACCCTCCTTCTGGTTTTGGCGCTAACGGAATAGTGAGTAAGCCATAAATCTTTAGACCCTCCGATTGATACGAAGCCACAAATTGTTGATAGTTTGTGCCGTTAGGAAGTTTGTCTTCGATAACAAAATCGCCACCAGGATATTGTTGTTGGCGGAGCGATTCAATTGCCATCAGATGCAGGGCTTGCTGTGGGGGTAGTACTGTGTCTTTCACTACATCCAGGATTCCCCCCTCATGTTGCGGGGAGGTCTGTGCTTGATCGGGAGTGTTTTCCTCTGGGCGGTTGTTGATGATAAACACCACAGCGGTTATACCGATCACTAGGGTAAGAGCGGCAATAGCCTTAGTTATTATGCTCATAGCGGAAATAACCCTACCATGTGCCAACTGTTTTTTCGATAGCTATGCTTGATGTACGGTATACTACTACTATGCCACGTCACCCCCGCCATCGCTTTTCCTATTTCACGTCCAGTTTTGCCATAGTGCTGGGCCTGGTGCTTATCTGGCGCGGCATTTGGTATGTGCTGGATGCTGTCGACAAAATGTTCTTTGGCGGTAACCATATATTTACTGCTGTTGGCGGTATTATTGCCGGACTGCTTATTCTGTATCTACCTGATAAAAACTTAAGCGAGCTGCGAAAACTCTAACTATGAACATGTTTAAACCAACTAAAGCGAAAACTGCTAAGCAATATTTTGACGCTCTGCCAAAAGAGCGTAAGGAGCCCATGCTATTTTTAGATACATTTATCAAAAAGGCGGCTCCGAAACTTAAATCTAACTTTATCTACAACATGCCTGGCTACGGCAGTTTTAAATACACTAATTCTAAAAAAGATGTTCTTGACTGGCCAATCATTGCCTTGGCCAGCCAGAAAAACTATATCAGTGTGTATGTCTGCGCTGTGGAGGACGGTGAGTATATTGCGGAAAAGTTTAAGGAGGAGCTGGGCAAGGTTAGCGTTGGCAAGAGCTGCATTCGCTTCAAAAAGCTTGAAGATTTGAATCTCAAAACACTGAAGACAATTATTAGGCTGGCAGCGAAATCACCCGGGCTAGTTGGAGCAGGAGAGCACAAGACTTAGTACTATGGCAAAACAAATCACAACCATTGATGCATACATTAAAACTTTTCCGAAAGATGTTCAGGTTTTACTTAAAAAATTAAGGGGCGTCATAAAGTCAGCTGCTCCTAAGGCTACGGAGGGAATCAGCTATAAAATCCCGACTTTTTATCTCAACGGGAAATATCTTGTATATTTTGCGGCTTTCAAAAACCATATCAGCGTATATCCCGCAACTACTGCCGCAGTAACCAAGGTCAAAGGACTGTCTGATTATAAGGTTGCTAAAGGCACATTAAGATTTCCGCTCAATAAACCAATTCCTTTTGGCATGATTAAAAAGTTTGTGAGCCATCGAGTAAAAGAACACATTGCGAGAGAAAAATAAATATTCGGAACCAGCTTTGGGTATTTAAATTTATAATTTGATAAAATACATATATGCAAAAAATAACTCCCAATCTCTGGTTTAATAGAAATGCGAAAGAAGCGGTTGACTTCTATATTTCTGTTTTTTCAGAAGGAAAAATCATTTCAACATCTCGCTACCCAACCGAAGGTTTAGCTGATTTTCAAAAAGAGTTTGCCGGTGATGTGCTGGCAATTAATTTTGAGATTGGAGGGCATGCTTTTACAGCCATCAATGCCGACAATACTTTCACACCAAACGCATCCGTTTCTTTCAGTGTAATGCTTAAAACGAAAGAAGAAGTGAACGCGCTCTGGGAAAAGCTACTAGACGGCGGTTCGGTGCTCATGCCACTCCAAAAGTATGACTTTAGCGAACACTACGGCTGGCTCTCTGATAAGTACGGCGTATCGTGGCAAATGATTGCGCTTGGCGATGTACCTATTACGCAGAAAATTGTACCCTCGTTTATGTTCACCGGCACAAACGCAGGCAAAGCACAAGAGGCCATTAACTTCTATATATCTGTTTTCAAGGAGGCAAAAGTTGGCGATATTTTCCGCTATCCGAAAGGATCGGAGCCAGATAAGGAAGGCACCATTGCGCACTCGGTCATTACGCTTGAAGACCAGTCATTTATCGCGATGGACAGCGCACAAAAACATGAGTTTAATTTCAACGAAGGTGTGTCTCTAAACATCTCCTGCAAAGATCAGGAAGAGATTGACTACTATTGGGAAAAACTTTCCGTCGTACCGGAGGCCGAGCAGTGTGGTTGGCTTAAAGATAAGTATGGCGTGTCGTGGCAGATCAACCCTGAAAATATGGAAGAACTAATACAACGTCCAGGCGCATTTCAAAAAATGATGGGGATGAAAAAAATAATTATTGCGGAGTTTTAGCAATAAGGTGCTTTTTGGCTATCCACAAATACGATAAATAAATATTGATAAACGATAAGCTCTAGACTAAGATGGGATAAAGATAATTTATAACCCATCTATGAAAAGGAGCTCAACAACATTTCTTCAAGTAGTCATTATAACTCTAGGTATCGGCGTTCTCGCCGCCCTGCTCGTCGAACCCCACTTTGAGGGCAGGAATGCAAATGCCACGCCATTTGAGATCTACTTCAAAGACCCCTTTTTGGCGTATGTGTATTTAGGGTCGATTCCATTTTTTGTAGGACTCTACCAAGGAATAAAGGTGCTGGGGTATGTTGGACAAAACAAGGTGTTTTCCCAAGCGGCCGTGAACGCTTTGCGGACGATAAAATACTGCGCATTCATCACTGCGGGCGCTATCGTCGCGGCGGATGCTTACCTTATGATAGCCGCACGGAGTAATGGGGAGGATGCCGCAGGTGCCGTTATGTTGGGCATCATCGCTACCTTCGCCTCCATTGTCATTGCTACCGCGGCGGCGGTCTTTGAACGGGTTTTGCAGAATGCCGTGGATATAAAATCGGAGAATGATCTAACTGTTTAATGTCATGGCGATCATAATCAACATAGACGTGATGCTAGCGAAGCGAAAAATGAGTGTTACCGAACTTGCCGAGAAAGTTGGCATCACAATGGCTAATATCTCCGTGTTGAAAAACGGAAGAGCAAAAGCGATTCGGTTATCAACATTAGAGGCGATTTGTCGAGCTTTAGAGTGTCAGCCCGGAGATATTTTGGAGTATAAGAAATAAACCTGGATACATTTAAGGAATTTACCGTCTAAGAAAATAAGCTAACATAGTCATATGTTAAAAAGATTTATTTCATACTACAAAAACAATCCCGGAGGTTACTGGTTCAAGCGCACGCTCTACGGCTGGGGTTGGGTGCCAGTTAGGTGGCAAGGGTGGCTGGTCATAGCCGTAGCGCTCGCTGTTGGTGGCACTGGCTATTACATTGGCGAGATCGACGACTCACCCGGCATGATATTCATCGGTTTTATGCTGATGTTCTCACTCATATTCGGCTTCGGCCACTGGAAGGGAGAAAAACTATGCTGGCAGTGGGGATTGCCTAAAGAACAAAAGGATGAGGCATGAAAAAATCCGATTGGAAAACGTGTTCAAGGGGTCACAAGTATAAAGAGTCTGGCTTGTGTCCCGTGTGTTATCCCGGAAAGATTCAGAAGATGCCGCGCTTTGTCGCTCTTCTTCGCGGCATCAACGTCGGTGGTAGCAACATCATCAAGATGACAGCGGGTTGAAGAACAACTTGATGCGCTACGACAGCAAGGCGTGCCGATTCCGGAAATTCAATAAAGTGGAGAGAATGATGCAGCTTCTGGCCGACCGACTAGTGTGCCTAGAGCCGGCAATATTCCCAGTGGTGTTGGGCGGTAGTCGGAGATATAAATTCGTCTAACGAACCGGTATGCTAGCGGGCATCATCGGATTTAATAATTGCCGCATTTGCTTGAGGTTATCTTTGGATAGGGGCATATTTCCTCCCAGGAGAAACTGTACAGGGCACAAAAATACCGCGTAAGTCCAGGCGGTATTTTTGTGACCAGCAATCCTTTGGCTGTCAGTTCGATCAGAATTGGTAATCCCTGATGATCAGAATCAAACGAATTCTCTGATTACCTATATACTAATATCATGAAGAAAATCATTTTCGTCTGCGCCGAGAACGCTGGTCGTTCCCAAATGGCAGAGGCGTTTTTCAACACGTTGGCTGTCGGAGCTGATGTTGTAGCAGAGAGTGCTGGTACGATGCCTGCTCACGAAGTTAATCCTGTGGCTGTAGAAGCGATGCAAGAAAAGGGAATAGACATCTCTTCGCAATCACCCAAGCAGTTTGACCCTACTTCCGTCAACCAGTACGAACGCCTCATTTCGTTTGGCTGCCTGGTGAAGGAAGCTTTTCCGCCCGACATTCAGGAGCGCATTGAAGATTGGGATATTACAGACCCTAAGGGGAAAAACCTGGCGGAGGTTCGCAGTATACGTGATGACATTGAGCGCCGCGTACAGACCTTTCTGGATGAGTTACAGCCATAATGCCGATGGTTCAGGAACAACAATCTGCGGGGCATATTCTCTATCAATGCGAAGAGTGCGGGTTTCTATATGAAGAACGTCAATGGGCGGAAAAGTGCGAGGCGTGGTGTCGTGAGCATCACAGCTGCAATTTAGAGATTATCCAGCACGGTAGACCACCGGATAACAACTAGCTCTGTCTTGGGAATAAGGTTGTTTTACCCGGCACGATTGTTACCTTGTATAGATCGCATGCAGCGTATAATCCTTAATTTTTTTCTATGCCTGATGTTAAAGGACTTACCACCGAAGAATTAAAACAGTGGATAGACGAGGGCAAGGACTTCGTCCTGCTGGATGTCTTAGCGCCTGCCTCTTACGAAGCCCGGCACATTCCCACGGCTAAAAGTGCGCCGGTTGGTGATTCCGACTTTATGGAGAAAGCAGCGGCGCTGATTCCGGACAAAGCGACGCCGGTTGTCGCGTACTGTTCCAGCGCGCAGTGTGGCGCTTCGCCGCGGGCGGCGGGCGTGTTGGTTGATGCGGGCTATACCAATGTCTATCACTACAAAGACGGCTTGGCCGGTTGGCAGAATGCCGGCTATGCATTTGCGGGGGAAGCGGCTTAGGTCTTATTTCAAATATACTTCTTCATCCGCATAATGGGTGTGTTTTAGCATAGCTCTTCGTTTGGTTCGTACATGGGGATTTTGTGGTGCGGGATCTGGGTTCGCACGCGGTAAGTCTAAGCGAGCCTTATAGAGTATAGTGAAGGAGATGAACCGGAAAAAAAGGAAAACGGCGGTGCAAATATCTATTGCAGTTGTGCTTATAGCTGCACTGCTTGTGTTGCTACTGCCCGGGCGACGCATCTTTGTCAGCACAGCTGTGACCATAAACGTGCTCATACCAAACGGTGATTGGCGCCCGCTCGAACGGTTTACCAGTGCGCCTACTTGGCATGATATTGCAACACAAACGGCCGACGGACAAGATATCGTTGTGCGTATATACGAACCATCTAACACAGCTGAAGAAACTCCGGCACAGTTTGGATTGGTGATCTACACTCCGCTGATCGCCGCCGGGCTAGACGATGAACGATTAATGAACCTCGCCAGCAGCTGGGCTCGAGCCGGTATTCCCGTAGCTATTCCCTGGAGCGACAACGGATTAGCAATACAAGTACGCGATATCGAAGAAATAGTCGCCGCCGCTCAACAGCTGCAAACGCAAACGAACATTACGAAACTCGTACTATTTGGTATTAGTTATGGCAACGGACCCACGTTTCATGCCGCCATCGACGAGCGCTTGGCCAACTCCCTAGCAGCCATCATCAGCTTAAATGGCATGTATGATCTAGCCAGTGTAGTAGAGTTTATTGACAGTGGGCAGTCGCACGAGTATGGCCGTGAAGTGGTAGCTGCTACCCGTGCTGCCGGAATAGATTTAGCAGACGTGCGCGACCGCCTGTCTCCAGCCACGGCGCTAAATCAAATAACAGTACCGGTGTATAGTATCCACTCAACTGCCGACCAATTTATTCCCCACACTCAATCAACACAACTCCATCAATCCTTACTATCGCAGCACAAGGAAAGCACACTGGTACTCACTGATGTAATTGAACACGGCACCTATCGGCCGCTTACGCCCACAAACTTTTTTACCCGGTATATTCCCGCTGGCTGGGGGCTCACTCGCATATCCTATGCACTACTGGCGCTCCGCTAGCATAGGAATACTACTGCTCGCCGCTTGGCTTATGCTCACCGGCATATACCACGTTACCAAGCCACTGCCGGAAGGAGTAAGCGTCGCTTGGCCGGTACGTCAGACTGCCCCTGTAAACATTATCTTTTTGGCAGATAGAACATTTGTCACTACCAACGATGACGAAATGATCCAACGCCAATCCACCCAACACATATTTGATGAAATGTTTTTGATGATTGAATCAGCCGAGCACTTCATCGTCACCGACATGTTCCTCTACAACGATTGGCAGGGGTCAGTGCCTGAAGAACACCGGCAGCTGGCTATCAGCTTCACCCAAGCCTTACTGATAAAGAAAGCGGCCAACCCAGCCATGCCGATCGTTGTTATCACTGACCCCATCAACGAAGCCTACGGTGGCGACAGCTCCCTGTACTTCGAGCGCCTCCGGCAAGCCGGCATCGAAGTGAAAGTTACCGATCTCAAACCTCTGCGTGACAGCAACCCGCTGTTCTCCGCTCCTTGGCGCACCTTCGTGCAATGGTTCGGCAACGCCAACACCGGCGGCATCCTCTCGCACCCGTTCGCTGCCAATGGGCCAAACGTAACCGCCAGAACCTGGCTGACGCTGCTCAATTTCAAAGCCAACCACCGAAAAGTGCTTATCGCCGATGAAACCGTGCTGGTAACATCAGCCAATCCGCACGATGGCAGCAGCGCCCACAGCAACATTGCCATCAAAGTGACCGACCGGCAGCTGGCCCAAGACGCTATTGCCAGCGAACGTGCCATAGCCTCATTCCCGGTCCTGCGGGAATTACCAGCTGACAATCAGCCGCCGAAAGACCAATCGGCTCGTGTTCAGTTGCTCACCGAAGGAGCCATTCGCCAAACGCTCCTCGAGCTCATCAACCGCGCCGAGGCCCAGGATACCATCGATATGTTCGTGTTCTACCTATCCGACCGAGCAATCGTAAATGCGTTGCTGCAAGCCGCCCAACGAGGAGCAGATGTCCGCTTAATACTCGACCCCAACAAGGACGCCTTCGGCCATACCAAGAATGGTGTACCAAATCGCCCAGTTGCTTTTGAGCTTATTACAAAGTCAGAAGGTAAGATTCGAGTTCGCTGGTGTGATACCCACGGCGAGCAATGCCACAGTAAATTAGTACTTCTTCATATTGGTGATCGGTACGTTATGACAGCGGGGTCGGCTAATCTTACTCGTCGGAATATTGGAGACTATAATCTCGAAACCAACATTCTTGTTTCCGCTGATGAGGAAATACCGGCTATTGCAGACGCACACAGCCATTTTGGGGAGATTTGGAACAATGAAGGCGGGAGAACCTTTACGACGGACTACGTCCAGTATGCCGACTCAAGTTTGTTTAAGACAATTCTTTACCGCATTCAAGAAGCAACTGGCTTGAGTAGCTTCTAAAAAGAATTGTGAAGCTCCACGGCCTCAAAGGCCGTGGCTTCTTCAGCGGAACCCCGTGGAGCAGAAAGCCTATCAACCCCACTGCGCTCGCTATCGCGAGCTTCGCGGGGTACCCCACCCGCATTCAGCCATGGGCTTCACGCCCGTGGCTTTCTGCGAAGTGGGGTAAAAGGGGCTGGAATCAATAAACTAAATCTGACGCTGTGCCATCACTTTTGGTGTCGTTAGCGACCTGTTCATTAACGGAATTTTGGTTCGCACTTTCTTTTGTCCCCGAGAGCTGAATAGTAACAGTTTCAACCAATTGGTCTGAGTAGGAGTAGCTGCTATGCTGTAGAGTGGGACAAGGAGGTGATTCTTTATGAACACTAAGAGTTTTATACAAGTGGCCGGCCCAGTCTTTTCTCTCGTTGCACTGGTGCATCTACTCCGGGTAGTCTTTGGTTGGGAGGCGGTCATTGGTGGCTGGGAGGTGCCCGTGTGGGCATCTGTCGTGGCCGTTATTCTGGCCGGTTATCTTGGTTTTAGCGCTTATCAGCTGATGAAAAAATAGTAGCGGTATCTCAAGATCATCTAAAGACGGTCAGGGAGCGGAGTTCAGCGTGATGATTCCAACTTCTCCGTAACGCGGGCCACAATTTCATCCTTCGATAATGAGAATATCTGCCGTGATTTTGTCATAACATAGTCGGCGGCCAGGTTAATGCGTATACCCCTATTCCGCAATGTATCTAAGCTCAAACGAGCCTAGAGCGACTCGGAGCGTCGAACCCAGACTCACTCTAAATCTCTTGTAGTAGTTGGCGGTACATTATATATTCGTAATAACGAATATGTATCAAGAGGTATTCCAGCTCCATGCGGACCTACTCAAGGCACTGGCCCATCCACGAAGGCTGGAGATTATTAACTTATTACAGAATCAAGCATTGTCGGTCACTGACATGCAGGAAATGCTCGCACTGCCACAGGCTAATTTGAGTCAACACTTACAGATATTACGCAAGCAAGGAGTGGTCACTGATCGACGAGAGGGTAAGCAGATTTTTTACCGGCTGGCGCATAAGAATTTCCTCACAGCCAGCGATCTTGTACGCGATGTCTTGATCGAGAAGTATGAAAAAACACCTTTGGCAAAGGTAATGAATGCAGAAATCACTGAGCTGCTACCGGTTGTGACTGATCCTGTATGCGGCATGCGCCTCAGCAAAAAAACTGCCGCGGCCTCTCATCTCCACCGTGGCACCCGCTTTTATTTCTGCGCCAGCGGTTGTCTAAAGAAATTTAAGAAGTCGCCTACAACATATTCATTACCACAACCATCATATGAACACACAGTGGCTTAAACATAAGAGAGAAATTGTCATTGGCATTCTTCTTGTTGGAGGTCTGGTCTGGTTTGCCGGCCAGTATAAGGAGCAGGCAGCGCCCATGGTCTTTTCTGTAGATACAACCGGTTTACCGGAGGCTGTTTCTATGCCGGTTGTTGAACTTAAGGATGGCGCTACCTACGACCTCGTAGCAGAAGTAGTGCAAAAGAAGATCAACGGGAAAGAGTTTAAGATGCTGGCTTATAACCGATCTATTCCTGGTCCGCTGATTACCGTTGCGCAAGGATCAGAGATCACCGTTAATTTAATGAATAAGACTGATGTAGAAACAACCCTGCATCCTCATGGGGTACGTGTTGATAACGCATTTGACGGTATTCCTGATGTCACCCAAGAAGTCATCCCGGTCGGTGGTATGTTTACGTATCGCCTCAAATTTCCCGATGCCGGCATGTATTGGTATCACCCTCATGTTCGCGAGGATTACGCACAAGAGCTGGGGTTGTACGGGAACTTCCTCGTAACACCTGCGGAAGCTT
Organism: Candidatus Anderseniibacteriota bacterium; assembly: GCA_040900375.1. Lineage (GTDB taxonomy): Bacteria > Patescibacteriota > Andersenbacteria > UBA10190 > UBA10190 > JBBDZC01. Next base: position 77,512 of record JBBDZC010000015.1, on the reverse strand, counting down.
CATATTGGGCACCTGCTAATCGCGAGGTACCGATTGTGCTCGATGATATTCTGATTGAAAACGGCCAGATTGCCCCGTTTTACAAAGACGAAACCACGCACACATTGATGGGCCGGTTTGGTAACACGATGCTAATCAATGGCGAAACTGAATATGGCCTGGATGTTCAGCGAGGTGAGGTCGTTCGCTTTTTTGTGACGAATGCCGCAAACACCAGGACATTTATGATTACTATTCCGGGAGCGAAAATGAAGCTGGTTGGCAGTGATGGCGGGAAGTATGAGCAGGAGACATTTGTTGATTCTGTAATAATTAGCCCCTCGGAACGGGCAACGATTGACGTTTTATTCGAAGATGCGGGGGCATATGCCCTCCAACACACAACTCCTTTTAGGACATACACTCTGGGTATAGTGCAGGTCAGCAATCAGACCGTCTCACCTTCCTATACTACCCAGTTTGCCGTACCGCGCGTGAATGAAGATATACGATTAGAGTTGGCAGCATTGCGCCCGCTCTTTACTAAGGCGGCAGATAAGCGTTTGCGCATCGGGATCGATATGGGAACAATGCACATGATGGAGGGGGCGGGGAACCATAAGATGTCTAGCGGCTTGCTCGGGCAGGAGGCATTAGCCCAAATGAGCGATCCAGCAATGGGTCCTGGTCAGCACATGATGCCGGACGGTGGCATGATGAATAACAGTATAATGATGGGCAGCGGGGAGCCGGTTGAATGGGAAGATAACATGCCGGCCATGAACAGTAACTCCACGACTGCATCAGTGCAGTGGCGTTTGATAGACGAGGATACTGGACAGTCCAACATGGATATCGACTGGGGATTCAAACAGGGAGATAAGGTAAAAATACAAGTTACTAACGATGCGCATTCGATGCATCCGATGCAGCACCCGATTCACTTACACGGTCAGCGCTTTGTTGTCGTTAGCACGAATGGTGTACCAAATGACAATCTTGTCTGGAAAGACACCGTTCTTATTCAGACCGGGGATACTGTCGAGCTCCTTGTTGACATGATAAATCCTGGACAATGGATGCTCCATTGTCACATCGCAGAGCACTTGGAAGATGGCATGATGTTGCTGTTTGCCGTTATTCCTTAGTGTATTATTTCTAACAGAGTTCTTTATATGAACCACGAACATCACACAAATCCTAAGACATACACGTGCCCGATGCATCCAAACATTCGGCAAAGTATGCCGGGTATGTGTCCGGAGTGCGGGATGAATCTGGTTGAAACTAAAGATGAAGCTACACATCACGGTCAGCATGACTCCACTTCGCCAAGGCTTCGCGGGGCGGGTAAGCACGAAGGACACAACACCAACATCTTCGCCAAGAAGTTCTGGGTAAGTCTTATTCTTACCATTCCAATTGTTCTCTACTCACCACTGCCCCAGACGTTCTTAGACTGGTCGCCACCAGTCTTCCCCGGTTCATGGCTCATTCCGCCGTTACTTGGATCTGTCGTTTTCTTTTACGGCGGTTGGATTTTCTTGACCAGCGCTTGGCGGGAGCTACGTGGCAAGGCGCCAGGAATGATGACATTAATTTCGCTGGCAATTGTCACCGCCTATGCGTACAGCGTATCTCAAGTACTACGAGGTCAAGAAGAAACTTTATTCTGGGAGCTAACGACATTGATTGTTGTGATGCTCTTGGGCCACTGGATAGAGATGCGAGCGGTCAAAGGGGCGCAGGGAGCACTTCAGGAATTGTCCAAATTGTTGCCGGATACTGCCGAAGTTGAGCGTCATGGCAGAACAGAAATGATTTCACTTGATCAGCTTACGACTGGAGACATCATTGTGATTCGTCCCGGCGGTAAAGTTGCCGCTGATGGTGAGATTGTTGAAGGCGAGTCAGACATTGACGAAGCGTTGGCGACTGGTGAATCAAAGCCAGTGCAGAAAAAGGTTGGTGATGCTGTGATTGCCGGAACGATCAACGGTGATGGCTCGCTGCGCATAAAAGTGACTAAGATTGGTGACGATACGTTCTTGGCCGGTGTGATGCGCTTGGTACAAGAAGCGCAAGCAAGTAAATCAAAACTGCAACTTCTGTCTGATAAAGCGGCTTTTTACCTCACAGTGATTGCTGTGGCAGCAGGCTTGCTCACGCTATTCATTTGGCTTCCTTTACGAGGGGCTGACTTTGGCTTCACCCGCATGGTAGCGGTGCTGGTTATTGCTTGTCCGCATGCGCTCGGTTTAGCGATTCCGCTGGTGGCATCAATCTCAACAACAATGGCTGCAAGGAACGGCTTCTTAGTGCGGCAGCGATTGGCTCTTGAGGCTGCTCGCAATATTGATGTCGTATTATTCGACAAAACCGGAACGCTGACCAAGGGACAGTACGGCGTGACGGATATTTTCCCGATCAGTACCGTTGATGAAAAAGAAATGTTGCGTCTAGCGGCTTCGGTCGATGCCAAGTCAGAGCACTCTGTTGCCAGAGCTATTGTGAAGAGAGCGCAGCAGGATGGTGTTGGTTTGGCTTCAATTGCTGATTTCAAGCGCTTGCCCGGCAAAGGGGTGAGCGGTGTGGTTGAGGGCAAAATTATTAAAGTAGGAGGCCAGGCATTATGGAACAGGGCGGGATTGTCGGTGTCTATCGAACACAGGCAGAAGATCGAAGCAGAAAACAAAGCAGGCAAGACAATCATCTATGTACTCGCAGACGATACGCTGGCAGGTGTTATTGCCCTCGGTGATATCATTCGTGAGGAATCACGTGAAGCTATCCAGCAACTTAAACAGCAAGACGTTCAGGTGGCTATGATTACCGGGGACTCTGAAGCAGTGGCTAAGTGGGTGTCAGGCGAGCTGGGTATTGATGAGTATTTTGCGGAAGTGTTGCCGGAACATAAAGCAGATAAAGTCAAAGAGCTTCAAAACAAGGGCCAGAGAGTTGCTATGGTTGGTGACGGCATCAATGACGCACCAGCGCTTACTCAAGCTGACGTTGGTATTGCCATCGGCGCTGGTACGAATGTAGCAATTGAGTCGGCCGGTATTGTGCTCGTGAAGAACGATCCGCGTGATATTCCCAAGATCATCCAGCTATCGCGGCTTACCTATACCAAGATGATTCAGAATCTCTTTTGGGCAACGGGATACAATATGGTAGCACTGCCCTTGGCGGCTGGTGCAGCAGTCACCTGGGGAATTGTTCTTAACCCGGCAGTATCAGCTGTCTTTATGTCGCTTTCAACAGTGATTGTGGCTGTCAATGCGGTGCTGCTGCGGCGACAGTCGTTAACTTCTTAATAATCCGCTCGCTCGATTAGGACTATCAATGGGTACTTTCAGTGACTTGAATTTCTAAACTACAATCGACTCTTGGGATATCTTTAATCATATGCTCACGAAGAAAGAATTGTTCAAAATTACATGGTTCCCGGTAATGATCGCCTCACTGTGCTGTTTCGCGCCGGTAGTCCTGGTACTTTTTGGCTTAAGCACGGTCGCCTTCGCTGCATCACTTTCCGATGTTCTCTATGGCCAATACAAATGGTGGTTCCGCTTCGTTGGTCTCATTCTGCTGACGTTGTCATTTGTTTTCTACCTGCGCCGGTCAAAAGGTATTTGTACCATCGATCAGGCGAAACAACGTCGTCATGAAATCATTAATCTCGCTCTCATCATCTTTAGCGTTGGCGTCATCGGGTATATCCTATGGTTATATGTCGCAGTCGAACTCATTGGCTATTTACTGGGTATTTGGGGTTAATTTATAACCGCTCATCAGGCGCTCGGGATGTTTAGCACGAGGCCTTGCGGGTGTTTTAGGAATCTTTGATAGCCCCTTAAGTAACTTTTAAACCATGGTGAGGGATATACAGCGAGAAGGCTCAAACGAATTTCAGTGTGAGGAGTGTAACTTCGTAAGCCGGATGATAAATCGGCCTTTTCATAGCGTGGTTACTGCGTGCCTTTTTGGAGAGTAGTGTAGAGAGAAAGGTGTTGGACGAGGTACCGAGGGAGAAGAAAACGTTCGTGCACAGAGACGTGCCCGATTGTCCCTAAACGGCGACGTTCTTCAGGATTTTTTAGCAAGCGGGTAATGGCCTTAGCCGTTTCCTCTATCGACTGGACCAGCACACCGTTGTGCTCGTGTTGAATCTGCAGAGCAATGCCGCCCGCAAAACTGCCAATCACTGGCGTGCTCTTCCACATAGCTTCTGCTACCGTGAGGCCGAAGCCTTCACGAATAGATTTTTGAATAATGATATCGCTCGCCGTTTGAATGGCGTTTACAAAGGTATCTTGAGAGATGTCATGGAGTTGCTTAAGCTCACTGAATAAGTGGACGTCAGGATCAGCCGCTGCTGTCTGCCTAACGTTCTCATAGTAGGCGGCTGCTTCTGGATCATCCTCAACGTTGAGAAAACCGACTAGGGCAAGTTGGAGCTCTGGTATTTCCAGCTTGGCTTGTTGGTAGGCAGCAAGCACCCCCAGTTGATCTTTCCACTTATCAAAACGCGACACTTGGGCGATGAGCGGGCGCTGCGGGTTAATATTATGAGCGGCCAGGACGGCTTGGCACATCGGCCGGGGAAGCCTGACGTTTTTCTCCGCCAAAGGATCGATGGCCGGAGCAATGACAATCGTTGCGGGGTTGATCAGGCACGTCGGCCGGCAATCCTGGCGACTGACAATAGTGCGATCGAAATGAGGTACCTGCGCGCATAGCCAGTCTAAAGCCCATGGACTTGGATGGCAGATATCAGGGTGGATACGCAGCACACTGCTCACAGCGGCCGACAAGTCTCTGACTGCTGCTAGTGGTTGTGGGTCATGGGCAATGATAAGATTGGCCGGATTAAGCCGGCCCTGCTCTTCAAGCGCCTGAGCAAAGCGCTGACTTTCTGCCGCATAGAGTTTCCACTCCGTCCGTGTCGGTGGCGTGGTATCTCCTTGTAATCCATTATGTATTTTCTTAGTAACAACAAAAAAATGTGGGTCAGCTGGGCGAATAACCAACCAGATACTGTTAAGTCCCAAGCCTTGCTCTAACGCTACCTGGCTACGCAGTAATTCTGCGACGCCACCCCCTTGAGTAGCAGAATTTATGTGCCAAATAGTATGGCCAACTAACGGCCGTGCCAGTATCTGCAGTTGCTTCATGTCATTTGCTGCCACCGCGTGGTAGAGCTCTATACGGCGTGAGGGAGGCGTAGCATTGTACACAATAGATGACATACCGAAAGGCCACTTAAGCCCCGTGCGGAACTCCGAGTTTTTTAAGTTTGTTCCGAGCTGGTGGCGATATACTGATTTTAATATTGATCCAGAGGCAATTATTGGTAAATAACAGCTTAGGAGTAGCGACAACCATGAAAGTATTTGACACCTTTAACTCTTTAAAAAAAGCACTCATACCTTATTGAGTGAAGGTATGAGTGCAGCGATTAAAGATTTTCATCATGCCCCCACGTTACCTTGACCCTCTTGCGGACCTTGATCAGGCATAGGCGTCTCGGGCTCAGCCGGAGGCGTTGATCCGTTATTTTGTTGTGTTTCTTCGTCAGGCGTTGTTTGATCCATCAAAATCACCTCCCCACGGAATAAAAGATATATAAACAATATAACCAAATCTTGGTAGATAGGAAACCCCGCTCGCCTAATATGCCTTCACGAGGTGGAGAAGGGTGTCAGATACTTTCCTGCCTCACTAGAATCTGGTGATGCCGATTATACTTTAAGACCAATCATTAATTTGCTTTATTGAAATAGTCTGATATATTTAACCTTATGGTTAAATATATAGAAAGCAACGTAGAGAAGAAATTGGATTTCATTTTTGCTTCTCTTTCTGATCCGACCCGGCGGCGGATTCTGCGGCGCGTTGCGCAGCGTCCTCTTACTGTTTCAGAAATTGCCAGACCATATTCCATTTCGCTTCCTGCGGTATCAAAGCACTTGAAAATACTCGAGAGAGCTGAATTGATTAAGCGCAGCAAACGGGGACGTAAGCATATTGTTCAGCTCAATCCCGATTCGCTGCAAACGGCAGAGCAGTATATAGTCAAATACAAAAAATTCTGGGAATACAAACTGGATTCCCTGCAGAACTATTTGGAAGGAGGTGACGAGTAATGGAAAATCATTCACTGGAAGTTACTCGTGTCATTAACGCTCCGCTTGATCGAGTCTGGAGGGCCTGGACCGATCCAGCCGAGATGCAGAAGTGGTACGCACCGGAAAACTTAACCACCCCGGAGGCGGAGGTGGACCTTAAGGTTGGTGGTGCGTATCGCATTGCTATGCAGGGCGATGATGGTGCGCATGTTGCTGTAGGAACTTTTTCAATCATTGAAGCTCCGCGCACTCTGGCGTTCTCTTGGCGATGGGAAGGGTCTCCAGAAGGCGAAACTAGAGTTATGCTGACTTTCGAAGAAATTGAGGGGGGTAAAACCAAAGTAACTTTGCGCCATGAAGGCTTTGCTGATGATAAAGCCAAAGCAATGCACACCCAGGGTTGGGAGAGTACGTTCAACAAGCTAGAAAAATACTTAGCGTAATAACTAGTCTTTTGAGCAACACTAAAATCGTCTCACCTAGGAAGGGAGGCGGTTTTTGATTTCTTTGGCATTATAAAAGTCACTACGGGCTTATGCCCGTGGTATCGGGGGACTTTTGTCTGCGGCGTGCCGGCTCCGCCGGGACAGTGACAAAGCCCTTCATCCTCGGACTTACGCCCGAGGTCTTACGGGCTCCAGATAAATTAGCTTTTTATGCAATGTCAGCTTGATTCGAACTTTCTTCCGACTCCGTGGAGCCAAAAAATCCGCCGTGAGGTACTTGTATTTTGAGGGCGGACCTGAGACTAGGGTGGCCGCGCTTAGGACAGGTGTTTTGAAACGAGCTTGGTCATTTCAAACATATTGACGGTCTCTTTGCCACCAAATACCTTTTTCAGGTTTTCATCCGCGTTGATATTACGCTTATTGGCCGGATCCTGAAGGTTGTTTTTCTTAATGTATTCCCACAGTTTCTTCACCACTTCCGACCGAGCCATGGGCCCCTTGCCAACTACGACAGCTAGCTCATCGCTGATTGTCATTGGCTTCATAAACGCTGCATTGGTTTCTGCCATACTTTATATAGTTATTAATTGGTAAGTCCCTCTAATCGCCATTCTAGCACTTTTTGGCCTAAAATGTGCAAAGGATTGTTGTCAGATCTAAAATCAACCACTTTTTTCTTAATTTTCATTCCGGGCTACGGCTTTAAGTGCAGGCAACAACGGGGGCAGGTGAACTCTGTTGCTGGGCCCTTGGTCACTGCCGGCTTGTGATATAGTAAATAGCATGACACGTGTTATTGTCTTCGGTGCCTTTGATCCTCTCCACGAGGGCCATAAAGACCTTTTACGACAAGCGAAAGCGTTGGGTGACTACCTCATTGTCGTGGTGGCCCATGATAGTGCGATCCGAGCATCCAAGCACCGGGAACCACGAACTTCAGAAGAGCAGCGGATCGCGGCTGTCAAAGCTGTTACATATGTCGATGAAGTAATGCTGGGGAGGAAAACTGCTAACCGCTATCATCTTTTAGGAGAAGTTGAGTTTGATATTCTTGCCATGGGCTATAATCAAGAACCAACCGAGGATGAGGTACGCAAGGAACTAGAGCAGAAAGAGAAGCACCGAGTGAAAATAGTCCGACTGCAGCCGTATAAGCCAGAGCTTTTTTCACCAGACTAATATGAAAGGATATATTGAAAACATCGAGCGACTAACGCTGGAAAATGAATATTTTCGCCAGGTACTGTATACCGCTAAGCATAGCCAACTAACTGCGATGCATTTGCAGCCAGGCGAGGATATTGGTGAAGAAGTGCATGATGTTGATCAGTTTCTACGTATTGAGCAAGGCAAGGGTCGCGCCGTCTTAAATGGTAGTGAAAGCGAGCTTGTTGACGGTAGTGTTGTTATTGTTCCGGCTGGTGTGCAACACAACATCATTAATGACTCTGATACTGAACCAATAAAGCTCTACACTCTGTACTCTCCGCCGCATCACCGTGATGGCGTGGTGCATAAGACTAAGGAAGAGGCGCTGAAGGACACGGAGCATTTTGATGGTCAAGTAACAAAATCCTAGTTCATTATGATTCTCACCTCTATGTTTCTCGTACTCTCCGGTATTGGCATTATTAATACCCTGTACCTTGCCTATCATGCAATTACCAAAACCGATGTAGCTTGTATTGGTTTTCCTAAAGAGTGGTGCCAAAGGGTGCAGTACAGCCCACACAGTAAGACCTTCGGCATCCCCAACGCGTATGCGGGGCTGGTCATGTATCTAATAATTTTTGTGCTTACACTATTATACCGTGTCGGGACTGTGCCACTGTGGCCCATTGGTGTGGTGGTCACCATTGGTTTTCTTTTCTCTCTCTATTTTATGTATCTACAGGCGGCCGTTATCAAAGCTTTTTGTACCTGGTGTGTGATCTCGGCGGTTGATTTTACTCTTTTGTTTCTAGTGCTGTTATTGATCTTAAGGAGGTGAGGGTAATGATGATGGATTACAACATGATGAGTGGTATGTATGGAGGAGGATACATGACGTTTGGCTGGCTCGTGGGCCTGTTGGTGCTGGTTAATCTGGTGCTGGGGGCGGTGGCGCTTTGGAAATACGTTAACAAGAAATAGTGAATCTTTTTTTCTTTGCGGCCGCACTGTTTGCTGAAATTGTGGGAACTATTGCCGGGTTTGGTTCATCCACGATTTTTCTGCCGTTAGCAATTTTCTTTGTTGACTTTAAAACGGCATTGGTCCTCGTGGCTTTCCTCCATATCTTTGGTAATCTTGGCCGGATCAGTTTCTTTAGATACGGGTTAGAGCGGAGGTTACTTGTTACGTTTGGCGTCCCTAGTGTTGTCGGTAGTATTGGCGGGGCTTTATTAGTACCGCATGTATCTCAAGATTTGATCCAAGCATTCTTAGGCGTGTTTCTCGTTCTCTATGCTGTCATTTTTCTTTGGCGGGAGGAACTGCAATTTGCTCCTCGGGCAATAAATGCAGTTATAGGGGGTAGCTTATCCGGCTTCTTAGCCGGGCTTATTGGCACGGGCGGGGCGCTGCGGGGAGCTTTTCTCAATGCCTTTAGGCTTAATAAGGAAAAATACATTGCCACGGCTGCCGCAATCGCCTTGGCAGTGGATGTGACGAGGATACCCGTGTACTTACAACAGGGTTTTTTAGAACGCCAGTACTATAGTTCTGTGCTGGTATTGTTCTTTATAGCGCTCATTGGCTCTTTTATCGGGAAGCGCGTGGTAGATTATACTCCGCAGCGACATTTTCGAAAACTGGTTTTGCTGGCGGTACTCGTGGCGGGACTTAAGTTTCTCTACGACTGGGTGGCATAATCTCTGTTCTCCTAGCTTGTTTTTCGTTGCTTGGTTCTGATGTGGAAGACCCTCTGATCAGCAAGTGAGGGTATTTTTAATGCAGAAATTTCTGCAAAAAAGAAAACTGCCCAGAGGCGGGTGCCGCTGGGCAGGAGTGGGTGCTCACCGAGGGTGGTACAAATGGCGAATCCAGAGGATTGCCAGAAGGATGGGAACAGCGATAACCGTGATAGGGCGAGCAAGATCGTCTCTGCCAAGGAGGCGGAGAGCAAGGGTGGGGATGAGCCAGGTAAGGCCCACGATAGCCAGGACTATAGTCCACGTGACGTACCGGGAGGAGACAATGTGGGGATGTCGCGAGGGCAGATCGGGCACTTGGCTTACCTCCTTGATGAGGGTGAGTAAAGAACGGCTGGGGTGGGAAAAGAACGGCTACTTCTGTTTTGGCTTCTGTAGCTTCTTTAGGATATTGTATATTTTTATTTTGTCAATATGCCGCCAGCGCTCCTTATTTCTTTTAAGTGGGATCAGGGGTAAAGTTTAAGCATGGGTAGCCTGAAGGTCCTTTCCCTAGCTCTCGAAACCGGATTTTGTGGTTAATGAAAGGGGGTGACAACGATGCAGCAACTCAAAAAAGCCCTAGCTACGATTGCCGTCGGCGCGGCAACGATCGGAGCGATGGCGTTGCCTACTTTCGCCGATACTGGAGGCGTGCCAAATGAAAACGCGTGTTTTGGGCAAGCGATAATGGGCGATGCTCCCCCTAGCCCTAGCCCGGCGAGCCAAGGTGAACTCGTGAGTGAGGGGGCACAAAATGAGCTTGAGCCTGGCTGGGCTGCCGAGGTTCTTGCGTTTGACGGTGATTGTTCTGGTGAACCTAGTCCTGAACCTAGTCCTGGACCTAGTCCTGACTAAGGGGTGAATTACCACCAGCAGTAGAGAGTTTTCGCTCCTAACGCGAAGGCTCTCTATTTTGTGTGGCGAAAGTTTGCTGAAGACCTTTTAAGTCTTGACTCTTCGACTCGCGCAAGCTCCACCCTTCAGGGTGGAGATACGCGCGGCTTTAGAGTCAACCCTTAAGCAAGCCACGGCCTTTAGACCGTGGAGTCGAATGGGTTGACTTTTTGTTTTCTCAAAGTTATGACAGTACTACGGAGTAGTTCGTTAGAAACCGCGGGTTTAACTTAAGGCAGGAGGGAGTCATGAAATTCCGCGTCGAATGGCAGGATTTCTACTACAACGAATCTGACGACCTGGACGGTATTAATACCCAAGAGCCCTTTGAGGTGGAGGGCCATAGTCCCGAAGAGGCTATCCGAGCCGCGCGGGCACTCTTCAGCCAGAAGATTAAGGAACGCTACCCGTTTCCGGGAGGATCACACTCTCCCCAGCTCGTGGCCCTGGTTGAGGAGAATGGCACGAGGCACCAAATACGGAAGCCTCAACACTTTGTTCGCACTGGCCAGGCGGAGCTTGCTCCAGAGGATCTTCCTCTGCCCCCGCCAACGCCTTAACTCCCGACAGCATAGTTCTTACCCGAGAGCAATCTCGGGTTTTATAATTGCTTGGTTTTTTTTGCGGCTTTCGTACGGCGTATTGATAGACATTCACCAGGCGACGTACTACCGTACGAGTAGTTCTCTTCCCAATGTTAAGGAGTGTCTGTCATGACAGCCTTGGTCCCAAAACCGGCTGAATTGATTGGTCAAGATCTAGCGGGCTATCAGTTAACGCAAGTTTTCTATCTTGAGCCGGACCACCGCCTCGTGGGCAGTTTTCCGGTTGTTATTACTGAAACTAAACAGAGGGTGGTCTGTGGTGAGCAGAGACTACTCAAGCGGGTGGAGAAATATTTGGTGCCAACGCAGCGGGTGAGAGTGGTAAGCATGTGGGCCCTGTTTCGTGCCGAAGATGGATGTGCGTTTGAGATGCGCATTCGGGAAGGCCAGCTGGACCTGCGGCCCTTTCGCCTGCTGACGGAAGAGCAACTGGAGAAAATAATCGCGCGCGGCACGGCTAAACCGTTCTCGTGGGATCAGTACTTGACGTGACGGCAGGCTCATTCTTTAAGGACGTAGAGCGATTTTACCCACCCCGAGAGGCATGCGTGCCAACCGGGGTTTTACAACTCTTTTACTTGGGACGGTTATTGCGTGGGGGTAGTATCCACTCCCAAAATCTCGGGTGATCAACAATCACTTCACTGATGATCGCAAAGGGGATAGCAACGGCGAGTACGACCCAAAATATATTCAGATCGAGAGGGGCATCAGTCGCGATGACAATAGCAATAATATCTTCGAGTACTCCCATGGCAATGCCGACAATCAAAAATTCTATCAAGCGTAACTTTCGCAGACGGGTCATGCACGTTAGTATACTGCTACGCGTGGGAACGGGTAAAGAAAAAGCCCGCAGCACGATGCTACGGGCGCGGGGCTTACTTTACGTCAGGAGCGTTATCCCTTCTTGTGGCGTGTCGCAGATAACAAAGAGCTTAGTGAGGCAGGTTATGGTCAAACACTCGTAGATCGCCGGGTGTAGGCTCACCAGGACAAGCTTGCCGTCTGCTCGCCGCATCTTCTGATCGAGCACGATCAGTTTGCCGAGGAAGTCAGCCGAGATATATGCTACTGCCGCAAGATCCACGACTAACTTGCGGACACCTAGATCTTCGACAAAGCGGTAGAGCTGTAGCCCAAGTTCTTGAGCCAGTGACGCCTCTAAGATTGTGGCTGGGCACAGTCTCACGACCGTGACTCCTTGGTCTTCACTAACATCGAGTAATTGATCCGGTGCGGTCGTCATGACTAGCTCCTGAAACTTGAGGAGAGGAAGGGGCGACTGTGCGAATGAGCAAGCGAACTTTATATTAATTAGCATGCAGACCATATTTTGTCAAAGAAAGAAAGCTGGGATGCACAGGCGTTTCCTTATCGGCTGCTCGTGCGATTCCATTTTCCCTATAGCGGGTTTATGTCATGCTGGAAGTAATGAATACGATGCTAGCTCTTCTTCCGCCGGAGACAATAATCGGCCATGTCCACTTGCGTGTAGCGGACTTGGAGCGCTCGCTGCGCTTCTACCGTGATGTGCTGGGGTTTGTGGTCACAGCGCGATACGGCGATCAGGCAGTTTTCCTGTCCGCTGGCGGATACCACCACCATATTGGTTTGAATACGTGGGAGAGCAAAGATGCCTCACCCCCACCTCCGGGCCACACCGGCCTCTATCACTTTGCAATTTTGCTGTCGACGCGAAAAGATTTGGCACTCGTCGTGCAGCGATTGCAAGCGGCCCACTATCCCCTCTTGGGGGCTTCTGACCACGGCGTTTCCGAAGCCGTTTACTTGCAAGATCCCGACCACAATGGGATTGAGATATATGTTGACCGACCCCGCAGTGAGTGGCCTCGCAACGAAGATGGGACGCTCGCGATGACGACAACAGTCCTTGATCTCGACGCCTTGCGCAAAGAAATAGACAAGCCGATATAGATAAAACTGTTGTAGTGAGCGGGACTTGGTGAGTTATCATTTTCGGTGGTGGTATATTATGGTTAAGAGCATGAAAGTCCTGCGCCAGGCAATTCCCGCCGGCAGCCTTGTTCTTGCGCTTACCACGTTTGGCTCATATGTTGTCGGCCTGTTCCGGGACCGGCTTTTAGCACAAACATTTGGCGCTTCCCGTGCCCTGGATGCATACAATGCAGCGTTCTTACTGCCAGATTTTCTCTTCAATTTTTTAGTGGCCAGCGGCATTGCCGCAGCCTTCGTGCCATTGTTTATAGACCTTAAGCATCAGAGTGTGCCGCAGGCGCGGCGCTACGCCAATACGGTGATCACCACCGCGACAATTTCGATGTCTGTAGCCGCACTATTGTTATTACTCTTCGCGGAGCCGGCGAGCCGGTTGGTGACGCCTGGCTTTACGGCTCCCGATCAGCAGTTGGTAGCGCGCCTCCTGCGCATTTTTTCTCTCTCACCTATCCTTTTTTCCGCTTCCAACGCGTTGGGAGCGATGCTTGTCGCCGAGCGCCGTTTTTTCTTCTACGGGTTAGCGCCAATTACCTATAACTTGGGTATCATCGGTGGGATTCTGTTATTTGCTCCTACCTACGGGATTATGGGGGTAGCCGCCGGTACTATTGCGGGCGCAGTCTTACACTTACTGATTCGACTGGTAGATGCGACACTGACGGGCTGGCGTTTTGTGCCTAACTTGGCGGTGCGTACCCCCGAATTTACGACGACTTTGAAACTCATGCTGCCGAAGATGTTTGGTCACCCCATTGAGCTGGCCACTTTTTGGGCCTTCACGGCGATTGCCTCGACACTGACACCCGGCTCGATTGCTGTGCTTAACTTTGCCCGTAACTTTCAAAGCGTGCCGGTGAGTTTAATTGGCATTGTGGTCGCGACGACGAGCTTTCCCATCTTGGCGCAGGCGGCGACGCGGCGTTCTCGCTCTGGCTTTGTGGCGGCACTAACGAGATCGGCCATCCTTATTTTGTTTGCGAGCTTAGCGAGTGCGGTTTTTATTTTCCTGGTGCGGCAGCCGCTGGTGGCATTCCTTCTCGGAGGACGGGCCTTTACCGAGAGCGATGTTGCTCGCACGGCAGTAATCCTGGGCATGTTTTGCTTGGCCATACCGACGGAAGCTTTGAGTCACCTACTTGCACGCGCTTTCTACGCCACCAAGAATACGTGGGTGCCGGTGCTCTGTAGTGTTGCTAGTTTTGCGCTCTCTCTGCTGGCGGCTTGGTTACTTTTGGAGCAGCTTGATTTACTCGCGCTGCCCCTGGCTTTCTTTTTTGGCAGCGTCTTGAAAGTAGGCCTGCTGACAGTGTTGTTGCCTGGCCGGGTGCACCAATGGATAGATGGGGTGAGACCTAGCCGACAATAATCATTGCTTTTCGTCCTTGTTCAACTTGCCCGTTGTTCCAGTCATGGACAGCGTTGAGTAAGACTGCTTGCTCGTAGATAAAGTCTGCGCCGTTGCGGGTGCCGGGATCATTGGTGATGAATTTGCCATCCTGCGTATAACCTTTAATGACGAGCATGTGATAGAGCGGTCCGGGCTGGCGATAATAAGGGTTGGGCAGCGAGCGCCCGGCGGCTGGCACGATAACGACTTTGCCAGTACCGAGAGCCTCTTTAATGTCCTGGATGGTTGGCTCGTAGGCAACGTCTACGCGATCATTTTTGTAGTATTCTCGCAAAATGATAGCGGTTTCCTCGACCGTAGTATCTTCGTAATAGCCGAAGCGTTTTTCCTCAAAGGCTTGGATTTCGAGCAGGCGTTGGTTGGCAAAGTCGGCGTTGGGGATAGCTTGGTTTTGAACGTAGCTCATAGCCATAAGCACAGAGGCTTCCTCGCAAAATTCTTGGTAGGGCAGTTCCCAGTTACGATGAGGAGCTTGGGCGGTAAAGGGGATTGCTAGGTTTACTTCTGCTGGCAAGGTAACTAGTGGCTGTGACAAGGGGGAGATAGCGGGGCGAGAGTTTACTTGAGCAGGAGAAAAGAGGGGGCTGACGTGGGGAGACGGAGTTTGTTGGTATGCGAGGGGTGAAGGCAAAGTCGTCGGGCGAAGAAGGGTTGATCGTCCTATCCCGTAATACAAAGCGGCCGTCCCTGCTGCTCCAGAGAGGACGATCAGTAAGATCACCAGGCGCCAGGCGCTTTTTTTCATACCTTCTCTATAGTATAAGAAGTAATAAAATGCTAGACAGGCTAGAGCACGAGATCAGCGCCAAGAGTAAAGCGCTGGAGTTCTTGCTTCGTGATAGGTACTACTGCCTCTTTATACCCGCCGTATTCCACGAACTTTTCCCAGCTACCGTTGATTCTTTGGCGCATTTTGCCATTGGCAGAAATCTCCCACACTTGGGGATCATTGGGCATGCGTACCCAACGAGGATGGGGGTAGACCACCACGCCGGTACGGCCAAAGATGTCCATATTTGTCAGAAGCTTGGTGCTTGACCAATGGAGTGGTCCAAAGATGGGATCGAGGAGAAAAAATCCTTGAGGGGCAGCAGGGGAGCCACTAAAACCAACTACGAGGCGGGTATGTTCGCCATTGACAGCTGCAATGCGCTTGCCCTGTGGCGTCAACCAGGAAGCGAGATTACCGCGGCCAAAGTATCCCCAGACAATCACGGGGCGGCCCTCGGCAATGTGCTGAGCGACTGCTGCGGCCGTGAGCTGTCGAGCCACTTCGGTTCTTTTCCAGCGCGAGCCGAGGCGAGCAATGGGCTCCCAGTAAACACCATAGCCGTCACGGAGCATCTGGCCATCAATGTTGCCGACAAAACCCTCATGCGGATTACCCCAAACCCCGGCACTACGCGGGGTAGGATCAAAGGGAAGGTACCGCAAGAGTTCGGACTCGGGGATGTCTAGGCCATAGTTACTCAACGCCATTTTGAGTGTGGCAACTTCACAACTTAGAGCATGTTCTTGCCGATGAGGAGTAATGGGTAATTTGTAGACAGCAGTGGTGCCGGTGGTCATAGAACTTTGCACTCGACCAATCGTGCGGACGGCGAGTGCGGGTAGTTCGACTAACTGGTAGCGCCATAACAGCGACATGCCCAGACCCAAAAATCCAGTCAGGCACACCACAATTACAGTGATGCCCCAAAACTTTTTTTTCTTACTCATGACTTCTAGTATACTCTTTCTTTTGTAATATTCTCTTAGCCAAAAAATTGTGACGCTGGTAGGCTGCGCACGCTTTTGTAGAACGGAGAGACCGATATGAACGGGCGTGATCTTTTTGATGCTGTTTTCTCCATTTGACAAAATATTTCATTTGCTTTATCATGAAATCCATTAAATTAATCAACCACGTTACTTAAAGACGTGGTCTAACGGACTCGACCTTAACGGCATGTACAAGTGACCCCTAAAGGACCCGGGTCACCTCGTATATGTCGCATAATAATTCTTCGGCTGGTTTGAATTTTTCTGGTTTAGGTTTGTCACCTAAGCTTTTGGCAGTGCTCGCGCGGCTGAAATTTACCGTGCCCACGCCCATCCAACAGCAAGCTATTCCCTTGGCGGTTGCTGGTAAGGATGTGATTGGGATTGCCCAAACAGGAACGGGTAAGACCCTAGCTTTTGCCTTACCGCTTTTACAACAGATAGCGCGCACCAAAAAGCGCGGGCTGATAATCTTGCCAACGCGCGAGTTGGCGATGCAGGTTGCTGAATTATTCCAAAGTGTCGGCCATTCTTTTGGTTTGCGTCAAACACTTTTAATTGGTGGGGCTTCCATGCATAAGCAATTGGGAGAGATACGCCACAGCCCCCATGTTGTGATCGGCACGCCCGGCCGCATTATTGATCACTTAGACCACGGCAGTTTAAATCTAAGCGATGTGGGGATGCTCATACTCGATGAAGCGGACCGCATGCTCGACATGGGTTTTACGCCGCAAATTAAGCGCATTCTCCAGAATGTTCCCCGCGAGCGGCAGACCATGTTATTCTCGGCCACCATGCCACCGGCCATTGCCAAGATCACGGCGGCCTATATGAAGCTGCCGGTGAAAGTAGAAGTGGCGCTTGCTGGCACGGTGGCCGAGCGAGTCAACCAGGAAATATTTATTGTTACCAAAGAACACAAGAATCGTTTACTGGATACGTTGCTGGATACCTACACGGGCACAGTCCTCGTGTTTTCCCGGACAAAATATGGGGCAAAGAAAATATGCCGGGCGGTCCGGAGTATGAACCATACGACGGCGGAAATCCACTCTAACTTATCACTCTCGCAGCGGAAGCGCTCGCTAGCTGGCTTTAAGTCGGGTGCTTACCGGGTATTGGTAGCGACCGATATTGCGGCGCGCGGCATTGACGTAACGAACATAGAATTAGTGATCAATTATGATTTGCCTGACAACCTGGATGATTATGTGCATCGTGTTGGCCGTACCGGCCGGGCCGGCCGGGCCGGGCAAGCCATTTCTTTTATTACCCCTGATCAGCGGGGGAAAATACGGCTCATTGAGCGATTGGTGCGCGAGCCATTGCGTGTTTCACCGCTACCTAAGTTGCTGGCTGATCGCCCGCCTACTTCGTCAGCTTATCGTACCCATGAGCAACAGCTCTCGGCGGCACACCGGCGCACGACGTTCCACTATACTGATCGGGTCCGGCAGACAAAGGACCAGCCGCGAGCCCAACGCCGCAGTCAGCGCCGACACCGGACAGCCCGTGTCCATATCTAAAGCGGGCAGGTATGGAACCAGCAATTCGGAATGTGGCGATTATTGCCCATGTTGATCATGGCAAAACAACCCTGGTTGATGCCTTGCTGCGTCAATCGGAGTCCTTTACGACCAAGGAAGATCGCGCGCATTTAATCATGGATTCCAATGAACTCGAGCGCGAGCGCGGCATTACAATTTTTTCGAAGAATGCAGCTGTCCGTTACCGAGGACATAAAATTAATATCATTGATACACCGGGCCACGCTGATTTTGGCGGCGAGGTGGAACGGATCATGAGCATGGTTAATGGCGTACTCTTACTAGTAGACGCCAAAGATGGACCCATGCCGCAAACTAAATTCGTTTTGAAAAAGGCGCTGGCAGCGGGGCACCCGGTCGTGGTGGTGATTAATAAGATTGATATACCTCAGGCGCGCGTGCAGTGGGTACTTGATCAGACTTTTAACCTTTTTGTTGATTTAGGCGCGACCGATGAACAAGCTAATTTTCCTGTACTCTATGCCTCGGCGATTGCAGGCAAGGCAGGGGCGCAAGCGGATTTGGCCAGCATGGAAAATATTTTCCCGGTCTTCGACGCAATTGTTAAACATATCCCGGCCCCGAAAATTCTCGACACGCCGACACAGATGCTCGTGGTCAATGTTGTGTATGATGCCTATAAAGGCCAAATTGCGATTGGCTCACTCGTCAGCGGTTCACTCTGCAAAAACCAACCCGTGATGCGGATTAAAGCCGATGGTACACAGGTGCCAGCCCGATTGACGGCCGTGATGACATTTGACGGCTTAAGCCGGGTAGAAGTGCCGGAAATTACGGCGGGTGATACCGTGGCCGTGGCTGGCATTGAGGGGATAAAAATTGGCGAGACGATTGCTGATTATGATCACCCTCGACAGTTGCCGACGATTACGATTGATGAGCCAACAGTCAAAATGAACTTTGCGGTCAATACGTCGCCTTTTGCCGGTACCGAGGGCGAATTTTCCACCGCCCGGCACCTAAAAACTCGTTTAGAGCGCGAGACATTGAGTGACGTGGCGTTAAAAGTAGAGGCAGTCAACGGCTCTGATTCTCTCTTTACTGTCTTGGGTCGCGGCGAGCTCCACTTGGCCATTCTCATTGAGAAAATGTTGCGGGAAGGCTATGAGTTTCAGGTAGGTAAACCGCAGGTGATCTATAAAGAGGCGGATGGGCAAACCCTGGAACCATTTGAAGATGTTTATATTGAATGTCCGGGCATACGAGCGGGCGTGGTTATTGAAAAGATGGGCCAGCGTAAAGGGGTGATGAAAGACATGAAAGTCGAGAAGGGAGTCGCGATCGTGCATTTTCTTGTTTCGACACGCGGACTAATTGGTTACCGCTCGGAATTTTTAACGGATACGCGAGGGGAAGGAATTATGAGTACGCTCTTCCATGGCTACCTGCCCGCCCTCGCCGATCTCCAGCTTGCTCACCATGGCTCGCTGATTGCCCACGAAGGCGGCACGAGTACGCTCTATGGACTTCTGCAAGCACAAGGACGAGGCAAGCTCTTTATTGGTCCTGGTGAACAGGTCTACGAAGGAATGATCATTGGGCAGCATGCGCGGGCGGATGATTTAGACGTGAATGTATGCAAGGAAAAAAAGTTGACGAACATTCGCTCGGCTGGCGAGGGAGTAGCTGAAAATTTTCACACTCCCCGCGCGTTGAGCCTAGAAGAATCAATTGAGTATTTAAGTGACGACGAACTACTTGAGATCACGCCGCAGCACTTACGTTTGCGGAAAGCGGCTCTCAAAAAGCACGAGCGCAAACGCACGATAAAGAAAGTGTAGGCCAGTAAGCTCGGGGTTTGTGTATACTGATTAGATCTTCTCTTGATTGCTTGAGTCATGATTATCGAATACATTTTTTTTATCGCAGGGTTATCGTATCTCTTGGGGCATTTTACGGATCTAACGACTCGCAGTCTCCGTCGTCTCAATGCCCAGGTACGCGTCAACGAGTTTATTGCTTCGTTCTTTTTCTTAGGCATCGCCACCTCGATTCCCGAATTAGCGGTGGCGCTCTTCTCGGCCGCGGAGGCGGTACCGGAACTCTCCCTCGGCAATCTTTTAGGAGCTAATATTGTTGTCCTAACACTCATGATGGGCGTCATGGCAATTTTGGCGGGTAAGATCAGTATTCGGCGCGTGCTGCGTCCTGGTGATTTCTGGCTTACCTTAGGAATAACAGGGTTACCTATTCCCTTGATTATTGATGGTCAGGTTTCGCGGATTGATGGCGTTATCTTATTAACAGGCTATGGGTTATTTCTGCTGCATTTTTATCTCCGGCGGCGATACTACCAGCGGCTGACACGGCAGAGCAGAGGTGAGTTCACCACGCTCGGCATTGATACATTTCGTTTTATCAGTGCTGTGGTCGTGTTGCTCGTGACCTCATATTTTCTGGTCCGGGTTTCCTTAACGGCCGCCGTCGCGTTGGGGATGCCCCTGCTCGTCGTGGGCTTGCTGATGATCTCACTCGGTACCAATTTGCCTGAAGTGACGTTTGTCGCTAACCAAGTTTCTGCGCGACATGCACGGGATAAACATATTGCGCTCGGTATTCTCTTAGGCAACGTTGTTTTTAATACGCCCATTTTAGGAATACTCGCGCTGCTGCGACCATTTACCATTACTGATCGCGGGGCAGTGGGAGTGACAGTAGTGTTCTTGAGCGCGATTCTAGCCGTATTTGGGTACTTGATGTTGTCGCAGCGGACGCTGACGCGCCGCGAGGGCGTGGGTCTGGTGGTACTCTATATCATCTTTGTCGCCTATCAGACGGGGCTCTTGGGCCTATCGTAACTTTGTAAGAATAAAAAACTTCGGCAGGGTTTTGCCGAAGTTAGACCGGAGCTTCTTCTGTAGTTTCCGGGACCCAGTGCGGGCGAACAAGGAAGACGTCTTGGTCTGTATAATTGCCTTCGTCAAATGTCAGGCGCAGCCGCCACCTGTGGTCGATAAAGGGAACGCGAACGGTTTTATTCTTGTGGTCGTGCCATCGGGAGCCCAGCGCAATCACGTCATAGGCGAGCGGTCGGGGATGGGGGAGGCCTTTAAAAAAGTTCAGTGTTTCATACAGCGTAGCTGGTTCATACAAAAGGTGTTCGAGCAGAAATTTCTTGACCTTACGGTTCGAGATCGGGTGGTTAAAGCGCAGGAAGCGATAAGGACCAGGTGATGCAATGTTTTCCGGGAAGTGGTCAGCGGTGACAGTCGAGGGTGACTCTTTGAATGCGAGCAATATAAGGAGGCTGTTGAGGGGCAGGAAATTGTTGCTCACTAGCTGGTAATGCTCATCAGATAGAGCAAAGATAGTTTTCTTTTCTTGGCGCCATTCAGGAAAGCAGATAAGGTGCTTTTTCATGCCATTTTGTCCTGAGCAGTTTCTACAGTTGTGTTAAAAGAACTTGTCTATCCTAGGGCAGGAACGATAGTTCGTCAATTATAAATGCGGGCACGGGGCGTGACAGGCATTTTTTTACTTTTCTCGACTGCGCGGGAAGAAGCCTTTACGAACAATACTAGTCTTGGCAGACTAAGGTAGGTTCTTGATATACCCTTAAAGATTATTCCTGCTATGGCGACAGTAGGAAACACGGCGTTATTGGTAGTTATTAGCTTAATTCTCGGGGCTATTATTGGCGGGGCCCTAACATATGTGGCCATGCAGCGAACGCTGACACCTGTCATTGTACCTTCGCCGTCACCGAGTCCCTTGCGGAGTACGACTTCACCCCTATTTCAGTTTTCGCCATCACCCTTGGTGACCAGCCCTCTCGTTACGCCCACGCCGCTTCTTACTCCCCTTTCTTCTCCAACTGGATCTCCCGCAGCGACTTCTCTACCACAGTTACAGTAGCTTCTTCTCAACTTAAGGAGTGGCTGTAGTATGTCGCTGCCGATGAGGGATTACCGATTAGTCCTGACGAGAGCTCGTGACATTCTTACACAGAGTGTAGTACTATACTAGTGTAGTTTTTTCCTTAGCTTTTCTCTTTATGGACCAATTATCAACACCGCCAGATAATAATCAGCCGGCTGCCCCCCTGGGTGGTGCAGGAGGGTCCAAGCTAAGCGGGGGACAGAACGAAAGGCTGCTCGCAGCTATTTCCTATTTGTGGGTGGTGAGTCTAATTATGTTGCTCCTGAAGCGCGACAGTGATTTCATACAATTTCATGCCAAGCAGGGTCTGGTTATTTTTATCGCCTCGATTATTCTTGGGTTTATTCCTTTAATTGGCTGGTTGTTAAATCTGGTTCTGTTTGTTTTTGTCATTATGGGCTTTGTCGCCGCTCTTCAGGGACAACGCCGCAAGTTACCACTCGTGGCTACAGTGGCCGAGATGATCAAATTCTAACGCAGCGCCGGACAGTAGTTGAATATTTTATCATCTAAAGAGCCATGTTTTTGGTGTGATGCAACGTACTACATTTCGCTGGGGCGGAACTTTCTTAAGCGGGGCATATTCAGTTGCCCTCGCCTTGCTTTTTATTCTGTTGCTTCGGAGTATTGCCGTGCAGATTACACCGCCGCCGCTACCATTTAACGAACCTTATCCTAATGTCAGCAGCCCAGATCAATGTGAGGCCGAGGGAGGCCGTTGGATAGAAGCCACGCGAGATGGCAGTGCCCCGGGCAGACCTGTACCGGCGACCATTGAAGAAGAAACAGCGATCGAACCCGGCTTTTGTCAAGGTCCCTTGCGGTTTGAGCGAGAGCGACAACTGCAGGAGGAAAAGAGTCGCCAAACGTCTCTGTTTGTCTTTGCTATTGGCGGTACCCTGGCAGTGGCCGCCAGTGTCTTAGTGCGGACCGTGCGGGTATTGCCGGCAGGCTTTGTGCTAGGCGGTATCATGGCTTTCTTTGTCGCTGGTACGCACCTGTGGCTCTTAGTACCAGGCTTAGGCCGACTGATTACCATTGCGGTGTTGTTTGTCTTCTTATTGGGAATAGGCTGGTATGCATTTCGGGGCGCTGATCAGGCAGCGACTCCCGATAACCCCCAGACTTAAGTAAGTCTCTTGCAGATTTTTGCCGGGCAACGCATGGTAAAAATATGTCTTTTTTTCGAATCGGGGCAGGCCTCCTAGTTATTAGCCTAGCTGCTGGTGCAGCTTACGCTTACGGTTTTTTATCGCGGCCAACGGCGGGCGAAAATGTTTCCGAGGTGCTTGATGTTGAGCGCGCCGATACTGCTTTACCTGTCCCCACACCGCCCGCACCCTCTTCTGAACTGCCTGTCTCTTCTGTATCGCTGGCGCAACTGCAGCAGCAAGACTTTCGAGGGACAGATTTTACGGTCGGACAAGTATTGGCGGAGCAGGCAGCGTATGTGCGCTACTACATTACCTATATGAGTGGTGATCTTAAAATCTCCGGTGTCATGAATGCCCCGCGTGGCGAAGGACCGTTTCCGGTGTTGATTTTAAATCATGGCTACATTGATCCACAGATTTATACGAATGGTCGCGGGCTCAAACGTGAGCAGGACTACTTAGCCCGTCAGGGATACGTGGTGGTTCATCCTGATTACCGTAATCACGCTGATTCTGATGCTGATCCCACCACCGATCTTAATCTACGACTGGGCTATATTGAGGATGTGATCAATGTTGTTTATGCCTTGCGCGCGGCTAACCTACCTTATGTTGATGGCGAACGTATTGGCATGTTAGGTCATTCCATGGGTGGCGGGGTCACGCTGGGAGTGTTAGTCACCCAACCAGAACTTGTTCAAGGAGCGGTTTTATTGGCGCCCGTTAGCGCGGATGCGACCCAAAACTTTGAGCGGTGGATTGTGCGGCGGCCAGAGTTGGCGAGCCGAATTATTGAGCAATTTGGCAGCGTAGCGGACAATCCTCAATTTTGGCAGGGCATCTCGGCTAAAACTTACTTACCCAACATTCAAGCGCCTGTAGCGATTCACCATGGCTCAGCCGATGATTCAGTGCCGTTGCAGTGGTCGCAGGAGCTGGCCGTCGCTCTGCAAGACAATAAAAAAAATAGCGTACTTCATGTCTATGAGGCCCAACCTCATGAATTTACGACAGCCTGGCCAGTCGTGATGCAGCGGACAACAGCTTTCTTTGACGAACATGTTAAGTCTTAAAATAATCGCGGTTAGAGCTTACGATTGTTGACGAGATTTATTCTTTTTGTCGAGTCGAGCGGCAGCCTCCTTGCGTTTTTCAGTTGAGTCCTTGTCCTCATCCTCGTCATTTGATTCTGATTCATCTTTGACAACGTGCGGCGGATCATTGGGCGAGGGGGCGACTGGAGGTGAAGGAGTGGGACGAATCCAGGTACAGCGTTTGGTTGGCTGGGTCCCTGAGACAAAGTATTCGAGGTACCCAGCCCGGCGAGACGTGTATGCTAAGGCCAAACCATTGTGGCGACAAACTGGTTGGGTGACGAGTGAGGCCGGCGGGGTAAAGGTAGCGATGGGTATATCTGATAAAAATTCTTCCATGAGGTCGCGCCAGATAGGGGCGGCGCCTAAGGCGCCAGCTACTTTATGCATCGGCGTATTGTCGTTATTGCCGACCCAGACGCCCACAACGAGATTGGGAGTATAGCCAATTGTCCACGCATCGCGGTAGTTTTCGGTGGTGCCAGTTTTAACGGCGGCTGGCTGTGACAGGGACAGAGCACTACCAAAGACTTCTCGTCGTGCTGTCACGTCAGACAGAATCGAGGAGATCATAAAGGCACTCGCGGCGCTTAAGACTTGTTGATACTGGGGGGTAGCGCGGTAGACGGGCTGGTGAAACTTATCCCTGACTTCGGTAACGATCAGCGGTTGATATCGTTGGCCGGCGTGCGCAAAGGCACCATACGCACTCGTCATTTCTACTAAAGATACCTCGCCGGCGCCAAGGGCGAGCGCTAAGTTGTAGTCATTTTTTTCTGGCAGCGTGGTAATACCTAAGTTTTGAGCTTGCTCAATGACTGACGCTACGCCAGTTTTGGTCATAACCTCGACGGTCGGAACATTGAGAGAGTTAGCCAGCGCGCGCCGAGCGAGTACTTTCCCACGAAATTTCTGATCGTAATTTTGTGGTCGGTAATCACGGCCAAACGTTGTCGGCTGGTCAGTGAGAACTGTAGCGGGGGTAATGATCTGCTCTTCAAACGCGGTCGCATAGACAATTGGCTTAAACGATGAACCGGTTTGTCGGGGCCTGGTGGCCATGTTCACTTTGCCAAATTTATCAGCGTGCCAATCGCGACTACCTATTAGGGCTCTAATATTGCCGGTGGTGGGATCAAGGACAACGGCCGCCGCGTTGGTTGCCTTTTGCTGTTTCATATCCTCGACTCGATTGGCGACAGTTGTTTCTGCATATTGCTGCCAGGCTAAATCAAGAGTGGTTTGTACCGTGAAGCCTGAACGAGCGAGTTCGTCTTCGGTGTAGGTGTCGAGGAGCTCGCGCTTAACCATCAAGGCAAAGTGTGGGGCATAGAGCGTGGCGGGCTTGGGTTTGTCATTGAATTGCAGGGCAGTCTCTTGGGCAGATTGTTGTTCGGCAGCAGATACAAAGCCGAGACTAGTCATAGTCTGGAGGACACGCTCTTGGCGTTGCTCGGCTTTTTTGATGTGACCCGAGAGGGGAGAGAGGGAAGAAGGAGCGGGGAGAAGCGCAGCGAGCAAACTTGACTCGGCCAGTGTGAGAGCGTGAGCAGGCTTCGCAAAGTAGGTCCGAGCGGCATTTTCGACACCGACGGCGCCTTCGCCAAAGTACGCGGTGTTAAGATACATCTCCAAAATATCGTCTTTGGTATAACGACGTTCTAGTTCCACACTTAAGACCAGTTCTTGATATTTTCTTTTCAGACTTTTTTGCGGAGAGAGTAGTGAGTTTTTAACTACTTGCTGGGTGATGGTTGAACCGCCATAAGCAAATGTTTGGTGTTGAATATTAAGGAAAATAGAACGGATAATGCCGCGTATGGAAAAGCCGGGGTGGTGGTAAAAACTCTGGTCTTCCATGGCAATCACAGCTTGCTGGAGGGAAAGGGGAATCTCGTGCAAGGGCAGGTAATTTTTTCGTTGCCCGGGGTACAGAGTAAAAAACGGCTGACCATAGCGATCAAGCAAGACTACGCCAGTGGTACTTAAACTGGTGATATGTTCTTTGGAGGCGAGATGCTGCCGAAACTGGTAGTACGTTTCCAGGCTAACAATAGTCGCTGGCACAAGTGCAGAAATAATTAGTAGCAAAGAAACGATCGCAAAGCCGCGTCTGAACATGGTAGTTTTTAGGAGATTATAGCGAGAGGTAATCTAACAACAATATTCCACAGAAGGGTATGGTGATTCTAGGGCATTTGGCACTCTTCCGTGGGGAAAACTGTCAGGGGTAGTCGGCGTTTTCATGAGAGCTGCTAGCTTTAGGATCAACGCGCAAAGGGGACCCTATCCCGCCTGGGACCACGGGAACGCTGCCAGCCTTTGCGTACTCGCTGCGTGATAACACACCCCAAGACCTAGTTCTCGTACCTATTTGTTTTCGCTCATCACCGGTGAGAACTCACTAAGAGCGGGATCGGGGTGGATTACTCACAGCTGCTTTTTCTGACTGACGAGGGCGTGAGGAGGAGCGAGGCCGGCGAGAGCGAGACTTACTGTGACTGCCTTGGCGCGCCAGATGATCTTCCATCAGGGCCGTCGCGGGAGAAGTAGATGATCCAACCGGCTTAAGATGGGCTCTTAGCCAGGCGGCAAAAACCTCTGCCTCCGCTAATTTGTTACTCCACAGCGCGCGGTTGCGCATTGTCAGAGCCATGACGAGAGTATGGTGCTGACCGGCGGGATCACCAATACGGCCAAATTGATGGTAGAGAGTATCGATGTAGTGCACGCTGTGGTGAGCGGCCGCTTTGTTTTTAAAACCGAGCTTGCCGGCAAAGAATTTGGAGTAAACGTTCATCGGGCGGTCACTGGAAGTGTATAAATCAAAGTACCCGCCCAGTAAATTTGCTTCGCGCAAAACATTGGCAATATAACTGGGGCTAGCTCGAGTCAAGGTAGCTAGCTCTTCGATGGCTGTAATACCAAGGAGATACAGCGCCGCAATTTGTTCTTTTTTGGATATTTTCTGCAGAGTTTCTAACATATCACCACTATGGCTCAATTCTCCCGTTGTGCCAGAGTTTTTTTACAGATTCGTCTTTGCGCGAGATGAAGAGGCTGGCTACAGTACTGGCATGCCTCCTCTCCCGTCAGTGTGGATTGTGGATGATGACCCAGGCATTAGAGAATCGCTGCAGGCTTTACTTGCTGATGAAGGGTTTACTGTGGCGGCTTTTGCCTCAAGCAAAGCCTTACAGCGGGCGCTCAAAAAAGCCCTCCCGGCCATCATTTTTCTGGACATTAGTTTAGGAGAAGAAGGTAGCAAACAGGTGATGCAATATTTAAAGCGACAACCTGCTACTTGTCACATTCCTCTTATTATTATGTCTGGTAATGCCGAAATTGAGACGGTGGCGCACGCGGTCAACGCTGATGGCTACGTCGAAAAACCCTGTACTGTAGACGACATTTTGTTTCACATTACTAAGCACACTTCTGCGCCTAAAACTCGGCGAGCAGTTTTAAGGAAATAAGAGCTGGGGATCTAACCAGTTTTCTAACTCGCTCGGCGTAGGAACGTACCCGCGCAGGTCAATCTTACGGTCTTTGAGGATCGCAAAATGAAGATGCTTGCGTTCCCCGTCGGTTTCCTTTGTTCCCCCTTGTCCCAGCTGGCCAATTGTTTCGCCTTGCTTAACTGGCGCGCCGACAGGGGGCAGGTCTTGCGGATCAAGGTGGCCGTAGAGAGCTAGCCGTATGGTGCCGGATAGCTGGTGTTCAATCACCACCACCCCGCCATAACCCGATACGTGGCCTGCCTGAATAACTTTCCCGTCACTGATTGCCTGAACGGGAATTTTTCCTAGATTATCGGCGTATTCTATGTCGACCCCCGTGTGGTAACCCGTGAATCGCTCGGGCTGGACAGGGGAAGTGGCGGGCGTAATGTAAATACCAAATGGTTTTTTAGTAATTCGTTCCTTAAATTCTGCAATCGGTGGCGTCAGTGATACAGCGGGCATGAGAGTAGGGGGTGGCACGCTCGCGGTAGCCAGCGAAGGTGATGGAGGCGGACTACTATCGGGCAGCGAGGGCGCTGGGTCGCTTGACACAGGATCAGTTGGGGCCAGAGAGTAACGGGGCCAGAGGAGAAAGATTGCGACAGTTGCTGCCCCAATCACTAGGCCGATGAGAGAGATCTTAAACTTTTTCATGACTTAACCGTAACACTAGACACCAGGAGGATGGTAGAGTATTCACTTGTATTTATAGCAGCCTAGATTTAAATTTTATTCAAGAGCACTATTGTTATGCAGCACACTGTCACCCGAGAAAAAGGCTTTGCTACTCTGATTGGTCTGATAGTAGTGATGACTGCTATCGCCATAGGCGCGGCCTATTTTGTCACGACCCAACGCTTGACTACTACTGATTCTGGAACAGATACTCATTCCGTGCTTGAACAGGCCCAAGAACTAGAAAAAAGAGTGGGAGAAAGTAATCAGTCAACGGAAGTGCTGGTAAATAATGAGAGTGGAGCGCAGTCCCTTGGCCACGGGGAAGCCGCCACGTATACTGGCGCTGTTTTAGCGGGGGAGCAAGCACTCCTCTTGGAGTTCAATCAGGCCGATTATGCTAGGGCTTTGGCCTCCGAAAATTTAGTGGTGCTCTATTTTTATGCTAACTGGTGCCCCATTTGCCGAGAGGAGTTTCCGAAGATGCAGGCAGCGTTTGATGAACTGACAACACCAGGCGTGGTTGGCTTTCGAGTTAACTTTAACGACAACCAAACTGACGACCAGGAAAAAAGCCTCGCGCGCGAGCATGGTATAGCCTACCAACACACGAAAGTTTTTATTAAGGGCGGCCAGCGGATACTGAAATCGCCCGAGACATGGGCGCAGGCCCGCTACCTGACAGAAATTACGGCTGCTGCACAGTGAGGGCATATGGCTGAATTGCCGTTAGCGATTGCTTTTGTTGCCGGGTTAGTCTCCTTTCTTTCTCCCTGTGTTCTGCCTCTCTTGCCAGGTTACCTTGTGTACCTAGCGGGTGGCACCGGGGCCCAATCTTCTTCCCGTGCTGATATTTTTCTCAACAGCGTGGCGTTTGTGTTTGGCTTTAGCTTGGTCTTCGCGGTCCTTGGCGTGGCACTCACAACACTGCTTGAGCAAGTGGCGTATGATGTTCAGCTTTGGCTGTCTCGAGTCGGCGGGATCGTCATTGGCATTTTCGGGCTCTCTTTATTGGGGCTTATACGACTACCTATGTTTGAGCGGGAATATAGGTTGCGAGTAGCGCCGGTCTCATCTTCTCGGCTCATTATGTCGGTAGTCTTCGGGGCGGCTTTTGCGGCGGGGTGGACACCGTGCGTCGGAGCCGTCTTGGGTGGAATCTTGGGTTTAGCGACTACCCAACCGGGCAGTGCCTTTACCCTGCTGCTGTCGTATTCTCTTGGTTTTAGCATCCCGCTGCTGCTGGTTGGTTTATTTACAAGTCAAGCAACAGCCCTCATCGTTCGCTTTGGTCGCTGGGCGGTCTACGTAAATCGCGCTTTTGGCATTATTCTTATCTTTCTCGGCGCGCTTATTTTTACGCAAACCCTTAATCGTTTTGCCAACTTTGAGCTTCTTAATCGCCTGTTGTCTTTACCTTAGAAGTAGGCTGGTGGTTAGCGCTTAAAACTCTTGACGGTGTTTTTAATTTAGGCATCTTTGGGGTACGTGGGTAGGGCGTGATCGGTCCGGCCTCGCATTTTTAACGTAAGTTGAAGGAGGTGATGTTTGTTATGAAAATGCCTGTTCATCGTCGAAAAAATCCTGCAGAGCTTGCACCACAGACTGGCGAGAGTGAAGCTATGCCTCTACGGGAAATTATGGGCCGATTGTTTGAAGAGAGTTTTTGGAGTCCCTGGGAACTGGCACGTTCCGGCCCGCGCCTACTTGGTTCACGTCTGGAAGGATGGTTGCCGCGTGTTGATGTTTCCGAGACCGACAAAGAAGTTCATATTCGCGCCAACTTGCCCAATGTTGATCCCCGCCACGTCAATATCGTGGTGGAAGACAATGTTTTAACGTTGAGCGGCCAAACTGAAGAAAAGCGTGAAGAGAAAGGTGAGACGTGGTATCGCCTGGAGCGGGAGATGGGATCATTCCAGCGCTCGATTGAGTTACCCAGCGGAGTAGATACGAACAAGGTAGAGGCGTCTGCTAAAAATGGTATGCTCTTTATTACTATTCCTAAGCGGCCAGAGGCGGCAGCAAAGAAGGTTGAAGTGAAAGTTACCGAGAAGGAGCAATAATGCCGACAATCTTGCTCGGGTAAGAAGATCCCGGCACTACTGCCGGGCTTCTTATGGCGAGACAACTGCTAATTTTCTTGTATCTCTATCGACAAAGGCTGACGCCGCAGTATCATGAATGCTACGAGATACATTTATGGAAATTAATGCACAATTTGGTCAGTTGGCGGACCAAGCGACGGTGGATGCGACAGCTGCGGCCCTGACAAATAATGGGATTACGACTCTGGTGGTGGATAGTGGGGCGGAAGCAAAAGCAAAAGTTTTAGAGCTACTGCCGGAGGGAGCGGAAGTGATGAATATGACTTCGATGACGCTGGAGGGCATAAGTGTTGTCAAAGAGATTTTAGAATCAACTCGCTACGCCTCGGTCCGCAAAAAACTTAATGCCTTAGATCAGGAGAAAGATGATCGGGAGATGCGCTGCTTGGGTGCCGCACCGGCCTGGGTAGTGGGCAGTGTGCACGCAGTAACACGGGCGGGGCAGATATTAGTGGCGTCGAATACTGGTAGCCAACTACCGGCGTATGCTTACGGCGCCCAGCATGTTATTTGGGTTATTGGCACGCACAAATTGGTAAAAAACATGGAAGAGGGCATTAAGCGACTCTACGAGTATAGTCTGCCTCGGGAGGATGAACGGGCACGGAAAGTTTACGGAGTCGGGAGTGGCGTTAGTAAAATATTGGTGGTGAATAAAGAACTAGCAGCGGGGCGGATAACGGCTATTTTAGTCCAAGAGAAGTTGGGATTTTAATAATTGAATCACCGGGGGAAAGAGAGGTGAGATTGACAATGCCTAAATATAGTCAAGGAGCACAAAAAGACGTGGAGCGAGCAATGCATAAGTTTAAACGAGGCAAGCTCAAGAGCGGCCCCAGCGGCAAGAAGGTAACCAGTCGGCAGCAAGCAGTTGCCATTGGCCTCTCGGAGGCGCGGGGAAAGGGCAAGAAGGTGCCACCGCGCTAGGCGCTAGAGTGAGCGGCAATAGATTTTTCGGCGGCGGCGATGATGCGTACGGTAGTCACGCCTTGCTCAAGAGACGTTGGGGGAACTTGGTGAGTGGAGATACTTTGGATAAAAGCTTGAAGTTCCCGCTGCAGCGGCGACTCACTGCTATAGTGAGGATAAGAAATTGTTGGTTCTTGCCGTGTCACGTTTTCTGCTTGCACCTGGGGTCCCATGTTCTCATAGAAAATAACTTTTTTGGCGGCGGTATCATCAAAGACCACGGTACTGTTTTCGCCAATCACGGTAAGTTTTTTGCGTTTTTCTGGTGACAGCCAACTTACCAGGGAAAGTACTTGCACGTTATTAGGAAATGACATTTTGAGAGCAGCGACGTCGTATAAGTTGGTGGTCGGGCGCAGGACGTTAATTCCCCAGGCTTGAATGTGGTCGGGTTCAGAGCGTAAGAGATCAAGAGCGAGGGCGACATCATGGGGGGCCCAATCCCACAGGGCTGATGTGTCAGAGCGGTAAGGTCCATTATTCATGCCCTCGAACAGCACCAAACGAATCTTGCCGATTTTTGTGACGAGGCTTTTGAGCGTGAGATAGGCGGGATTATAGAGATGAATATGGCCTACCATCACAAGCGTATTTTTAAGGCGGGCCGCTTCTTGGAGGGCGACAGCAGAAACTTCATCGGTTGCTAAGGGTTTCTCGATAAACGTAGGGGTGCCCCGCTTGATGAAGGGGAGAGCGATAGTTGTGTGGGTAGTAGCAGGGGTAGCAATAATCACGCCATCAATGTCTGGGCGGCCGAGCAACTCGTGATAATCACGGGTGATAATGGCAGCGGGGGATGTTAATAGCGCTGAAGCATCTGTGGTATCGGTGTTACAGATTGCCGCTACCCGACAGCCAGCAATGCGGGGCAAGGTCCGTAAAATATTTATTCCCCACCGGCCCACGCCGATGAGCGCTATGTTGACCATAGTGATAAAAGCTTAATGAGACTGCACGGGACTTAAGAACCGGAAGTAGAGAGTAATACAGGGACACTGGCTGCTTGGGCACCGACATACGATTCTTCACTGCGACACCACTCGATGAACCTTTCAAGACCCTGGCGCAGTGAGACATGAGGTGTAAATTCAAGATGATTTTTGGCCTTGTGCAAGTCAGGGCAGCGCCGCTGGGGTTCGCCGGCAGGGTATGTAACAGGGTACGGAATCATAGCATAGGTAGCGTTGGGGCTGACCACGCTGGTAAAGAGAGCGGCGAGATCACGCATTGAGATTTCATTATCATCATTGCCAATGTTGTAGGCTTCGCCGGCGTGGCCCCGCAGCAAGCCTTTAAGAAAACCAGTCATGGCGTCAGTGATGTAGCAGAATGTGCGCGTTTGGTGACCATCGCCGTGCACAGGCAAGGTTTGGCTATTTAAAGCTTGGTAGGCAAACATAGGCACAACCCGGCGATCGTTGTGCTTCATGCCTGGCCCAAAGACGTTAAAAGGCCGAATGATCTTAATGGGTATGCCGTGGTGCTGCTGGTAAATAGTAGCGATGGTCTCGGCTAAGCGCTTAGATTCGTCGTAACATGCACGGGGGCCGACGCTCGAAACATTGCCGTGGTAGGTTTCGGGGGTGGGAATGGAGCGAGGGTCTGGATCGCCGTAAATTTCGCTAGAACTGAATAAAAGAAAACCATCAAGATGGTTCCGGCGCGCTAGTTCTAAAAGGTTTTTGGCACCGGTGACAGCGCTTTCGATCGTCTCAAGCGGATATTGCATGTAGTACACCGGTGAGGCCAGGCCGGCGGCATGAATAATGTAGTTAATATCTTCACGGATAGGCAAGGGGAACGTAACATCTCCCCAGACATCAAGGATGTGGGTTTTATCGCTGTAGTCAAAATTAGGATCGCGCTGGCCGGTGATGTAGTTATCGACTGACACGACGCGGCAGGGTTGGGCTAAGACGTGCTCGTTAAGATAGCTAAAAACTCCTAAAAAGTATTTTCCGAGAAAGCCTGCGCCGCCACTAATGAGGATGGTTTTTCCGGAAAATTGTTCAGCATCTTTGCCTACACCCTGGACGATAGTGGCGATGTCAGCTTGGATGATAGGAGAGGTAGGCATCACTTAGACAACAGTTGGCTCTGGTATAGGAATAATAAACTGTCCTCCCTGCGCGGTAAAGCGCTGATGATTTTGGATAATGGGTTGGGCAAAGTTCCAGGCAAGAATCAAGCAGTAATCGGGCTTGTCTTTGTAGAGCTTCTCGGGGGCGACAATAGGAATGTGGTTGCCCGGCATCACCAGACCCTGCTTTATCTTTTTGTCGTCGTCGACAATGTAGTCGAGGAGGATGTGATCGATGTCAAAGGCGTAAAGCAAAGTGGTAGCTTTGGCGGGGGCGCCGTAACCGACAATGCGCTTGCCATCATTTTTGAGTGTGCGAATGAGGGTTTGTAATTTATGCTTGTTATGAGCAACACGCTTGGCAAAATCAGTGTACGTCGCGACGCGGTTTAGCCCCTGCTGTTCTTCGGCGGCTAGGATTTGGGATAGTCGGGCAGAAGGATGGTGGGGTCCCCCTTGATGTTGCACGAATACTCGCAGTGATCCACCATGAACATCCTGCCGCTCGACATCAAAAACTTGCAAGCCCTGGGCAGCAAAGAAGGGAATAAGCGGGGTAAGGTGGTAGTAACAGAGATGCTCATGATAGACGATATCAAATAAGTTTTTCTCCACGAGATCGCCTAAATACTGGACCTCAAAAATGAATACTCCCTCGGGTTTGAGCAAGGTGCGCACCGCCGCGACAAAAACATCCACTGTATCAGTGTGCGCAAATACGTTATTGGCAGTAATAATGTCTGCTTGGCCATGACTGCTGGCAAGCGCGCTCGCGAGCGGGGGAGTAAAAAACTGGGCAATTGTCTCAATGCCTTCGGTGAGTGCCATCGCCGCAATGTTCTGGGCTGGTTCAATACCGAGGACCCGTATGCCAGCGTCGCGCAAGGGCTTTAAGAGTACGCCATCGTTGCTGCCAATATCAACCACGAGCGATTGTTCTGTCAGGTGGAATCGTTGCCTGAGAGCTTGAGCATATTGAACAAAGTGGGCCACAAAGCTCGGTGAGGTGGAGGAAAGATAATGATAGTTGGCAAAAAGAATTTCCGGGGAAACAACATGCGGCATTTGCACAAGATGGCACGTAGCGCATTGCGAGACCGTCAATGGTACAAAAGCTTCTGATTGGCCAATTTGTTCGGGTTTAAGATACGCATTGGCCAGTGGGGTAGTCCCAAAGGACCATAATTGCTGCAAGTCTTGACTGGCACACAAGCGGCAGGTTGAGCGCGTCTGAAAGAGCTGGTCCGTCTCGGTGCGGTCTTGAAGAGGGAAGGACATTGTTACGCGGGAGGCACAAACACAGTGACGCGGACTATGTCTTCTTCATAGGCGGCTTGCGAACGGGGTTGCGTCGTAAAACAGTAGAATTCCGAGTCCTCGAGGAAATGCATAGCGTGAGCGACTAAAGGAGGGGTATAAAATAACTGCCCAGGGGTAATGATAATTTTTTCGAGTGGTGCTTGGGGAGTATCTACTAGTTGGTGCCAGTACTCAATTTTGCCGCGCACGAGGTAGCAGAGGTGAGAGTCGCGTTTGTGGTAGTGATTGGCACGGACCGTGCCCCGCTTCGACGTAATCCGCAAAACACTTTGGTAATTGCCTGCCGCTAGTTTTTCAATAACACCGCGATCATCATCGGCCACGATTTCTGGTTGTTGGATGATTTCGGCCGTTATATTCGGCTCGGCAATGGGGGCGACGGTCTTTTTCATTTTTTTACCATACCAGAAATGCCGCTGACCGCAAACATAGCCAGGCGGATCGTTGCGGCCTGTGACTATGAGTGTGCTTCTAAGGTAAACTAGGGGATATGGTAAGCTCTCCTAACTTTTTCTTGCCCCTCCAGCAGGGCTTGAAGAAATACCGTCGCTTGTTAGTATTTTCGGTGAGCACTTTTCTGCTTAATTTTCTGTGGGAGTCGTGGCACGCGGTCTATTTGTACCAGGGTTTCCCTGATGGTCAGCCTCGTCAGATCTCCTCACTACCAGATTTTGTTCTCATGATGACCGACTGTGCCTTGACGGATATGCTCTTGCTTTTGCTCGTGCTCGCTCTAGGCGCGATTTTCTTCAAAGATGCGGCGTGGTTTAATCGGCGGACCAGTTTATCCACCGCTGTTTTTGTCGGTTTAGCGGTGGGGATAGCGGTAGTGATTGAATTTAAAGCGGTATATATCTTTCACCAGTGGTCCTACCGTGCTGCCATGCCCACGATTTTCGGCCTAGGGTTGAGCCCTCTCGTGCAACTACCATTGACGGGTCTACTGGCTCTTAGCCTGACTAAACCTAGCCCATCATAGGGTATTTTCTATCGACTTTCCGCTCCTGCTGCCGTATGGTTGAGCTATCTTAAAACGTAATTAAAGAGGAAAACTTTATGCAGTACGGTCCAGGCAGTCCTTATGATGATGTTAAGCGCGATGCGCAGCAGCTCCGGGAGGATTTATCAGCGGCGGTATCGGCCGCTCGAACTGATGTCAAGGCTGCTGCCCAAGAGGCGGCCCGCGCCGCGCAGGGAGCTGGTAAACAAGTCGATGAATATGCCCGCGAGCATGCCTGGACAGCCGTCGCCATCGCCGCCGCGGTTGGGGCCATTATGGGAGTACTTTTTTCTCGCGGACGGCGGCAATGAAGCTTGAGAGATGTTCAAGCCATTGCTTAAACTAGCAGCGACTAGTGCGACCTATTATGTGGCGTCGCAGCTTACTGGGCGAAACTACTGGAGCGGCCGCAATGTTAGGGGGTTACTACTTGGCGCGGGTTTAGCCTTGGGAAGTATAGCGGTGGGGGTAGTTGGGATTACGATTTTAGTACTAAGTTTATTTTTCCAACTAGCAGATTTGGAGACATTTGTCAGGCCAGCCTTAGTGACAAGCGGCATTAGTTTTCTGATCGCGCTGGTGATGTTGCTCGAAGGGCTGCGTCTCTGGCGTCGTCGTTAATCCAAGATCTAGAGAGCCTACTGTTAAAGAGACAGGGCAATTTTTGCTACCTTCCTTGTGTTTTTTGGGAATTTCAGTATGATAAGGGAGTCGTAGTTTTCCGCGCTGGTTCACTTCGTAAGTGACAGGGTTTTCCCGCAGCGCTTATTGGTAAGCGCTTGCGTCAGTGTTAGGAAAGGTCGGCTACGAAGTTAATCAGAAGAAGTGAAATTACATGGCAAAAAAATTATATATTGGCGGTTTGCCGTACAGCACCAGCGAGGATGCTTTGCGAGAAGCATTTGGGCAGGCGGGTACGGTCGAATCAGCTAGTATTATCACGGACAAAATGTCCGGTCGCTCACGCGGTTTTGGCTTTGTCGAAATGGCTACAGATGAAGATGCCCAAAAGGCGATTGAACTGTGGCACGATAAAGAATTTGAGGGTCGGACGTTGACCGTCAATGAGGCTCGCCCCTTGGCAAGCCGCCCACCTCGCCGAGGTGGTGGCTATGGTGCTGACCGTGGCGGTAATCGCAACAGTTGGTAAGTAGCCCGTGATTTACAAACTCGCCCCGCCTTTGTGTGGGGCGAGTTTTATTACACCCCGCAAATACCCCGCGTAACCTAGCGGGGACAGCTTCATATTTGCGAGCGAGCTTACGGGCGAAAACTTGTTTTTATCTGGGGCAAGTGAGGCAAATACACACTGGTCATGCTTACGAGACGGTGTTTATCTAGAGCCCGTAAGATCTTGGGCGTAAGCCCGAGGATGAAAGGCTTTGTCACTGTCCCGGCGGAGCCGGCACGCCGCAGACAAAAGTCCCCCGATACCACGGGTGTCCCGCCCGTGGTGACTTTTATCTACAGTTGATTGTTATCAACAGCCAGTGTAAAAATACCCTTTTCTTCTCTGCCTGTAGCGGTATGTTAGTACTGCCTTCTTTTATTCATTAAGATTAATATCTCTATGGCAACTGTAGTTAATAATCCGCCTCCATCAACGGGTAGCGATAGTGGGAGTGGGATGGGTATGATCATTGGTATCATTGTCGTCATTCTCGTTCTCATCTTACTTGTTCTGTTTGGTCTTCCAGCGCTGCGCAATGGCGCGGCAACTCCTTTGGCTCCCGATGAGGGGGGAGGAAATGATGCAGGTGTGACCATCCCTGATGAAATTGACGTGGATGTTAATCCTGCTCCAGTAGAGTAATCCTGCTTCGTACCTCCTGATTTAAAAAAGATGGGCCACTACCGGCCCATCTTTAATATTAGTCTTTTGGCCTTGCATTATGAGGGGGAAATTCTCTATAAAGAAACCTATTAGCACCATATTATAATTATTTTTTTAGGGAAGATGAATGCTACTATACAAAAGATGCAAATAAAGGGACGAAAGTTTTTCGATGAATTTAAGGAGTTTGCGCTACGGGGAAATGTTGTTGATTTAGCGATTGGGATTGTCATTGGGTCATCTTTGACCGCAATCACAAATTCTTTAGTGAAGGATGTGATTATGCCGCCCCTGGGACTGGTTCTCCAAGGGGTTGATTTTTCTCGTCTTTTCATTGATTTATCAGGCAAAGGTTACAAAACGCTGACCCAGGCACAGGCGGTAGGAGCGCCAACTATTAATTACGGCCTGTTCTTAAACGCCATCATTGATTTTTTAGTGATTGCTTTTGTTATTTTTATTGTGATCAAACAGATTAACCGTCTCCAGCGCAAAGAGCGGCAGCAGCCTACTGATCCCACTCAGAAGAATTGTCCATACTGTGCTTTAAGTATTCCGGTGCAGGCTTCGCGGTGTCCTCATTGCACTTCTGCTATCACTGTATGAACTTGAGTCGGCCGCGTATTCTCATTATCGGGGTGGGGCGGATTGGAGAGGCGCTGGCTAAGATTATTGCACCGACGCAGCAAGCGGAAATTGCTTTATTTGACACGGATGCCTCGAAAATTTCCCATGGCATTTCTTTGCCACAACTGACTCTGGCCGCTGATTTTATATTTCTCTGCATTCCTTCTACCGCCGTTCGCCCAACATTGCAGATGTGTAGCTCACATCTTAAGCCTGGCGCCATTGTTGTCTGTTTAGTGAAGGGGTTGGATGGGGAAAGTGGGGCAACTATGTATGAATTATTACAGCAGATGTTACCAAAGCAGGTGGATTTGGTCATACTCGGCGGACCAATGCTTTCTGGTGAACTACTCCAGGGCAAAGTGGCTTATGGGGTAGCTGGTACCACACCTGTGATTTTTTCTAAATTAGAGGAATTGTTTCGGCCAACGATTCTTAGGGTTGCATACTGCGCTGATGCTCAAGGGGTGAGTGTGGTTGGGGTTCTCAAAAATGTTTACGCACTGGGACTAGGGATTGCTCAAGCTTTGGCTGTGGGAGACAATGCCCGAGGCTGGTTAGGCACGCACGCGCTCCAGGAAATGAGTACTCTGATTACGAGGTTGGGAGGTCAACCAGCGACTACCTACAGCATTGCCGGGCTGGGCGATTTACTGGCTACGGGCTATAGTCAGCATTCGCGCAATCGTACGGCGGGTGAGGAATTAGTACGCACTGGTCATGTGTCCGTGCCCAGCGAGGGTCTGCTGACATTACCGATTCTTATAAAGCGCTTAGGCAGCTACTCGACCTTTCCGTTTCTGGAGACTATCGTCCGAGTGGTAATAGATCATGATGACGCGCGGCAAGCTTTTGACATCTTTTTGCAGCAAGGAACAACCTCTGGCGTAGCCCAAGAGAGCGGAGCGCCCTAGCTTGCACCAACACCTCTGCCGCCACACGATCTTAAGGAGGCGGCTGGCTGGGCACCTTAATAAAGGACCTGTAAAGCCGAGGAGCCCCGACTAATTTTATTTAGCTTAGATAGGCCATTAAATGGCAAATTCCCAGAGCAGGAATTCTTACCGGCTGGTATTGACAATATTATAATTATGGTTATAATGAACGGTTCGCTTATAACAACATATAACAAGAGCAACACAACACACAACCTTAATAACGTTTTAGAATTATTCTTAAAAAGTTAAACCTATGAGTCAATCTCACACTTCCAAAGGTTTTTCCGTCGGACTCATCGCTCTTTTGGTGATGATTGTTGGCGTAATGATTTTTGGCGCGGTGGCGGTACTA
Organism: Candidatus Anderseniibacteriota bacterium; assembly: GCA_040900375.1. Classification (GTDB taxonomy): domain Bacteria; phylum Patescibacteriota; class Andersenbacteria; order UBA10190; family UBA10190; genus JBBDZC01. The sequence goes on along the minus strand of JBBDZC010000015.1, from coordinate 38,307 downwards.
GGAACCCTAATGATTCCTGACGCCTTGGCTGCAGGTTGTTTAGCGATTGGTGGCCCAAGCCCTGATGACTACACGACCTATGTTGAGCAGGGGAAAATAAAATTCGGTTTCAATGGTAGCTCGGCTACCTTCATTAATAACTCGCCCTGCGCGATTATTATCCGTCATGCTTCATACAAGATCTTTGCGGATAACCATCAAGAATTGTTTGATGCTACTGATCGTGTTGTCGTCAACCCGGGCGAGACACGGCACTTCAGCGTGACTGTGCCCACGTGCGATTACCAGATTGATCTGGAGCCGTACTGGAACATCCAATTTAACTCACGAGGAGAATCTGTAGTCCACGGTATCATTGTGGCTCATCCTAATGGTCGTTGTCAGGTAACCCCGACACCTACTCCCACGCCGACAGTGCAGCCTTCACCAACACCCACCCCAACAGTGGAACCTACTCCCACGCCTGAAACTCCGAGCAAGGATAAAGACTTAACGGTGAGTAAAACTGATCATCGTGATGTTACGCGTCCGGGTCATAGCGTAACCTATGCCATTACTATCCATAACACGGGTGAAGTTGATTTACATGATGTGAAGGTTGTGGACACGGTTCCTGGTAAATTACACATCACGACTATGAGCGATAGCGGCAAACGTATTGGTTCAACCATTACGTGGAGCGGCTTAAGCTTAAACGCAGGTGAACAAAAGCAAGTGTCGTTTACAGCAACAGTCGCTCATGATGCGGCTCATAACCATCTGCTTGTTAACAAAGTAGTGGTTACCAGTAGTGACCATGGTTTGGAAGCCAGTGCTCATGACAACACTCTCGTTCTGCGCCAGGTGCAGGTTAAGGGAGTCCAAAGGGTAACGTCTGTCCCCGTCACAGCACGCACCGGTGCGGGTCTCGTCGGTCTGCTGACGACCTTGGTTGGTGCTACAGGCTTAACAGTCATCGCCCGCCGGGTTCGCTAACAACAACATTGCCACAAACAGACAACACCCACCTTGAGTGGGTGTTGTTGTATGGGCGATTTTAAAGATGAGCTTGGTGAATAACTTCAGTATCGAGCGGGGCCTGCCTGCACCTGCACCCCCGTCCGACCCGCCTTCGCTTCGGCAAGCTTCGGTAGGGCAGGCGGCTTTGACTCGGTGTACCCGCCGGAGCGGTACTGGTGAAGGCGGGGGCGGCACCCGAGTACAATAATTCATTATTCACCAAGCTCAAAGAGCAATAGTTGACAAATCATTTAATGATTGTCTTAATGAATGTACTGCCTACCTTAAGTGGTGCGGAACGTGGTTTTAATAACATGCTTATGACAATGATCCCTGTCCCCTTTTTCCGACAAACAACTAATTATCTGTGTGGGCCAGCATCACTTCAGATGATGTTGGCGTTTTGCCATGCCGAGGTAGCGCTCGGTGAGCTGGCACGGGCGGCGCACACAACTGCGGCCGCGGGTACGACCGCCGCTAATATGCTGCGTACGCTGCGGACCTATCATCCCTCCTCTACTGCCAAGCCGGGTAGTTGGGTCGAGGTTTGCCGACTGATCGACCAGGGGCAGCCGGTGATTGTCAACTATGTTGAGCCAGAAGATAACGAGGGGCACTATGCCGTGATCGTCGGCTACAATACTGACGAGGTTGTTATGCATGATCCTTGGCACGGAGAAAACTACTGTCTGCCCCAGCGTGAGTTTATGTCGCGCTGGGCCAAGCGTAATCATTGGCTGTTAACAGTCCTGCCTGCCACGCCCGTTAGCTAATGATTAAAATGATTAAGGGGCAGATATTTTGTCATTCGTCATTGACAAAAATATCTGATGGTCTATAGTCATATTTATCTGGAGTATGTTCCAGTAGTTTTAGAGAGTACTTTGTAAACTCAAGCCAAGAAAGCCAAGAAAGGAGATCGCGGTCACTTTTCGGTTATCAGGAACTTGATACGAGGCACTGTTGTGGATCAATCAAGGACGTTTTTTAGGAGTGTTCTCGTGGGAAAGATTGTCAAGGAAGCGGAAGCGCCCAAGGTCTGGATTCGCACGATTCTCTCGCAGGCTATCCATCCGGCGGCCGTGGCCGCCTTGGAGAACTTTCAGGGGAAATGTCAGGAGCACCTGCGCTGTCACGTGACGGGGGTGCAGTTCTGCGGTTACATGCCGGTGCGCGCCTACCTTCTCAACGGAAAGATTGTGTTTGTGACGATGGGCAGTTGTGACCAATTTGAGGCACAGCACGAGGGCCAGTACAGTTACCCGACCGTTGAACAGGTCAATCGAGCTGTGCTCAAGTGTTTTGGCCTTAATGGAGCCAAGCCACAGAAGAAGACGGCCATGGCGTCGGCGCAATAGCCGGCGGAGAGCAAGGCGGGGCCGGAGAGAGAAGAGGCTTTCTTTCTTTAGTTCCAGGCCATTTTCTGCAAGGATTACGCCATGATGGATCGAGTGTTAGTGGCAGACTTCTTCCAAGTAGGACAGCTCCTGGGAGCCGGCGAAGGGCATCAAGTGTCTAACCGTCTCAAGGCGCAGGCTTGCTGCCTTTGTTACCAACCCATTGGTCTCTATGAGACGGTGGCGATGGTTGAGGTAGCTGATCACGACATCCGCGGTTTGGCGCATCAAGGCTGCATACAGGGGCAGGGAGTCACTGTTGTGCTGTCGACCAACGCGATGGAGGTGAAACTGCTGCTCAAGATGCCTTTGAGTGACGTCAATGGCCACGATCCCTATGCTCTGGCGGGCATGAGGCGGTTGTTGGATGACGTCCAGTCTGGTCGCAAGCGGACGCCAGTCCACAAACCTCGCAAAAAGTCTTCTCCCAAGAAACGGCGGGGGCTTAAGCGGCGGCGATTGCGCCCGATGATCAAAGGTATTGTTCGTTAGCTCCAGAGTCTAACGGGGCGAACTTAAACGGTTCGCCCTTTTTTATTACCGCCGGGCGGTGTGTAGTATGAATCTTATGATTACTTTTTTCCCCACGCGCCAGATTTTTATAGAGATAGCCGGACTATTAATCTCATGGTACGGGGTATTGTATCTGCTGGGATTTGCCAGTGTGTGGTTTCTTTGTCCGCGATTGCAGAAGCAGCGAGGACTTGCTTTAACTGCGGACGAGTGGCTCGTCATTATTTTGGCCGCGATGGCAGGAGTCTTAATTGGCGGGCGTTTAGGCTATGTCCTGCTGTATGAACCCAGCTATTATCTCAATTATCCGCTGGAAATTGTTAAACTCTGGCATGGTGGCATGGCGTCTCACGGCGGGTTTATCGGCGTGGGGGCAGCGCTCTGGCTGGTTAGTCGGCGTCTTAGAATTGACCCCTGGAAATTATTTGATGTCGTGGTTGTACCGGCAGCCCTAGCTTTAGCCGGGGGCCGTCTCGGCAATTTTATTAATGGTGAGCTCTACGGCACGGTGACCAGTGTACCGTGGGGGGTAGTCATGCCTGGTGTGGCGGGACTGCGCCATCCGGTGCAGCTCTATGCTGTACTCAAAAATATCATCGTTGCGGTCGTGTGTCTGTGGTATCTCTACCGCATCCAGCCGGTTAGACCGGGCCGTGTCCTGGCTTTATTCTTGTTGCTCTACAGTACTTTACGTCTTATTACTGGTTTTTTCCGCGAGCCAGACGGGCTTGCGGTGAGCTTTGCCAATCTCACTCTGGCCCAAGGGCAGTTACTAACGATACCACTACTGGGACTCGGGCTTTACCTATGGTCGCGGCATTCAGGTAGTAGTGCCTCGTTCCGCCACAGAAGGTCCCTCCCACCTCCTGAAGGCGGACCGATGACTAATTGAGTATATTAGCCGCACTCAAGTTCAACAGGACATCGCCAGTGGTGGTTGTACCGCCAGTCGTATTCTCGTTGGACTCGTTTTGCCCAGTATTCCCTGTGACGTTGATTGTGTTACTGGCCACGGCGGTGTTGTTCACCGTTGTCCGCTGTCGCTCGCGGACACGAAGACGATTGGTATTAGTGGAGTTATTACCCGTATCGTCGTTTGTCTGGGTAGCATTGACTTCGCTGGTAATGGGCGAAGGCAGAGGACCGGGATTCTGGTTGAGTTCGTTGGTAGTTGCGCCGGCCACATCAATGACGCCACTATTAATATCGCCACCCGTGGTATTTTGATTGGACTTATTCTTGCCCGTTGTGGCATTGATACCAATCATATTAACCGCTGTGCCGACATTGGTTTGATCATGGCGGTGCCGGCGGTTGATCCGGGCGCGGTTGCGATTAGTGGAGTTATTGCCGGTGTCTTCATTCGTTTGCTCGACGGTATCAGCGGCCTGGCTTACCAAGGGCCCGCCGACAAGAGCGGCGAGGGCAATGATAGTGGTAGTACCAACCATGATTTTTGGATATTTTCATGATAATCACCTCCCCTCCTGAAGCGATATTAAGACTGTAGCTGTGTGTAGTATACCGTATTTTCATTACCCGAAGGATTAATTTTCGATATGCTACAGTTTTATGTATGATCTCGTCTCCACATTCAGGCCAAGTATTTAAAAAACTCTACCAGGAGCTTAATCCCGCGCAGCGGCAGGCGGTGGATGCGATTGAAGGGGTGGTGATTGTGCTGGCTGGTCCAGGTACGGGCAAGACACAAATCCTGGCTTTAAGAATTGCTAAGATTTTGCAGGAGACACAAATGGATCCCTACAATATTTTGTGCCTCACTTTTACAGAGAGCGGTGTAGCGGCCATGCGCAAGCGGCTGGTGACTATTATTGGCCCGGCGGCGTACTACGTGCGGATTCATACATTCCACTCGTTTTGCAATGATATCATCCAAGAGTATCCCGAAAAGTTCACGTTTGCTCGTGACCTCGAAGTTCTCTCCGAGGTAGAGCGCCTGGAACTTTTTCGGGAAATTATCGATGAACTACCGGGGACTAGTCCCTTAAAGCCTTTTGGTAACCCCTACCTATTCCTGTCTGATATTGCTGGTAATATCCAATCGCTCAAACAAGAGCACGTTACGAGTCGGCGGTACCAAGCGGTGGTGACGGCAACTAAGAAATTAGTGGTGGCGATGGCACCGCTTATCCAACCACTCATCACCAGTTCGACAGCCGAGCGCACGCCCGCGGCCGTCGCCGAAGTTCACCAGGAACTTATGGCGTTACGCTCCCAGTTTTCCCGCCTGGCGCCTCATTTTGATCGCCTGGAAAAAATGTATGGCCGCTTTACCGCCGCTGCCCCCGCCGCCGAGCGTCGCGCCGTCGGCAAGCTCGTCACTAAATATAAGAATGATCTTAAGCGTTTCACCGATTCTCTCACTAATCGTTTGCCAAAACAGCAGGATATGAAGAAAGTGTATGAAGCGTATCAACAGAAGATGCGCACGCGCGGACGATATGATTATGAAGACATGATTTTATTCGTGGCCGAGCGTTTTAAGGAGGATGAAGAATTGCTCGCGCGCTATCAGGAACAGTTTCAGTATATTTTGGTGGATGAGTATCAGGACACTAACGGGGCGCAGAATGAAGCTATTTATCTACTCGGTCAGTTTCACGATAATCCCAATATCTTTGTCGTGGGTGATGATAAGCAGTCAATCTATCGTTTTCAAGGGGCTTCCCTGGAAAATCTGCTTTTTCTCTATGAGCAGTATCGTGACAGCGCCCAGGTGATTGTTTTAGAGGATAATTATCGCAGCCAGCAAGCTATTTTAGATGCGGCGGCGGCCATTATTAGCCATAACGAAGAGTCGGTTGAGCGCTACCTGCCAGCTGCTCAAGCTCCCTTGCGGGCGCAGCAAGCATATGAGCCGAAACCAATCGATATTTTGCAGTTTGACAATGGGGACATGGAAAGATATGGCATCGCCCAGAAAATTCAAGCGCTGCTTACCGCCGGTGTGCCCGCCCCCGAAATCGCGGTGCTGTATCGCCGCAATGCTGATGCGGCTGATTTTGCTGAGGCCATGCGTAAACAGGGGATTCCGGTGCAGGTGGAAAGTGGCCACAATATCCTCGATGACATTATTATCCAGCAATTTCTCGAGGTATTGCGTTACCTTCAAGATCCGCGCCGCGGGGATACTTTGTGGAATATCCTGCACTACGAGTTTTGGCAATTGTCGACGCTTGATGTGCTTAAAGCCCAAGCCTATGCCCGTGAGCAGAAGCTGGATCTTTTTCGGGTAATGAGTACCCCGGAACACCTGGCAGCGAGTGGGGTGAAACAACCCCGAGCACTGCTCACGCTCACCCAAAAAATTGCGGCGTGGCAGGCGCTCCTCCACAATCGGCCTTTGCCTGACTTTGTGGCTCACGTCTTACGTGAGTCGGGGCTACTCAATTATGTTTTGCTTCAAGCTGACCACCTCAACATGCTCAACTGTATTACGACGTTATTTACTGATATTAAATTGCAAGATCGGCACCAGCGGCTCTTTACGCTGGGGCAATTTCTGGCCTATGTTGATCTCTTAACTGTGCACCGAGTGGTGGTGCCAGCCGCTCGTCTCCAGAGCCAGCGTGAAGCCGTACGCCTAATGACAGCACACCGGGCCAAAGGATTGGAGTTTGAACATGTCTTCATTGTGCGGGCGTGTGATCGCCACTGGGGCAACCTCCACGAGCGGACCATGGTGCCACTGCCCCAGGGGCTCCTGCAATATGACAAAATCACCGGCGAGGAAAATAACGAGGATGAGCGCCGTTTATTTTATGTGGCACTCACACGAGCGCGGCGGATGGCACATATTTCCTGGGCGCACCAGAGCAGTACAGGCCGCGCCCAAGTCCCAGCCATTTTTGTGGAGGAGATTCCGCCTGCTCTCAAAACTGTACAGGTGGTGGAGGAAAAAGCACCGGCGACTCTGGCGCGGTTAAGCATGGCAGTGACCCCTGTAGAACCAGCTGCGCCAAACGAACAACTCACTACCTATATTACAATGCAATTGGAGCAGTATGTTTTGAGCGTCACGCACCTTAATAACTACTTGCGCTGTCCCCGGCTCTTCTACTACCGTAACCTGTTGCGAGTCCCCAGTGTTAAAAATAAGCACATGGCTTTTGGGACGGCGATTCATGGCGCGCTCTACGATTTTTGTAGCCGGATAACTCACGATCATTTACCGACAGCAAAGGATTTAACCCAGAGTTTTATCAAGCACTTGCGGCGCGAGTCGCTGACTGAGGCCGAGTATCGCGACGCGCTCGATGTCGGCACCAAAGTCTTGCGTGAGTACTATGAGCATTACCGTGACACGTGTTCCCGCACTAACTTGTTAGAATATAATTTTAGCGCCCATGGTGTTGTGGTTGACAGCGTGCCGTTAACCGGCATGATCGATAAGGTTGAGATTGATGCGGCCGCGAGATCAGCGCACGTTGTGGACTACAAGACTGGTAACCCTGACACCAAACGCGCGGCGCTGCAGCGGGGCGGGGACTACCACCGCCAACTAGTCTTCTATAAGCTACTGGGGGATAGTTCGCCGCGCTTTCCTTATGATATACATAGCGGCGAGATTGATTTTGTCGAAAAGAGCCCTAGTAAAAAGGCCTACATAAAAAAGAAGTATGGACTAACAACCACCGATACTAAGGCGCTCCGCGTGATTATTCAACAAGTGTGGCGCGACATCAATGCTCTTCGTTTTTTAGCGCCTGATAATGAGCAGTTTTGTGGGCAATGTGAATATTGTCTCTTAGTCGCGGCTGGTAAGCTGTCCGCCTAAAGATTATGGAACGCTGCTTGCGGTTAGCCGGCCTCTGGTATTCCTTAGGCGAAGAACTTATAGTGAAAAGACTCTAATATTTAAGCATACACATATCCTATGGACACTCCCAATCCTCCGGTAGAGCCCCGACCGACGGTTAGTAATATTGGTGTGCCGGCGGCCATCGTTATGGCGGGCGGTTTAATTGCTCTGGCAATCTACTTTGGAGGAGGGCCTGCTACCTCCCCCGCTACTAATGATCCTAGCGTGGCAGGGACCGTAGCGTCTCCGCCGCCTCCGGCCCCTGTAGAGCCGGCCGTCGGGGAGTTCAGGCCGATCACGGCGGCTGATCACACGCGCGGACCAGAGAACGCCAAAGTGACAGTGATTGAATATTCTGACTTGGAGTGTCCTTTCTGTAAACGCTTCCATCCTACTATGCAGCGGCTGCTCTCCGAGTATCCCCAAGATGTGCGCTGGGTATATCGACACTTCCCGATTGAGCAGCTTCATAGTCAAGCCAAGGCCGAAGCGGTGGCCACTGAATGTGCAGGGGAGCAGGGTAAATTCTGGGAGTTGCTCGATAAAATTTATGAAGTTACTCCCTCGAATGATGGTCTCAAGCTTGAAGAACTGCCGCAATTAGCGCAGGAAGTGGGGGTGCCTAACCAAGCTCAATTTGCTGCTTGTCTTAATTCAACGAAATATGATGAAAGAATCCAGACCGATATATCCGATGCGCAAGCAGCTGGCGCGCGCGGCACACCCTACTCGGTGGTGGTTGGTCCTAGTGGACAAAAGTTTCCTGTTCCCGGGGCCTTGCCATATGAACAGGTTAAAGCGGTTGTGGAACAGGCTTTGCAGTCGTAGGGTAGTTGCTTTTGGTGAATGGCAGGAGTTAGTGATGAGTGCCTATGCAGTACCTTTCGATGCAAAAAATTGATACCATCCTTGAGCATTTCGTGCGTCAGTGGAGCGGCCCCTTGAGTCGCTTTGCCTTATTTCTAGTGTACTTTTGGTTTGGGGCCCTCAAACTCGTTAATGCTAGCCCGGCAAATCCCTTGGTGGCAGATTTACTGGGGCGCACACTTCCTTTTTTCTCCTTTAGTTATTTTATTGTTCTCTTAGGAATCTATGAGATGGCAATTGGTTTAACGTTTATCGTGCCTCGTCTCGAACGTCTGGCCATTGCTCTACTACTGCCGCACCTGATTATGATCACCGCGCCGATCATTCTTTTACCGGCCGTTACATGGAGCAGCATGCTCGTGCCCACGCTCGAGGGTCAATACATCATTAAGAATCTACTAATTATCGCTCTGGCGCTGCAAGTGGTGGCCCATCGGCACTATTTCTCCAAGAACGCGAGATCCTAGCGGAGCCTATCTCAAGAGCCACAGTAGCGCGGTCAATCACGGCCGCTCAAAAAGGTAGTCGTTGCACTGTCTGGCAGAAAAGTGCACAATAAAAAAAAGAGCCTTAATTTCTCTTAACTTATTTATGAGTAGTACTGTTATTTGGAGTAGTTTGCTCGTTGTTATTGCCATCATCGTCGGGGGCGTGCTGGTAGTTCGTTCGACTACCCCGGCCGAGGAAGCTTTTCCTTCGCCGACCGCAGTTTTTGATACCGAGCCTGATGAATTTATTCAAGAAGACTCTCTGGTTGTCCCACCGTCTGCTCTACCTAGTGAAGGTCCTAGTGTTTCACCAACTGCCGCTATGGGAGCGGCCTCGACTGCTCCTGCAGCTCCCCAGGCCGTGCGGGTGGCAATAACGGATACTGGTTTTAGTCCGGCAAGTGTGACAGTGCCTGCGAATACGACTGTGACTTTCGTGAATAATGGCCAGGGAGCCCATTGGCCTGCTTCTGACCTCCATCCCACGCATGATATTCTGCCCGGGTTTGACGCGCGGCAGGGGCTGACTACTGGCGAGACATATAGTTTTACCTTTACCCAGCAAGGTAGTTGGCAGTACCACGACCACCTGCATCCCCAGTTCACGGGTACTGTTATCGTCCAATAGATTTACCCCGGCAGGCGACAATCTTAAGTGAGCGGCTTGGTGAACGGATTTACCTACGATGCTGCAGATTACCTTTTACGGTGGTGCCAGCGGAGTCACCGGCAGTAAACATCTCCTGGCAGCAGGTGAGAAGCGGATTTTGTTTGATTGCGGAACCTTCCAAGGGTTGCCTGATATGCGCGAACGGAATCGCAGTCTGCCCTTTCCGCCCGAGTCCATTGACTTTGTACTGCTATCGCACGCTCACATTGACCACTGCGGAATGTTGCCGCTGCTCGTGAAGCGGGGTTTTCAAGGGAAGATCATTTCAACACCCGCAACGCAAGAGGTGGCCCAGCAGATGCTGGCTGATGCGGCAGCGATTGAGATCCAAGATGCCTTGTATCGTCGTCGTCACCACCAGGGAGCGCCAGACGATCGGGAGCCACTCTTTACGCCCGAGGACATTGCGCCGACCATAGAGCGTTTTGTGACGGTGCCGTACAGCCGTGTGCGCAATGCCTGGCATGAATTATCAGACAACATGCGGGTTAAGTTCTATGATGCGGGACATATTCTGGGATCAGCAATCACGGTGCTGCAAGTTGATGTCGCGGGGCAGACGCGGCAGTTGGCGTACACGGGTGACTTAGGTTCACCAGGCATGCCGCTTCTCTATGATCCAGAAGTACCGGCAGAAAATATTGAGGCGATCCTGGTGGAGAGCACATATGGCGCGCGACACCATGAGTCTTCCGCCGCGGCGCTGGCGCGTCTCGCCGAGGTTATTACTCGGGTGAACGAGCGCGGCGGCAAAATTATTGTGCCGGCCTTCTCACTTGGTCGCACGCAACTATTTGTTTATCTCTTACATAAGCTCACTGACGAAAAAAAGATTCCTCGGTTGCCAATCTACGTTGATTCACCATTGGCTGCCCGAATTACCGATGTCTTTGAGCGTTATAAAGAAGATTATGATGGAGAAACATGGCGTGACTTTCAAGGTGAAGACCACACTCCCCTAGCCTTTCGTAACCTCACCTATATTCGCTCAATTGAGGAATCAAAACAGTTAAATACTACTCCTGGTCCCTTTATTGTTATTGCGGCTTCGGGGATGATGACTGCCGGCCGCGTGGTACATCACTTACGGCACACGATTAGTGACCCCCGCAACGCTATTTTTATCACAGGCTACCAAGCTCGAGGTACGCTCGGACGACGGTTACTGGAAGGGGCGGCGCACGTCGAGTTGTATGGAGAATCTTTTGTGCCCCGCGCAGAAATCCACCTCTTCAACGAATTCTCGGCTCACGCCGACCAGAGTCAGCTCATGGAATATTTGGCAGCAGTACCCGGATTGCAACGTGTGGTGCTGATTCATGGTGAGCCAGAGCAAGCCGATGTTTTGCGTGCCGAACTTACGGCCCGCCATCCGGATTGGCAGGTTGAGCGTCCCGAAGAAGGGGAGACTATTACACTCTAGAAATACAAAGTTAGGAGCGCACGCTTATTGCTGCCAGCGCTCATTTGACGGCGCCCACTGGGCATTATGCTGGGCGGCGCGTTTAATAGCTTCTTGGTGAGAGTCAATATAGGCCGGCCGGCCCCGGCCAAAGATTGCATTAGCGAGTATCATGCCGAGGATGAAGCCTGGGCCAAAGCCAGTGATGAAATACAGTACGACAAAAGCAAAACTGTGCAGGAGAGTAGCGAAAACTTCGACGAGACTCATAGACGTTTTCTCCCCGACACGATCAGGGTGTAGGCCAGTAAGAATCCCAGGGCTAGGCCAGTGCCAAAAAAACTGCCGAAAAGCATTACGTGATTAGCCAAGGGAGACATACGATACAGTATAGCTCTTTTATGCTCGATAGTGTTTAGGGTGCTAGGGAATTACCTCCAAGCGATTTCTGTAGTAGGCTGGTAAACATGACACTTGGTTTAGTCGGCGTAGGTAAAATTGGTAAAGGCATCTTACGGCGGCTGGCTGCCGCCGGGCATACGGTGCAGGCGTTTGATTCGGCCGCAGCAGCTCGTGCAGATATTGTCGCCCACGGCGGCCGCCCGGTTGACTCGCTGGCTAGTCTGGTTATGGCCCTTACTGTGCCGCGTATCGTCTGGCTAATGGTTCCCGCTCCCGCGGTTGCCGAAGCGGTAACCGCGCTCACGCCGCTCCTAGAACCTGGCGATACTGTCATTGATGGGGGTAATAGTTTTTTCAAAGAAACGCGCCAGCGTGCAGTAGTCTTGGCAGAGCGGGGCATTCGCTTTATTGACGCGGGGGTAAGCGGCGGAGTAGCCGGGGCCGAGCACGGCTATGCCTTAATGGTGGGTGGGGAGGATAAGGACATCGTCGCCGTAAAAGAAGTTTTTGCGGCATTACATGCCCCCGAGGCTTTTGCGCACGTGGGGCCGAGCGGTGCCGGCCATTTTGTAAAAATGGTCCATAACGCAGTCGAGTACGGCATGATGCAAGCCATTGGTGAGGGGTTTGCGCTTCTTAAATCTGGTCCTTTTCCCGACATTCCGCTCGCCACCGTGGCGCAACTCTGGAGCCAAGGCACCATTGTTCGCTCATTCCTCATGGAACTAACTGCCAAGGCGCTCGCGCGTGATGCAGACTTACAGGACATTGCAGCGTATGTGGAGGATAGTGGGGAAGGGCGCTGGTCAGTCAGCGCGGCCGTGGAAGCGGCGGTGCCATTCTGGGTGAATACGGCCGCCTTATATGCCCGCTTTGATTCGCGCACTCCCGAGGCCTTCTCGGCTAAGTTAATTGCGGCGCTGCGCCGGGAATTTGGAGGACATGCCGTTAAGGGAAAAAATGATTGACTCTTCGACTCGCGCCAGCTCGGCCCTTCAGGGCAAAGATAAACGCTCAGAGTCAACCCCTAAGCAAACCACGGTCTTAAAAGACCGGGGCGCCGAATGGGTTGACATCACCCGGCCGATTAATGAGCGCCTGGCTATTTACCCTGGCAATCCTCCGGTGCACCTAACACCGCATGCGCAAGCTTCAGCTACCTCGAGTGCATTAACGCAAATAATTTTAGGTTCTCATACCGGTACCCACATTGACGCCCCGGCTCACATAACACCCAGGGGTCATGGTACGGCAATGTATTCATTAGAACAGTTATGTGGACGCTGCGTCGTGATTGATCTTACGGCCACTGCTGACACTATTGTCGCAGCCGATATACCGCCGGTTGCCGGTGAGCGCGTGCTCTTTAAAACTAGTAATTCTGCCGGTTCACTCGAAATTTTTGATCCCGACTTTGTGGCACTCGCAGAAAGTGCGGCCAAAGAGCTGGTCGCGCGCGGAGTAAAACTCGTCGGTATTGACGGGCCGTCAGTCAAGAAAAGAGGTGTTCGCGATACCGTCCATAAAATGTTACTCGACGCCGGGATTATAATTATCGAAGGATTGTGGTTGGCAGAGGTGGAAGCAGGAGACTATGAACTACTCTGCCTGCCCTTGGCGGTGGATCTCGATGGCGCTCCTGTCCGCGCGGTTTTGACCCCATTAGAGACCCGCCCTTCGCCTAAGGCTTCGGCGAGGCGAGCCCGCGCTTCACCTTAAAAGGCTCTGGCGAGACAGCCTGGCTCTAACGGGGTTGACATTGTGAGGAAATAGGAGTATAATTATAAGTTAGTATTTTGGCAGTTCTTTTCAATAGTACTTGCGATATTTGCCACGGCAGAGAGTGTCTTTCTAGGGCTTTTTCTGCTGTGGCAAAGCCTAGGGTGGCCTAGCCTGCTCTCTTGAAGAGCAACAGTTGCTTCGTTCATCGATGTGTCCTGGTTGTTCCGGGATGTGTCACCACCAAGGAGATGTGTAGCATGGCTACGTCGTCTGACATCAGCGTTGGTCTGGCTCACGAGCTGGTCCTCACGGCCTGCAAGGCGGGCTTCGAGCCCAAGGACTTCACCGTCCTGGCGCAGAGCGAGGAAAAGCTCCGTCAACTGCTCTGCTTCGTTCGCGGTCACGCCGGGCTGACGCAGGCCAAGCACGTCATCGACTGCGACGCCGACCCCCTTCTGCCTTACGAGGACTGGAAGGTGGAGGAGCACAAGAAGGGCGGCCAGTTTTCCTGGGATCCGTCCAAGCTGTCACTCTACCTGTCGGACAACCAGCGCGGCGAGAAGTCCATCGAGGGCAACAAGCTGCGTCGGGAACTGGCGGAACGGCCCGTGCTCAACGCGAACGTCCTCGACTACCTGATCCGGCATCCCCATCTCGTCCCCGACGAGTGGAAGGTGGATGAGCAGGGCAACACCCTCTACATCTACTTCTGGGGCACCATCTACCGGGACGCTGACGGCGACCTCTGCGTGCGCTCTCTGTGCTTCGAGAGCGGGCACTGGTTCTGGGGCGACGGCTGGCTCGGCGGTGGCTGGGGCTCGCGGAGCCCGGCTGTCCTTCTCGCAAGTTGATCTTTGGGTCTTGTTCCCTCGGGTCTTGGTTGATCCTTTGGTCTTGGTCCTTGAGCCCTTTGCAAAACGAAAATTTTTGCACTGGGCTCTTTTTTTAGGTTCCACTGGACAAATAAATTGAAAAAAGTGGCAGTGAGTGAAGCTCTGGACAGAAGACCAGTGCTATACTACACATACCCCTATGTCAGTGACCCCCCTTATAGTCGGAGCACGGAAAATCGGCCCGGGCGAGCCGACTTTTGTTATTGCGGAAGCCGGCATTAACCACAATGGCAGCCTGGAGCGCGCCAAAGCGTTGATTGATGCGGCGGTTGCCGCGGGCGCCGATGCGGTGAAATTCCAGAAGCGAAACTTAGCCGAGGTGTATCAAAGTAAGATTTTAGAAAACCCCAATAGCGCCGAGCAAAAGTATCAGTACTTAATTCCCTTACTGCAAGAATTTGAACTGCCCGATGAAGCCTTTGTGGCGCTGGAACACTATGCCCAGGAGCGGGGCATATTATTTATGGTGAACCCCTGGGATAAAAAAAGCTGTGATGTCATTGAGGCGCTGCTGCATGTACCGCTCTATAAAATTGGCTCTCCGGATTTTACCAATAATGAATTATTGGAATACATCGCGCGGACTAAAAAGCCCATGATTGTCTCAACCGGCATGAGTGAAGCCCCCGAAATTGCCACTGGGGTGGCATTCCTACGCACGCTGGGTATTGATTTTGCGCTGCTGCATTGCAATAGCACGTATCCAGCGCCATTCGATGAAATTAATTTGCGCTTCATGGAGAAATTAGCGCGCTACCGGGTGCCCATTGGCTACTCCGGCCACGAGCGGGGAATAGCCGTAGCGATTGCTGCTGTAGCGCGCGGGGCCTGCATTATTGAGCGTCACCTGACCGTTGATAAAAACCTCGAAGGTCCAGATCATAAAGCGAGCCTGTTGCCGGCCGAGTTTGCGGCCATGGTGACCGGCATTCGGGAAGTGGAGCAAGCCATCGGCCAGCCCCAAAAACAGCTCTCGCGGGGAGAAATTATGAATCGAGAGCTGCTCGCTAAAAGTATTGTGGCGGCTCGTTTTATCGCTGATGGCACGACTATAACACGCGACATGCTCACCACTAAAAGCCCAGCCAAGGGATTGTCGCCCCAGCGCATGCATGACGTGGTAGGGATTGTCGCCCAGCGAGATATTTTTGCGGGGGATGCGCTGACTCTTGATGATATTAAGAGCGTTAAAGAGTTGAAGGCTTTTGATGGTTCGTCTATTCCTTGGGCCTGGGGGCCGGTCGTGCGCTTCAACGACTTTGCCCAGTATTTGCCGTATCAGCCCGCGCTCTTTGAATTTCATTTGAGTGATAAAGATTTAGAGGAAACGTTGCCGACGGGCAAATATCCGCAGCAGCTCGTTGTCCATGCGCCCGAGTATATGCACCGCCATTACTTAAACCCCGCGGCGGAGGACCTGGAAGAACGCCAGCTGGCAATTACAACACTGCAGCGGAGTATTGATCTCACACGGCGGTTAGCCGAGTCGTTTCAAGGCAAACCCTCATTTATTATTCATCCGGGTGGCATAACGTTAAAGCCGGTCGAGAACCCGCAAAAGTTTTTAGATATCTTTGCTGATACTCTGTCGCAGCTACGCGCTGCCGACGTAGAATTGCTGCCAGAAAATTTACCGCCGCGGCCGTGGGTGTTTGGGGGAGAGTGGGTGACGAATATTTTCCTGCTTGGTCCGGAAATTAAAGCCTTCTTAGACGCCACGGGATATAATATGTGTTTTGATACGTCGCACGCGGCATTAGCCTGTAATGTGGCCCACGTGTCGTTGGTAGAAATGATCACGCTGCTCAAGCCCTATATTCGCCACCTGCACGTGGCCGATGGGGCGGGGGTAGGTGACGAGGGTTTGCAGATCGGCAGTGGTACTATTGATTGGGCCGCCACCTTGCAGCCCTTACAAGGCTACGCCTACACTATGGTACCGGAAATTTGGCAGGGTCATTTACATGGGGGCCGCGGGTTCTTACAAGCTCTCGAGCATTTAAAGCCCTACATGAAGTAAGGGAGAGATAAATTTTAATTGAAAAAGGTGATGTACAAGATTCATAAATTCTACCCCGCGAACTTTGATCCCGATCGCTATTGGGAAGATAAGTATGCCCGCGAACATATTGCCGGCAAAAGTACCGACGATTTTCGGCAGCAAGGTTTTTGGCCGCTGCTGCAAAAATATTTTCGCCCCGGCCGGCAGTACTTAGATGCCGGCTGTGGGATCGGGGGCTGGATCCTGTTTTTGCGCGATGAGGGGTATAACGTGGAAGGGATTGATACGGCGGCGCGAACGGTGCGAGCCCTGACAGAATATGATCCGGATATCAGGGTCAAAGTGGCGTCTATTACCCAGATACCGTATCCCGACCAGTACTTTGACGGTGTGCTGGCCATCGGCACACTGGAATACGTGGAAGACGAGATGCCGCAAGCGTTGCGGGAAGTACATCGGGTCTTAAAACCGGGCGGTATCTTTTTTATGGAAGTGCCGTCGGCTAATATTTTGCGGCGCTTATTCTACATTCCTCTCAAGCGTCTAGAGTTTCTCTTGAAAACCCGCCAAGGGGAAAAGCCAACCTTTGCCCATTATTTGTTTGTCCGGGCGACTCTCCTTAGGCGTCTGCAGGTGGCCCAGTTTGAAGTTCTTGAAACGCGTCCGCACGAATTGCCCGAAAGCCATGGCCACTATGGACTGTATGTTGACTGGCGTATCTTCCGGGGAGCCGAGCCCTATAAGCTCAACATGGCAGGCCGGGCGGTCCAAAAGGTACTGACGGCTATTTCCCCGTGGCTGGCGGCTACTGGTATGGTAGTCGTGGTGCGCAAGCGAGCACAGTAATTTTCAGGCATGCGTAAAGCTTTGTTCGTTATTGCCATCTTGGGCCTGCTCATCTCCGGCTACCTCTATATTACCTACACCAGTGGCGGCCCTATTCTTTGCGGGAGCGGCGGCTGTGAGGAGGTCCGGGGAAGCGCCTATGCCCACCTTTTTGGTTTACCCACTCCCCTCTACGGTATTATTTTTTATGTCTTGCTGGGCGTGTCCGCTATTTTGTGGACACCGCCGTGGTATCGCCGACTCCACTTTCCCCTGCTTCTGCTGACTGGCATTGGGCTGGTTGTTTCTATTTGGCTGACCTACCTGGAGGCGTTTGTGATTGAGGCGTGGTGCCGCTGGTGTGTGGTAAGTGCGGTGCTAACGCTGGTTGCCTTTGCCTTGGTATGGAGTACACTGTCTACCAATGATTATGACAAGCGAGACTAAGATTTTAGCTGGCGTCCTGACGCTCACTCTCTTGATTATTATTGGCGGCGCTTTTTTGGCAGGCAGCGGCACGCGTGATCCGCAAGCCCCGGTTGACCAGCCCGAGCGTTTAGTGCGCGCGGATGATCCTGTACTTGGGCCAGCTGATGCGAAAGTCACCGTCGTAGAGTTTGGGGATTTTCAGTGTCCGGCGTGTGGCGCGCTTCATCCGATCTTACAAGAGTTAAAGAAAAACAATGCCGAACAGCCTGTGCGCTTCGTGTACCGACATTTTCCTCTAACGGCAATTCATGAACACGCGCAACTGGCGGCCGAAGCGGCCGTCGAGGCACAGCTTCAGGGCAAATTCTGGGAATTTCATGATGTCTTATTTGCGAACCAAAATAAGCTTGATCGCAGTGGCCTGGAAGAGCATGCCCAAACGGTGGACTTGCAACTCGAACAATTTAAACGAGCGCTCGATGAAGGGATGCACCGGGAAGCGGTCCGACAAGATCTAGTGGATGCACAAGCGTTGCGTCTACAAGGGACGCCCTCGCTTTTTATCAATGATGTCCAATTTACGGGGCAGTACAGCCTGTCGGGGTTACAAGCGGCAATTGATGCGGTGCTGGGGGAGTAGAGCCGTTTTCGGGTCGTGGATAATGGATCTTACATGACTGATCATCCTTTTAACTTAAGCCAGAAAGTTATTCTCATTACCGGCGGTGCTGGTTTTTTAGGCCAGCATTTTGCTCACGCGCTTACGGCCGCCGGTGCCACTGTCGTAGTCACTGACATTGCAAAGCAGGCGGATATCACCATGGATGTCACTAGTCCCATATCTATTGCCGAGGGTTTTGCCGCCGTTGTTGCCCAGCATCAGCATCTTGATGTCGTTGTTAATAACGCGGCCATTGATCCTAAGTTTGATGCTGCGGTCCAGCAGAACCAAGAACTTTTTGAGCATTATCCGCCCGCGCTGCTGCGTCAGAGCCTTGATGTCAATTTACTGGGCTATACGCTTGTCGCCCAAGCGGCGGTTAAGCACATGTTGTCGGCCGGGCAGGGTCACATTATTAATATTTCCTCAATCTATGGTCTGGTCGGGCCTGATCAGCGGATTTATCCGGCGGGCGCGCAAAAACCTGTGGACTACGCGATTACTAAGGGTGGGGTGCGCATGCTCACCAAATGGCTGGCTACTACCTACGGCGCCCAAGGCATTCGCGCTAATACACTTACGCTCGGTGGTGTCTTCAAGGAGCACGACGCGGCCTTCCAGGAACAATACGGCTTACGCACGCCCCTGGGGCGCATGGCCAAGCCAGAAGAAGTGGGTGGACCACTCGTTTTTCTGGCATCAGACGCGGCCAGCTATATGACCGGAGCGGAGTTAGTGGTGGATGGGGGATGGACGGCGTGGTAAGGCGGGTCCTGTCACGGCAGGTTTTGTACTCGGCTTGCATCTAGTTCCGGCCGTCCCACCCTTCATAAATTCAGGGTGGCACCCTCCGGAAACGATGCCGAGCGAGACAAAACCTGACCGTGCCACCCGCCCAGTTAAAAAAGGTTAAGGAGGTTGTTATAGTAGATCCTTCTCCAGTATGGTAATAATACGAAGGGGTTCTTTGTACTAAAGCCCTACATCTTTTGAGTAGGCACTTCGAAAGCGTACTTTAAATTGTAAGGGAGTTCCTATTATGCCCAAAGACGAAGGTGGTTCATTTGTGACATACGAGGAAAGCGTACAAACTTTCTGGGGGGAAGAGCAGAAAGCCATAGGTCAACTGTATCATCAAGCTAGTAGTGAGCTAAGAAAAGCCTTTATGGCTGGTAATGCAGAGCTGATTACTGATGTACACCACTTCCTTCGCGGACTTGTTCAGACGCGAAAAATACTGATCGAGTATCGCCAACAGCCAGGTGCTCAAATAAACGTGATTAGTCGCAGCCTTGGCTTAACGCGTAGTGGACTCTACTTCCGTTTAGAGAAAATAGGACTTGACCCAAGTGATTTTCGTGACCCTCGCTTTACAGTTATCAGAGACTTGCTCCCTCGCAGTAAAGTCCTGGCGCCGCTGCAAGCAAAGATCTTTGGGGTAGAGTAGAGTAAGCCACCTACTATAAGCTCTTGCCGAAACTGCGGTTTTTGTGAGAGCTATTTCTTTAATCACACTCTTTTAAACTAGCGGCCAGTTAGCCGGATCGACTTGCGCCGGATCATTAATCGCCAGGCCATAGAGGGCCTGGAGGATATCAGGCGGAAGTGGGCCGGCTTGAGTAGCGGCAATTGCCGTTTGTAAGTGCGCCGGGGTGACTGTGCCAATGAGCGCGGTAGAAACAGCGGGGTTGGAGATGACAAATCGTAGAGCTAGAGCCGGTAAATCAAGGCCGGCATCTTGGGCAATCTTTGCCGCTTTTTGAGCATTTTCTTTGAGTGGCGCGAGTACCTCTGGCAGTTTCTGGGCGGCGGGGGTAAGAGCCCCTTTGAGTAACACGGAGCGACTAATAATACCAACATGTTTTTCTTGAGCTTTCGGCAAAACATTTTTAGCCATCCGTTGGTCTAAAATGTTGTAGGCGGTCTGCACTGTGGTAAAGAAATCACTCTGCAAAGCATTAAGCGGCCCTGCTTCGTCACGGGTAGCGATGCCGACATGCGCGACTTTTTCTTCCGCAATCAATTTTTGCATAATCTCTATGAGTTCGCGGTAATCAATGTAGTTGGCCAACTCAATATGGAGCTGGAGTAATTGCAGGGTTTCTTGATTAAGATTCTTACGGCTCACATCAACTTCTTCGCGGATTCTTTGCTCCAGTTCCATTCCGTGTAGATTTGGTTCCTGTTTTAAAAACTGCGCGCATTTCGTGCCGATAACAACTCCCGGGAACTTACCTACGCCCGATTTTCCAATCCGCTCCTCCGCCACCCCATAGCCGCGAGCGGTATCAATATAGGTGATACCAAGCTCGACTGCCGTTCTCAAAATCCGTTCAGCTTCTGCTTCACTCGGCAAGTCGCTCACGCCAATGCCATACGGCAGCCCGATTTCAACCGTGCCTAAACCGAGCAATGAAACAAAGAGTGAGTTATTGCCAAGGGGACGAGAGGGTAACGCCATAATGAGGTTGTTGTTAGTGTGGGTGGCGCTTGGTTTTTTGTCGAGGACATGGTAATAAGCAAGCATGAAAAATAAAGTCAGTAACCCCAAGCGAGAGCCAGTCGAGGTGGTAGCGATTATCCCAGCCCGCGCCGGAAAACAAAGTACTCCCTGGAAGAACCTGCAAAAACTAGGCGGTAAAACGCTGCTGGCGTGGGCAGTAGAAGTAGCGTTGGCGGCCGAGAAAATTGATGCGGTGATTGTTTCTACCGAAGATGCCGAGATCGCCGACGAAGCCCGGAAGTTGGGAGCACTGGTAGCCCCGCGCCCGAGTGAATATTCCCAGCCTACCAGCGGGGACGCCGGATTTTACCACCACGCGGTCACTTGGATGGAAGCCGAGTTTGATTGGATACCCGAACTGCTCGTCAATTTACGGCCGACCAGCCCCTTGCGGTTTCCCGCTGACATTGATGAAGCCATTACTCACCTGCAGCAGACAGGGGCCGATGGACTCAAGAGTGTTATTCCCACGCCGCTGCACCCTTATAAAATGTGGCAGCGACAGAAAGATGGCAAATTAATTCCCGTGTTTGATAGCAAGTACCGCCGGCAGCGCGGGCCTGATCAACCTCGGCAGAAAATCCAAGAGCTCTTTCCGGTGTACTTTCAAGATGGACAAATTGATATCACACGGCGAAAATTTGTTCTCCGTCCCGAGTGTTTACAGTACGACAATGTCTGGGGCGACAATATTCATGGGTACGTGTTAGACCCTCGTACCAGCACTGACTTAGATACCCCTGATGATTTTCGGCATGCGGAAAAGATTTACCAACAAATACAGGTGGAACGCGGCGAGGAGGCCCGATAACGATTTTAAGGGGCTGCCAGCCCATGTGAAGAACTGTCGCTTGCTGTCTTTTTAGTGTTGGTTAAAATAGCAACCATGCCCTGTAGAATCACCTCGATCACCCTGGTTTTTAAGTCTATGGATATAATACCTACCAACCTTATTTGTCAGTCACCGCTCTCCCTCACCGCTGTCCGGCCTACGCCGGACATATCGAAGTAGCTCTACGGGGTATGACCAGCCAGAAGACTTTTAACCAGTATGCCTGACATTGTTGTTGAAAAAGTAGGCGAAGAACCGCTCGAGTATCGAGTGATGCTTCGTGAGGACGAGGAAGTGGTTGGCGAGTATGGTGTTAGTGTGTCGGAGGATGAGTACGAACGATACGGTGGCGACGTGGAGCCGCACGAATTGGTGCAAGCGACCTTTACGTTCTTACTGGCGCGGGAAGAGCCCGAGGCAATTGCCGCGCAATTTAGCTTAAGCGAGGTGGAAAAACATTTTCCCGAATATCCAGATGATGTTCAAGACTATTTCTGATTCTCGAGATCTTTTTGAAGTGCCTGAAGTTTATCAGGCCCGCCGCTAAGGGCGTCTTCGACCCGGTTGCGCATCGAAGCGGGTAATTTGGCCAAGAGGCCCTGCATGAGATCTTCAGCGGTTACGGTGGTATGTTTGTTCTGGCGAGCAGCATCTTCAGCCGCCTGGACTAATTCCTTTTTAACGCGGCCTTTTAAGGGGCCAGGCACTGGAGCCTGGCTCAAGGCCTGCTCTAGTCCCTGGGTTGCTCGCTCATCCCAGCGCAGGGCGGGAGTTGACTCATCACTGTCTGCTTTTTTCTTTGGCCATAATTTAAACATGCATGAACCATACCCAAATGCGTCGTAAAGGTAAAGAAAAAAATAAGCGAGCCTCTGCTCTTGTGTCTTGGCATTATACCATCCTGGCAGATGGGCAGCAGCATGCCTATGGCGTACGCCGGAGCCGACGAGCACGGCATGTTTTACTACATGTTGACGCGCGCGGTGAGATTGAAGTCGTGCTACCGTGGCGCATGTCAGGGTCGGTTGCCCATCAATTTGTTGCCCACAAAAAAGCCTGGCTCCAGCGCTGTCTTGATCGCTACCAAGTTCGTGGCCGGACAATACCGCGGCGGACATTTACGGCAGGCGAGTATCTACCACTGCTTGGGCACGAGTATATTTTGACACTCTGCCAGCGGGAGCAGAGCCGTCGTTCTCGAGTGGAGCTTGCCGGAAGCTATCTCACTGTTACCACTCACCCGCAAACCCTTATCCGACCGGTGCTCGCCCGCTGGTACCGCCGGCAGGCGCGGGAATATTTCTCCCGTGTTTGCCAGGAGCTTGGTGCCCCCCGGGGAATTCATATTCGGTCGATTCGCATTGGCGAGCAGACTACCCAGTGGGGGAGTTGTTCTGGACAAGGCCGCCTGTCATTTAACTGGCGGTTAGTCCTGGGACCGGAGGTAATAGCTTATTCAGTAGCCGCTCATGAAGTCGCCCACCTGCAGCATGCTAACCACTCGCCTGCCTTTTGGCAGATGGTATCGGCCTGGGATCCTAGCTACGCGCAGCACCGGCGCTGGTTACGCCAACATGGGCACCAATTAGTGCTATAAATAAGGTCCCAACATAACAAAACCCCAGCCTCTGAATAAGGGCTGGGGTTTGTAAGGTTAAGAACTCGTCGACGAGTTTAGGGTATTAGGCAGCTGCCATGTCCCCACCAGGAGTATCCGCACTTCCTGGTCCACCTGCTTGTCCATCCGTCTTAGCGGCGCAATTAGCACACAAACCCTGCTCGTTGACTTCTACATTCTCTGCGCCACAGCTCTTACATGTTCCCATCATATCTAACTCACCTCCTTATAAAGAAGTAGTTATGATTTAATATCACCTTTATTTAGTGTACATAGCTATGCCAGAAGTTCCAAGAAATATGAGTTCAGGAGCAGGCGAGGGAGATCAGGGGGCAACTAAATTTTTCTGGGTAAGTGCTCATGACTTACCCATTCGATCGGCTCACCCTTCGACTAACTCAGGTTGACTCTTCGACTCGCGCAAGCTCCACCCTTCAGGGTGGAGATACGCGCGGCTTTAGAGTCAACCCTTAAGCAAGCCACGGCCTTTAGACCGTGGAGTCGAATGGGTTGACATTTGGGGCGTACAAGAGTAGAGAGAGAGGTTGGTTGTTGTCAGAATTTATTTTAAGAGCGGGCAAAGACATATATGGTATTGTGGCGCACCGTGCGGATTCTTATTTTAACCATCTTCCTGCTGGGCGGCATATTGTTGGGAGCGGGTTATGCGACCTTTGGGCCGTTTTCTGCATCTCGCTGGCTGGCTTTTTTCCAGTTGCCAGAGGGAGGAGAAGAGCCCAGCGTGCGTCCCCTGCTGGCTGATGACAGGAGCATGTCTTTACCGCATTTTCCACCGCTCAAGATTACGCCGCCGGTCGAAAGTGTCTTTGCGCCGCGGCTCGAAGAGTCTTTGTCACCTATGCCGGGAATGGCGAGAGTGCTGACGCCAGGCCGAAATTGTTTAATGAACGATGGGACACGGGTTTCGCTCCTCCCTGACTGCACGTTTGCGGAGGGGCAGTAGAGCATCTAGTCAAACACCCGTATCCTGCGCTATGGTAACTACGCTATGTTAGGGCTTAACGACATTCGTAAGGGCAAAATGATTAATTTAGATGGTGAGCCGTACGTGGTGGTCTCGGCAGAGTTTTTGCGTAAGCAACAACGCAAGCCGGTGGTTCGTTCTATTCTTAAGCACATTAAAACTGGGCAGACACGAGAACATTCTTTTCAGCAGTCAGATAAGGTGCCAGAAGCAGAGATTGAGCGCAAAGGGTTCCAGTATCTCTTTGGCAGTGGCGATGTCTACACGTTTATGGACCAAAGTACCTACGAACAGATTGAACTATCAGCAGCACTTCTGGGCGATCTCCTCCAATATTTACTGGAGGGACAGACAATCGAAATTCTCTTCTTCGAGGGCAAGCCGGTCAGTCTTGATATGCCGATCAAGATTGAGCGTCGAGTAATTGAAGCTCCGCCTGGTATCCGGGGCGATACTTCTACTAATGTCATGAAAGAAGTCGTGATTGAGGGAGGGCGGCGTGTCAAAGCGCCACTGTTTATTAACGAGGGGGATATTATTCGCATCGACACCCGAACGGGGACCTATGTCGAGCGTGTTTAGATGGGGCTGTCGGTACTTAGCAACAATGTATGTTTCATAGACTTTGGCTGTAACCAGTTTTTAGGTAGAAGCGGCTGCCGTGCGCGAAAAATATTTCATTGATGAAGCGGGTAGTGTCAGGCAGAGCTGTCAATCATCCGCTTGGCGTTCTTGACGGCGGCGGCCGATTACGGAAAAGTATATAGTAGAGGCGGCCATTTACTTGCCGTCACGTTGCCAGGACGATTCCTGTAAATTTAAAGAGCCATCGACAGTACCACAAAGTGGTTCTTTAAACACATTATTAATTGTGAGAAGGACAGATGTATAGCTATTTTTGCCCTTAAGTGAACTATGTTATGCCTGAACTTACCAGCAAAAAATCCGGCTCAATTCTCTCTCAATACTTGCAAGAAATTGGACAAACTCCACTACTCACCCCTGAACAGGAACAAACTTTAGCGGAACGCATCCAAACGTATAATGACGAAGCAGCGCGGCAGCGGATGATGCGCGCTAACTTGCGACTCGTTGTGAATATTGCCAAGAAGTATGCCCCGGCGAATGACCCGGACATATTGATGGATCTTATCCAAGAAGGCAACCTTGGTTTGATGCGGGCTGTTGATCGTTTTAAACCAGAGCGGAAAACGCGTTTCTCAACCTACGGTGTCTATTGGATTAAGCAAGCGATCTTGAGAGCTTTAAAGTCACGGCGGATTGTTCGTCTTCCCGAAAATGTGGTTGATCGTGTGCTCCAAATGCAGCGAACTCGTCAGCGTCTGTACCAGCTTCTCGGCCGCACACCAACGGCCCAAGAACTGGCCGGTGAGATGCACCTCTCATTGCCAGAAATTCATCGTTTAGAGGAATCGTCAGCGGATATTGTCTCACTTGATCGCACGGTCCGGGGAGGGGAAGATAGTGAAGAGACGCAATTACAAGATCTCCTGGAAGACGCTGAAGCCCCGCAGCCTGATCAAGTCGCCCGGACAGAGATCGTCCGCCATACGGTTCGCCAGGCCGTTTCGACACTGCCGTCGCGAGAGAAGAAGATCGTTGAATTGCGTTTCGGTCTCGGAGATAATGATCCTCATACTCTTGAAGATATTGGACAAGAGTTTGGGATTAGTCGAGAGCGAGTGCGCCAGTTACAGAATTCTGCTCTCAATCGGTTACGTCAGCGACAAAGTGTTGTGCGTGCTCATCTCTAGAGAGAAAAGCTTGGCTTAAGCTGTCCATAGTACTTCTTAATCATGTAGTAGGCCCATCTGCCTACCTTCTTGTCCGGTGCGGCTCAACCAGGCAGCTCATCCCAGCACAAAGATTATCGACATGGTTCTTTATAAGAATACCCACGGGTCCGCCGCGGGTATTCTGTTACTTGTAAGGTAGTTTGGAGGAAGAAGTGAGGTAGGAATAAAGATGGTATACTGCAACAATGAAGCATACTACGGTTATTCGTTTCTTGCTCGGCCTTGCTTTTGTAGTGACAGTGGGTGGAGGGTGGGGAATGTATCGATTTTACCTCACGAGCCCCGAGCTCCGTTTGCCAGAACTTGAGGCGCGGCTTCACCTCGTGCCGACTGTTGCCATACTGCTTTTGATAGTGGTCGGGTGGTTACTGGTCCGGGAACAAGAACCGCCCTCACCGCCGTCTTCGCTCAACCGGCTCTCCTAAAGAGAGGAATCGCTCACGCTTTAGCGGTATGAATACGGCGTTCCTCTGGGGTGCGGCCACCAGCGCCCATCAAGTGGAGGGAGGTAACATTCACAACGACTGGTGGGCGTGGGAGAAGCAACGGCCAGTCACTTTTCGCTCCGGCCGAGCCTGCGAACACTACGAGCGGTATGGCGAGGACTTTGCTCTCGCTCGACAATTGGGCCACAATGCTCATCGCCTCTCGCTTGAGTGGAGCCGAATTGAGCTTCGGCCGGGAGTGTATAACTCACGAGCGCTGGCGCACTATCGACAGGTTTTACTAACACTCAAACGCGAATCGCTCACCTCGTTTGTAACGCTGCACCATTTTACTAATCCGCTCTGGTTTGCCCAGGCTGGAGGTTGGGCCGACGCCTCGGCGGCGGCGCTTTTTTCCCAGTATGTCGAGCGCGTCGTACAGGAGCTGGGAGATTTAGTGGATTACTGGGTGACAATCAATGAACCACATGTCTACGCGACGATGAGTTATTGGCATAAGCGCTGGCCACCGCACGAGCATAGTTGGCAGCGGGTGCTGACAGTCATTGACCACATGGCCGCGGCGCACATCCAGGCCTATCACGTTATTCATCGCTATCTGCCCCGTGCCCGGGTGGGGATGGCCCATAGTGTCATTGGCTATTTCCCGGCTCGACCGACTTCGCGCGCTGACCGGTTTGTGGTCGCGGTGCTTAACTGGGGTTCCAAGCAGCGTTGGTACGCGCTGACCCGCGGCGCGCATGATTACCTAGGTATTAATTACTATTTTTCGGTCACTAAGCGGGCAGCATGGCGCTGGCCTTTTATGTATAATCAGCCGTGGTCAGGAGCGACTTCTGATCTGGGCTGGCCAATCAGGCCTGAAGGGCTGACTCACATCCTCAAGGCGCTGCAGTCGTATAATCTGCCGATTTATATTACAGAAAATGGAGTGGCGGACACCACCGATAGTCAACGCCCTGATTTTATCCGTTCCCACCTGCGGGCCATTGAGCAGGCACAAGCGGTGGGCGTGGACGTGCGCGGCTATTTGCATTGGTCACTTCTCGATAATTTTGAATGGGCTGATGGCTTCACTCCCCGGTTTGGTTTAGTAGCAGTTGATTATCAGACACAGCAGCGACTGCCGCGGCCGAGTGCCTACGCGTACAAGGCGATTATTGAACAATCATTGCGGCGACACTGATGGGAGAGTACGCACGCCCCCGGAAAAACGATATACTGAATACCACATGATTTGGCTCTTTCTCGCACTGGGGGCTCATTTGGGTAATGCGCTCGTCTTGATCGTTGATAAGAGTTTGCTTTCGGGTAAGAGTGTTGTGGCACAGCCTCTGCGATATACTTTTTACTCGGCAGTCATCACGGGCGGCGTGATTGTTTTCCTACCGTTTGTTAGTTTACCCTGGAGCTCATTTATTCTTGGCTGGGCATTGGTGGCGGGGGGAGCGAGAATTGTAGCGCTGTGGCTTTTTTTCACGGCTCTGAAAGCGACCGAAGCAACCCGTGTTGTCCCGCTGACCGGTTCAGCGGTGGCTCTCTTTACCGTGATTATTGCCATGGGAGCTTTAGGGGAGATAGTCAGGACACAACAATTCCTGGCAATTGTTTTATTACTTGCAGGAGGAGCACTGTTATCACTGCGTTTTGGCCACAGCCAGCCCTTGCCTGGCTCTGTGAAAGGCTTAACCCTGGGCGCGGGTCTTTTCTTTGCCTTTCATTTTGTGATTGTCAAATATCTTTATGATGCGACGGAAGCATTTTTACCCGTCTTTATTTACAGTCGGCTGATTGAGGCAGCTGTGGCCCTGATTGTGCTTGGTCCCCTGGTTCTTCGTTTTCGCTCCTCGTCGCGTGTTGTCTCTTCGCCCAAGACTCGTGCCAGCTTCTTGGCACCCGTCATCTTTGTCAGCAACAAAGTGCTCGCCGGTAGCGCTTTTCTGCTGCAGCATTATGCCATCAGCCTCGGCAGTGTGGCGATTGTCAATGCCCTGCAGGGCATGCAATACATTTTTTTACTAATCTTGGCAGCTGCCATCTCATATTGGTTGCCTGGGTTGTGGCGAGAGGAGCTAGGACGAGTGGCCCTCATGCAAAAATTTGCCGGCATTCTCTGTGTTGCCGCGGGTTTAGGACTTATTGTATGAAGCTGCTGCCGGTGGGGCTTGGTCTGGGATTAATTTTAAGCGGTGTACTCATTGTCGGTGGCCTCCTGTTAACCTGGCCGCAGGCGGGGTCTTTCCAGCAGGTGTATGGTGTTACCTTTTCTCCTCGGCAGGCGGTCGGCCTCGGGCTCGATTGGCAAGTGACATATCGGGCGCTCTTAGAAGATTTAGCCGTGAAGCACCTGCGTTTGGCTGCCTACTGGGATGAGATTGAGCCCGAGTCAGGAAAATTTGATTTTGCGGACCTTGATTACCAAATGGATATGGCGCAGCACTACGACGCGGAAGTAGTGCTGGCCGTGGGCCGGAAATTACCGCGTTGGCCGGAGTGTCATATACCCGCCTGGGCCCGCGACTTATCAGAAGCAGAGCAGCAATCACATGCTCTGGCCATGCTCGCGGTGGTCACCCGGCGCTACCGGGACCATCCTAGTCTGACAATGTGGCAGCTCGAAAATGAACCTTTTTTTGATTTCGGTATTTGCCCGCCGCCCGATGCGCTGTATCTGCGTCAGCAGCAAGAGACTATTCGTGATCTTGATACCCAGCCAATTTTAGTGACTGATTCAGGCGAGCTTAGCTGGTGGCTTGAGACAGCGCAGTTTGGTGATATTTTTGGGACGACGATGTATCGAACTGTTTTCTCACAGCGGACAGGGCGGCTCTTTGCCTATGATTATCTTATGCCGGCTTGGTTCTACCGGCTTAAGGCCCGTCTCGTTGGTGTTGTTCGGGGTAAAGGGGTGATTATTTCTGAACTCCAGGGTGAGCCGTGGGGAGCGAAGCCGTTTGTGCAAATGTCAGCGGCGGAGCGCGAAGCGGCTTTTCCGGTCCGTCGTTTGTGGGTGTTGCAGCAATTTGCGCGGCGCACCCAGCTGCCTCTGGCTTACTGGTGGGGGAGTGAATACTGGTACTGGGAGAAAGAAAAAAACAATAACCCGGCGTATTGGGAGCTAGCCCGCACTTTTTTCTTACCGTGAGCCTCTCGCGGAATGTTGGGTACTCCCTTGCGATCTGTGCTCGTCACTTCTCTCGGCGGCTGGTAGCCCTGGTTGAGTCAGATTAATGAACACGCCTCGTTCCCTAAGTCTTAGCTGTTTTTACCAGATATTCGCGGACGTAGTGCTGACGGACGTGCAATTCAGCGGCAATCACATCACGGATCATGCGCCAGCGTGCCAGTTGCCCAGGCCAGAATCCCAGTTTCTTTTCCTTAATGGTTTGAGAGAGACCAGGAAAGACTTGGTAAGAAAATCCGCGGCCCTCATGAGTAGCAAAAAAATTGAGAGCGGCTTCAATCCGAAAGCGTTGTTTATAGTAGGCAGGGATCTTCTGCCACAGCCGTTTGGTGATGGCCCGTTCGCCTCCCAGGAGGGGAATGATGTTTAAAACGAAATGTAAGAAATAGATCTTGCGGTTGCGCATGGCAATGAACATCTCGACTCTGCTAGTGGTGACGGGGGTCACGGTAGCGGTGATAATTTCATGGGTTAAGCCGCGCACGTCGGCGTCACAGAAAAATATTATATCACCGGCAGCTGCCTGCACACCCTGATCCATGGCGTAGCCCTTACCCTGATTTGGGGAGTGGCGAAGGTAACGGACTGGGAAACTCTGGACAACGGTGGCGGTGGCGTCAGTCGAGCCATCATCAACAACGATAACTTCATGGAAGCGAGGAAAAGTAGTGAGTACTTTAAGGACAGTTGGCAGACGCTTGGCTTCGTTGTAGGTCGGGACAATAGCCGTAATGCGCGGGGACATACCATTAGTGTGGATGGTAAGAGACCTTAAAGACAAGGTTATTTTTCTTCGAGCGCAAGCCAATGTCTGATCCCTGCTCTGGTCGTCATGGGCAAACAGCCCGGCGACGCTTTAGTATAGTAGTATGCGCATTGCCTCATTAGCTCCTTCGGTGACCACGATGCTCCAGGAAATGGGGGTCGAGGATCAGATAATTGCCTGTACGCAGCTGTGCCCTCTGCCTTTGGCTCTGCGCCAACGCAAGGCGGTTGGGTCATTTTCTGCACTCAATGAAGCCAAGCTTGCCGCCACCAAGCCTGATCTCATCGTTACAGCTACGATTGTCCAACACCGTGGAAGTGTGCGGCTGCGGGCGGCTGGTTTTAAGGTCCTGCATCTTGATCCGCGCCGGCTAACAGAGATTGGTACAACGTACGCCCAACTGGGAGCCTGCGTTGGTCGAGAACAAAAGGGCCAGGAATTGCAGCGTGACTTTTTGCGCCGTTTGACTGAGCTGTCACCGCGATATCGTGGCCTAAGACCGACCGTGTACATGGAGGAGTGGCATGAACCTCCCTTTGTAGCTGGCAACTGGGTGCCGGATATTGTGGCGAGTGCGGGGGCCCAAGCTGTGTTAACGAGCGCGGGGCAGCCATCGCGGGCGGTTACTTTAGCAGAGCTTGTAGGGGCTGACCCGGACATTATCGTTCAGCATATCTGTTTGCCGCCAGGGAGGGATTGGACAAGGCAGCGGATGCAATTTAAGAAAAAGCTCATGCACCGCCCGGGGTGGCAACAACTGCGCGCGGTACGGCAAGGCCGCGTGTATTCCTTAACGGATACACCGTTTAATCTGCCGACCAGCGGTGTCCTGGAAGGCATTAGTTTGCTGCGCACAACGCTCCTGGCTGCGCTTAATTTTCCTGTCCCTTAAAGACTAAGCGCAGCCTGTGGATAAAAATTTACTATAATATTTGCCCGGGGTGACGTCGAAGATATTTCTTCAGCACCATTTCCGAAAATTTCTTGCTATTGAGCTACTTTTAGTCATGTTCTTTTTTTGTTCATGGCAATTCTACACCGCTTGTACTTTTTCTTTTCGGGTGCCCGAAGTTGCGGTATAGTAATAAGGCTCTCTATTTTTCTACTATTCTTTAACTTGCAATATTAGAGCATGGTAGGAACCTCCAGTGTCTTAAAGAAGAGCCCTGCTGTTTAAAGGGTGGGCAGAGCTCTTTATTTAAGGATACTGCTTTTATCCTTCAGTTTTCTTTCATACTTGTATGTTGACAGAAATTCGCAAGCGGGATGGAAATGTGGTCGCATTTTCCCCTCTCAAAATTACTCGTGCCGTAATCTCCGCTTTTGCTTCAACGGGGGAAGGTAGTCCAGAGATAGCGCAGCGCTTAACCCAACGCGTCGTTGATCAGCTTAATGCGCTGGCGGCGCGTAAGCCAGGATTTGTGCCGGAGGTAGAACAAGTCCAAGATTTGGTGGAAGTAGCGCTGATTGAAGAAGGCTTGGCCAAAACAGTCAAAGCGTACATTCTTTATCGCGAAGAACATCGCCAGGTGCGGGATGCGCAGAGGCAAATCTTGAATGGACGGACGACTAAGCTACCCTTTTCTCTTAACGCGTTGCAGGTAGTTGCCAAGCGTTATCTCCAGCAAGACGATGATGGCAACCCGCTCGAAACTCCCGAAGAGATGTTTGCCCGGGTGGCGGCTCACCTCGCCAATGTTGAACGACGATATGGCAAGAGCGGTGAAGAAATTGATGAATGGCAGGAAAAGTTTTACGAAGTTTTAGCCAACTTTGAATTTACCCCAGCCGGCCGGACTATTACGAACGCCGGGGCGAGTACACCGGTAGTCGCCAATTGTATTGTCCTCCATTTTGAAGACAGTATGGCGGGTATCTTTGAAACGCTCAAAGAGGCTACCTTGCTGCAGCAGCAAGGCTCGGGTTTAGGTTTTGCCTTTCACTTGCTGCGCCCCGCCGGCATGCGGGCCAGCCGTACTCAAGGACGAGCAAGCGGTCCAGTTTCTTTCCTCCAAGTGTATAACACTGCCTTTGGAATCATTCAGCAGCAAAATCGCCATGGTGCCAACATGGCCGTGATGCGCGTTGACCACCCCGATATTCTCGATTTCTTGCACTGCAAGGAGCGGGAAGGATCAATTGTTAACTTTAATATTTCAGTGGGGCTGACTGACGCTTTTATGGAAGCGGTCGACCGGAATTTGGACGAACCATGGATGTGTGAGTGGCAGGGCGTCAAAATGTACCCGCGACGAGTGAAACGCAACGCGCGTGGCATTGTGGAAGAAGTGATCGAAGAAAAAATGACGGCCCGAGAAATTTTTGACGAAATAGTTTCGCACGCCTGGAATAATGGCGAACCGGGAGCCGTCTTCTTAGATGAGGTTAACCGCACTAACCCGGTGCCTCGCTTGGGCCGGATTGAAACCTGCAACCCGTGCGGCGAACAATTCCTTCATGATGGTGATGTATGTAACTTAGGCTCAATTAATCTCGCTTCATTTGCTAAGCATGGCCAGCTCGATGAAGAGCGACTGCGCGAAGTGACCCGCATCTCTACCCGCATGCTTGATAACGTGGTTGATACCTATGGCTTTGCTGTCGACCGGGTTCAGCGAACGGCTGTCGGCAACCGCCGCTTAGGACTCGGGGTTATGGGCTTTGCTGACTTGCTTTATCAATTACGCCTGGGCTATAACGCGCCTGAAGGTTTTGCGATGGCCGAACGAGTCATGAGCATTATTCAGGACGAGTCACATCAAACCAGTCAAAAACTGGCGCAGGAAAAGGGTACCTTTGGTAACTGGGAATTGTCAGTCTTTGCCGACCAGGGGGTAAAGATGCGCAATGCTGCCTTAACGACAGTGGCGCCGACCGGCACGATTGCCATGATGTTTGACTGTTCTGGTGGGGTGGAGCCATTTTTTGCCTTGGCCTATCACTATAAAGGTATCTTAGGCGGCAAGGTTAGTTTGCATTATGTCAACAAGTTTCTGGAGAAAGAGTTGAAAGAGCGCGGACTCTATACGGAAGAATTGATTAACCGCATTATCGAAGAAGGATCACTGCAGAATATTACGGAAATTCCATACGATATGAAGCGCGTGTATGTTACCGCCATGGATATTAAGGCGGAAGACCACATCCGGATGCAGGCTGCCTTCCAGAAGCATGTCGACAATTCGATTTCTAAGACATGTAACTTCCCCAATGAAGCGACGCATGAGGATGTGCGTGCCGGATATATTCTGGGTTGGAAGCTGCGCTGTAAAGGTATGACTGTGTATCGTGATGGCAGCCGCGACTTGCAAGTCTTGAACCTCAACAAAGACAAGAGCAAGGACAAGCAAGAAGAAGCTAAGTCCATGGTAGCAGCGACACCAAGCAACCCGGTCCAGGCTACACCCGAGGCTAGCCACGCCCGGACCCGGGAAGCGGCCCCCCGCGATTATGTTAGTCCTATCTCGGGGACTAATTATGCCTATGCTCCCTCTGTCTCACCCGCGCCGGCCCCGGTCCGCGAACGCATTGCTGTGCAAACAGAAACGCTCGTGACAGCGCCGACGCTGCCGCCGCGGACGGAGCTGACTGGGGCCGAGCGAGCGGAAATAGCCCGCGCGAAAATTCAAGCTGGTATTTGTCCCGAGTGTGATGGTACCTTGCAGCCGGCCGAAGGATGTACGCGCTGCCTCTCGTGCGGGTGGGCCTTGTGCAGCCTTTAAGCAATGGGGATTGCGGAAATCATTGTCTTTACGGTCTGCCGCTCTTTACCCCACTTCGCCGAAAGCCACGGGCGTGAGCCCGTGGAGCTTCATTGTTAGGCGAAAAAAAGAAAAGGTAAGAATGGCCACGAGGGTGTTGCCTAGCCACAATTTCCTTTTTGGAGAAGACCCCCATATACTAAAAACAGCCTTACCTAAAGTAATTTTTGATCGGAGGTGAGAGATGTGGTTACCAAAGAGAAGAGTTTGAACTTGTGGGCAGCGGTGCTACTTTTGGTTGGAGGGTTAGTGCACCTCATTCCCGAGGTTTATTCTCGCTTGACGGCGCTGACTGATGGCACACCGTGGATCCAAATTATTGTCGGTATTTTGTCAGTGATTGTTTCCTTAGTGATGTTTGCGGGTGATAAAAAAGATGACAATATCTCTCCGCCTGTGAGCGACCAATAAGATTTGCCCTGGGGCTTGAGGTAGTTCTCTGGTATGGTGTTGCTTTGGTTGTTATATTTTTATATTTAGAGAGCGCGCTATGGCGACCGGAGCATTGAGCACGAAGCAGGCAGTATCCCCCGTGGCTAATAGAGCCAATTTTGTTTTTGCCACGACCCCTGGTTTAAACGAAGAGACCGTGCGTACACTCTCTGCTTACAAGCAGGAACCAGCCTGGGTTTTAGAGAAGCGGCTCGTCGGCTTAGCCTACTGCCAAGCGCGGCCACTCCCTACCTGGGGACCTGATCTGTGCCAACTTGATTTAGACAAGATTACCTATTTTGCTGATCCGGGTCAGAAGGAGAGCAAAAGCTGGGCCGATGTACCGGCTGATATTCGGGCGACGTTTGAGAAGCTTGGCATTCCGGCGGCCGAGCGTACTGCTTTGGGTGGCGTCGGCGCGCAATACGAGGCGACGATGGCTTATCATAATCTGCAACAGCAGTGGGAAAAGCTCGGGGTTATTTTTGAAAACTTTGATGTTGCTCTCCGCAAGTACCCTGACCTCGTCCAACCCTATTTTATGACGCGTTGTGTACCGATTAATGACCACAAGTTTGCGGCGCTGCATGCCGCGGTTTTTTCCGGGGGGACCTTTATCTACGTGCCGCCGGGAGTGACGGTGGAGTTGCCCTTGCAGGCATACTTCCGGATGAACGCGCCGGGCATGGGGCAGTTTGAACACACCTTGATTATTGCGGATGAAGGGGCACAAGTGCATTACATTGAGGGATGTAGCGCGCCGCAGCACTCGGTGAGTAATCTTCATGCGGGCTGCGTCGAAATTTATGTTAAGGCCGGCGCGCGGGTGCGGTACTCGAGCATTGAGAACTGGAGCAAAAATACTTATAACTTAAATACGAAGCGGGCACTGGTTGAGCGGGATGGCGTTATTGAATTTGTGAATGGCAACTTAGGGAGTGGGGTGACCATGCTCTACCCGGCGGCGGTCTTACTCGGCGAGGGGGCGGCTGCAGACTTTATTGGCATCGCCTTTGCCGGAGCCGGGCAAAACCAAGACACTGGCAGTAAGGCGATCCACCTGGCGCCGCATACGAGTTCGACCATTATTGCGAAAAGCATCTCCCAAGATGGTGGGATTACGACTTATCGGGGATTACTCAAAGTTAATCGGGGCGCGCATCATGTCACTTCTGCGGTGAGTTGCGATGCGTTGATTCTCGATGCAATTTCTACTAGTAATACCATTCCCTACATGGATGTCCGAGAGGAGAAAGTTGATATTGGTCATGAGGCAACGGTGGGCCGGATCTCGGCCGAGCAATTATTTTACTTGCAGAGCCGAGGGTTATCCCATGAACAAGCGACCCAGATGATTGTTTCGGGATTTATTGAACCGGTAGTGAAGCAGCTACCGCTGGAGTACGCGGTTGAACTCAACCGATTAATTACGCTCGAGATGGAAGGTTCGGTGGGCTAAATTATTGTGCCTCTTACTTTCTCCAACAGAGCGCCCGTTGCGGCGTCGTGGCAGTACCTACAAAATAGGGCGAGACGGCAACTACCCAGTAATACCCAGGCGGCGGCGCGGTATGGCACGGCTTTTCATGTTACGCCTCCTTACCGTGATGTACGGGAAATTCCCCTTGAGAAATTTGTATTCCAACCAGCAACAGGGGTGTATTTAGAAACGCGTGATCAAGAGCGGCTACTCTCTTGGGCGCGCAGTGATGCCTACCTCAACTGGCAATTAGCGCATAGTGATCATCAAGCTCCGGTAGTGTGGTATGTTCCGGCAGGGACGCGGCAAGAGGTGGTAGCTCTGGCAACAAAATCGGCCACGGGCTTTGTAAGTCAACTCCAGTGGATTGTTCTCGGGGCCGGGGCAGAATTAAACCTAGTCGAAAGTGTCGCTGGGCAGCAATTTGGTGTGCGCCGCCTCTTTGTGCAGCAAGCGGCGGGCAGCGTATTTACTTACTGGGCACTGCAGGCGCACAACGATTTCCTCAACGCGAAGCTGCGGGTGGAGCTAGTAGGAGACGACGCGCGCGTTGCTATCCACCATTTGATGATGGGGGGAGGCACTACGCAAGCGGATATTGCTGTGACCGTACACCATCATGGTCAACGCACCCAGGCTCAAGTTAAGGCCCGGGCCGCGGCGACAGGGCGGGCACTCGCTCTGTATCGCGGCTTGCTGAAGGTGGGCCCTCATGCTACGGCTACCCAGGGCTACCAACATGGCAAAGCTCTCTTACTCTCACCACAGGCAGTTATTGATGTTTTGCCCGAGCTCGCGATTACCACCAATGATGTACGCTGCAGTCACGGGGTCACCGTGATGCATCTCGATGACATGTCACTCTGGTATCTTCGCTCGCGCGGTCTCCCCGAGGACCAGGCACGTGCTTTGGCCATTACCGGATTCTTTAATCACGACCTGCAAATTCCGTCAGTCCTTAAGTCCCGGCTTGAGGATGCTTTGGCCTCTTTAGTAAGGTAGAAAAGACTATGCCCGATAGAGCCCTGACCAGAGAGCGGGTCCTAATTCCCCCAGCGCTTACGCGCCGGACTGATTTTCCCTTGTTACAGCACCAGCCCCAGTTAGTGTTTCTCGACAGTGCCGCCTCGACTCACAAGCCGCGCGTGGTCATCGACGCCGAGCGCCAATTTTATACGACCGCCTACGGCCCTGTCCATCGCAGTCTTTATGATTTAGGGGCAACAGCCAGCGAACAGTTCGAGGCCACCCGGGCGGCTGTGGCCCAGTTTATTGGGGCAGATGCGCCCGAGATTATTTTTACGCACAATGCAACGGAAGCTTTAAACTTAGTGGCTTGGATTGAGGCGGCGCGGCTTAAAGCCGGCGATGAAATTATGCTTTCCGTGGCGGAGCACCATAGTAATCTGCTGCCGTGGCAACGTTTGGCTTGCCAGAAGGCGCTGCAGTTGGTGTGGATTGAAGTAACGCCTGACCAGCAATTTGATTATGAGGATTTCACCAAAAAGTTATCCGCGCGGACGAAACTTGTGGCGGTCACCCAGGTGTCGAATGTTTTAGGTTTTGTCTCGCCTCTATCACGGATTATTCCGGCAGCGCACCGAGTGGGGGCGCGGGTCGTGGTCGATGCGGCGCAGAGTGCGGCTCGTTTACCGATTGATGTCGGAGCCCTTAAGGCTGACTATCTGGTGGCAACCGGACATAAGATGTATGCTCCCACCGGCACGGGTTTTCTCTATGCGCGCCAAGAACTTTTAGCGCAGGCACAGCCGATGATAGTCGGGGGCGGCATAGTGCAGCGCGTCACGCGCCAGTCAGCACTCTGGCATGATGGGCCGGCACGTTTTGAGGCCGGGACACCGCACAGCGCGGGAATCGTGGGGTTAGAGGCGGCGCTGCGGTATCTGACGGCTCTGGGAATGGAAAAAGTATGGCGTCATGAGCA
Source organism: Candidatus Anderseniibacteriota bacterium (assembly GCA_040900375.1). GTDB lineage: Bacteria > Patescibacteriota > Andersenbacteria > UBA10190 > UBA10190 > JBBDZC01. The sequence continues at coordinate 446 of JBBDZC010000015.1, read as the reverse complement.
GGCATTGGTACAGTATGCTTTTACGGCCTTAGCCCGGCAGCCGGGCGTGACGCTCTACGGGCCGCCTCTCGGTGCTGATCGCGCTGGCATCTTCTCTTTTCAAGTTACGGCAGGAGGAGCGAGCCTGCACTCTCACGATGTCGTGGCGTGGGCTAACGAATTTCAGGTGGCGCTGCGGGGAGGACACCACTGTGCGCAACCTTTGTTGGCAACTTTGGGAGTACCTGAACTGGTGCGGGCGAGTACGGGGATTTATACCACGACAGAAGACATCGATGCGCTGTTACGGGCAATAGAGGCTGTTCAGGCCCGTTTCGGAAAATTCCAAAAAAATAAGGCCACGAAGGCCACTTCTTAATTATATCACATTTTTTAACTTAAGTCAATATGGCGTAATGGTTCAATACCTTGGAAACACCCCACACTATGTACATGGCATATTCCAA
>JBBDZC010000014.1:33129-94711 GCA_040900375.1 Candidatus Anderseniibacteriota bacterium | reverse complement strand
TGGTAGGCCCGGCAGGGATCGAACCTGCGACGTACACTGTATAAGAGTGCCGCTCTACCGCTGAGCTACGGGCCTAGACTACGCTGGCTATGCCAGAGCAAGTAACTATATTTATTGCACCTTATAGTGCTTTTGGCTATAGTTTGCCATACCGTTTAGTTTGGCGCGTGTAGCTCACTGGTCAGAGCACTCCCTTGACATGGGAGGGGCAGTAGGTTCGATTCCTACCATGCGCACCCTCTTTACTTAAGCCATGGAAAAACTACTTACCGTATCAGCTGCAGATGCTGGCCAACGACTAGACGTTTTTTGTGTCAGTCAGTTGCCCGGCTATTCCCGCGCCGCTCTCCAGCGAGCTATTCGAGAAGACCAGATTAAGATTAACAATACTACGGGTAAACCCCGGCAAATCGTCAGTGAGGGAGATGTTATTACTATCGCTCTTCCTGCCTCGGCTCATCGTCCAGAGGAACAAGCAGGCGCTCCTGCCTCGCTCACCTTCCCCATTCTGTATGAGGACAGAGACGTCGTGGTAATCAACAAGCCGGCAGGTGTAGTCGTGCACGCGGGCAATGGTCGAGAAGCGCCCACCGTGGTGAGCTGGCTCGAACAGCGCTATCCAGCAATTGGCACCGTCGGCGAGGATGCCCAGCGCCCTGGCATTGTGCATCGGCTTGATAGGGAGACTAGCGGGGCGCTAATCATCGCGAAAACCCAAGCCGCCTACGAACATCTCAAAGAGCAATTCCAGCGCCGCCGCGCCCACAAGGAGTACTTGGCGCTAGTTTTTGGTCAACCCGGTGAGACCAAGGGGCGGATTAATCGCGCGCTGACGCGCAGTCGGCGCAATCCTCTGCGCCGTACGATTGCTAGTGAGTCGGTCCCCACTTCGCCCGAGGGGCTACGCGGGGCGCCGAAAGACGCCGTGACCGAGTGGCGTCTCGAAGAAAAATTAGCGGGCCGCTTTACTCTCTTACGTGTGTTTCCCTTAACTGGCCGCACCCACCAGATTCGTGCCCACCTGCATTTCTTAGGCTTCCCCATCGTTGGCGACGCTCTCTATACCTTTAAGCGCCAGCGTCCGCCGCATGGCGTCATGCGCCACTTGCTCCACGCCCAGCGACTAACTGTCACGCTGCTCACTGGCAAGCGGAAAACATTTACTGCTCCCCTGCCGCCCGACTTTCAGCAGGTCTTAGATGCACTCAAGCAATAATGAAAAATAACCGCCAGTCTCGCAGCGAAAGTGACAGTGCCCAAGAATATAGCACGCTCATCCGTGCGCTATTCTCTGCCGGCTTCCAGCGCGTGGAGCGTGATGACCGTCTCCTCGATGTATTCCCGGGCGAGGATCGAGAAAAGGGCGTGGAGCTTTGGGAGCGTTGGCGGCCTCACGGCGTAGATATTGTGCGTGTCCGGCTGCCGTATACTGACACAACTGTGCAATTGTTTATTATCCCCCGTAGCGAACTCGAACAGTGTTTGTTGGCAAATACTGTAGCTCAATTCAGCGATTACGCCCCACACGCGCAGGGAGCAGCGGTGAGTAGCTTCATTATCTAGTGCAAGCAATGGGACGATTTTAGAACAATGAAGTGGCTGGATCAAGTAACTGCGCCACAGGTTTTATTAAACGAGGTACAAGAGTTATTGGCTTTAGCATAAAAAGAAGCCCCGTTCACTCATTGAGTTACTAGGGGCGGTGAGCTTGTCACAGCTCACTTAGTTTACTGGGTCGCCTGTGCTTTCGCGATCACTCGCGCAAACACATCGGCGATGGGGTCGGGGCAGCTCTGGGGTGGCACACAGGTGTTACAGGCAGGGATCATCTCCATGCACCTGTCCTGTGTGTCTTCGACATAGATGGTCGCCTTGTTCTTGTCACAGAAGGCGCACATCTCGTCATCCTGACAGCCCCAGCCGACGACGCGCAGACCCATGGTGGTCTCCTTTGAAGGGTGTTGGGTTTCGACCATACTACTGGCGTTGCAGGGTCACGATCATTTGCACCAACAAATCCATGTGCAGCTTCACATCGTTGCTCATCAGGACTTCCTCCATGTTCAAAGCCTCGGCGCACCCTTCATTTAGGGTATGGTTAGTACCCTGTTTGACAGTGTTGTACCAACGGATGAGGACAGTCTGGGCTGATTTGCGGTTACCCCGTTGCCAATCCTCAAAAGCTGAGGCTGCTGCGGCAGCGATCTGTCGGTTCGGGAAACCCTGCATGGATTTCAAATACCACTCGATCTCCTCCAGCGTGCGGTTATGCACGGCAATGGGCGTTTCTTTCTCTTGATTGTCAGCCATTGCTGGCCTCCTGTAAAAGGAACTGTTTTCTTATCTCAACCCTGAACACATAGTACAGGGCTTAGAAAGAAGGGCGACGTTTCCATGTCACCCAAATGATTGAAAGGACATCGTGTCCAAAGGATGATCTGCTACTTCGGCACGAACGGCTTGAACTTCGGCACGAGCGGCTCCAGCTCCACCACTCCCCGATGGGGAAGAACGGTGATGTGCTGAAAGCCTTCTTCCATCGCCACGGCGGGGATGGGTCGCTCGCGCGGCAGCACGACGGCAACAGGCTTGAGTTGCCGACACTGCTCGGCGTGTTCCATAAAGTCCTTCGGGTCGGTGCGCTTGAACACAACCTCCTTGCCCTGGAACGCGGCGAGGATCGCCTCACGCTCTTGAGGAGTCAGGTCAGTCTCATCGCGCCGCAGGATGGTCACCAGGACTTGTTCCATCGGTACGCCTCCTTAAAAAGACAGGAAAGGGGTGAAAAGGGCGACTTCGCCAAACCCTTGACGAAGATGTAGTAATGTAGCACAATTCACTACTCCTGTCAAACCTGATTTCTTTAGGTTCAACAAGTAAGTGCAACACTCTGGGCCTACTGATGCCCAAGCTATCACTGAACTGCATGTAGCGGCCTGGAAAGTGGCCTATCGTGGCTGTTTTGAGGATGAGGTGTCCGGAACTGTCTGTGGAGCGACCAGCAAAGAGGTTCAATACACCAAGGAGTTGTAAGATGCCAAGAGTCTGGAAGTTAGGTTTAGAGCCGGATCCATGGCAACGAACAAAAGAAGGCAAACCAGTCGAATATCGGCTGAATAAACCGGAATGGAAAGATATGGCTGTAGGCGACATTATTGAGTACGGCCTTGAACCTGAACGAACTGAAATCGTGAGGGTTGAAGTGCTGGAACTGCTGCGCTATCCGACCTTCGCAGAACTGCTTGATTACTGCGACCAGTATGGTTACATCGAGCCACACCGTACCAAGCAGGATCAACTTGAACGGCTGGAACGAAGGTATCCCGAAGAAAAAAGAAAGCAATACAATGGCGTACTAGGCATTAGACAAAGACCGCTTACCTAGCAAGGAGAGTAAAGGTGAACCTTTACCACATGCGGCTCTGTTGAGAAACGAGCGAAGGTTTTTGGAGATGCTCGTTCCGTTCTGTGCCCAGGGCGAGACTCGAACTCGCAAGCCATTACTGGCAGCGGCTTTTAAGGCCGCAGCGTATACCATTCCGCCACCTGGGCTTATCTTGTTCGTGGACGGCTACGATAGTTATCAGTCATACTGTGGCAATTCGGACACAAAATTCGCAAGTTTTCTAATCTATTGTCAGTCCTATCACCATTGATGTGATCAAGTTCTAAAGGCAGATACCCATTTGGACTTCTTTTTGTCCAACCACATAGTTCGCAATACTGTGGTTTAAGGCCCGCCGCAAATAAGCGATGCTTTACCTTATAGCTCTGGAAAGAACTATTCTTACAGAGCACTTGATCAAGCGCTACACGTGGTTTGCCAATTCCGCGTAACCCTAAGTTCCAACCGCGTCCCTTGAAGTGTGCAATATCTAGATTATTCTCCAGGATATATTTCTGAAGCTGTGCGTAATTACCACCTGCTGGACGAAGGCCTAACTTGGTAATAACTTGCCGATAACTAAAGGAGCTCTTTACTGCTTCTTGTAGTTGTTTAACAGTCCACGACCTCTTCTTCACAATGTAAAGTGTACCAAACAGTAAACGAACATACAATGTAGATTACTGTTGAGGCGCAGATGGGAGTTGCACCCATGCATGGCGGTTTTGCAGACCGCTGCGTTACTACTTCGCCACTGCGCCGTATACTTTTAGTAGCAGAAAACTGACTCGGCGGCGAGTCAGTTTTTTAAAATACAAGGTTCTCTTAGGCTTTCAGTGCCTCTGCCGCTTGTTCTGTCTCACGCTTAGCCTTAGCTTCAGCCGCCACTTCTTCATCCTGCACCCGCTTTTTGGCTTCAGCCGCGAGGCGCTTTTTATCCGCTTCTTCTTTGACGTGCCGCTGCATGGAGAGCTCGTCTTTCTTAATCCGCCGCCGCCCCGCATGACGGAGGTAGTGGAGCTTAGCCCGGCGGACTTTTTGTCGCTTAATGATTTCGATAGAGGTAATCAGGGGACTGTAGACGGGGAAAATACGTTCGACAGCAAAACCGGCAGTCTCGCGCCTCACGGTGAAGCTGGCCGAGGGACCGCTCCCCCGGATGCCAAGAATTGTCCCTTCAAAGGTTTGCAGGCGAGTTTTTTCCCCTTCCGTAATCTTTGTTTCCACGCGGACGATATCGCCTGCCTTCAGTCGGGGCCGCGTGGTCGTCTTAATTTGCTGTTGTTCAAAATAGCGGACGAGATCCATAGGTAGTGGCAAGTATAGTTGAAAACATAAATTGTGCAAGCCCAGTAGAGCTACCTCGATACGCGCCCATGGTGCGCAAGCACCGCTCATCACTATTCTTATGATACCGAATCAATTCTCTCACCCATCAGAAAACTGTAAAATATAATTTCTGATTATTCTCCTGGCAAGGAGATAATTTCCATTTCCACGACGCGGACACCATATTGGATCGCCTCGGCGCGGCTGGGTAACCACAAGTCGACAATATATTTGCCGTTGTAGCGTGCGTTAAGACGATCCTCAACAGTGTAGAGTTGATTGCCAATCCGGACTTGGCTGCCAAAGGGCAGGAAATTAGCGGCCAGGGTACCGCGATGGACGGTGGTGCCCGAAGCGGTTGCCCACGGGTTGCCATCAGTTTGATCAACCGTCGAGGAGTACGCCGTCGCCATCACCCGCACGGCCATGCCGGAAGCCAGCTGCCGCGGCGCACTGGGAATACGCGAGGCCGGAGAACGTAAAAGAGGACCAGCCCGTGTGTGGCGCGGAAAGGCCTCAATCCCGACAATCGCGGTATCGGCTAAACTGGGGTCACGGACAAAGACGAGGGGCTGGTGCGATAATTCGATCTGGTCCACAAAAGCGAGTGATTCCGCCGGTATGCTGCTAATAAACAAAAAGGCAGCTACGGGCAGCAGCTGCAATATATCATGACCTACGTCTAGGAAGGCGATGGTGGTCTTTCGTATGAAGTTAGTCCCCTGCCAGGGAATGGGCATGTGGGTGTTGGTATGAAAAAGCCTGACTCAAAGAAGAATCAAGCTACGGACCCATTATATCACATTTTTGCTTATTGGTCAATATACCCACTCCCCAGCGAAAACACCCCTCCTGCATCGCGGTAGACGAAATAACGGCCGGGAAAGTTGACTCTTCGACTCGCGCAAGCTCCACCCTTCAGGGTGGAGATACGCGCGGCTTTAGAGTCAACCCTTAAGCAAGCCACGGCCTTTAGACCGTGGAGTCGAATGGGTTGACTCCTAATGCCGCCGTGACAAACTATACCAGAGAGTTTATAGATGAGGATCTCACTGTGAGAGTTGTTCATTTTTTAAGGAGAAACCATGACAGCATCATCAACGCAGGTATACGCGGCTAACCGTCGCAAGTTCTCGGCGGAAGATTTAGCGCCGTACCAAGGTCAGTGGGTTGCCTTCAGTCGCGACGGCGGTACAATCCTGGCGTCGCAGTCGACTATTCTCGATTTAGTGCGTCAGCTACAGAACAAAGGATTCAAGCCGAGTGAGTATCGCCTGGAGCCAATGCCCGATCTTGATGCCTCAATGACTTAAACGAGATGCCGTATGATATTCTCGTGCCCAGCCTCTTACGGTGTTCCACCAAGAGGCTTTTATATAGAATCTGTACTGTAACCGTGGCGGATTACCAATAAAAAAGTACCCCTCGTCAGACTGCCACGAGGGGTACTTTGGCTTGAGCTCGAGCCAGCAGCTTAGAAGACTTCAACGCGGACTTGGCCAACACCCCCGGCCATGCCAATGGCTTGCTTGGTCGCCACCGTTAAGTCGGCCACGCGGTGGCCATACTTGGCCTGGTAGAATCCGCCGGTATCGGTAATCCGCACCTCAACTGATTTGCCGGTCGCAAGACTGGTGACCCGAGCAGTGCGGCCAACAAAATGTTTCTTGTCAGCCCCAATCGCCATCGTCAAGGCATTGTCATTTAAGGGTTGACCATTCGCCATGATGAATCGGGGGTCACAGCCTAAACAACCGGCTCGGCTGTAGTAGCTTGCCTCTCCCTCCATCACCAGCAAGGAATTACGGTCAGTTGTGGTTGGAGCAGGTGAAGGATTAATCACCGGCGAGGGGGTTGGGGTAGCCACGACGGGGAAAGGAGCCACAGGTGTCCACGTTCGTTTGACTGGCCATATACCCACCGTCGTCATTGGTGAAGGCGAGCTTACCACGCTGCCAGCACTGGTGTAGCGGTAACTCGGTAAATTATCAATTGCTTGGGCTAAGTAAGGATCGCGACCAGCCAGTTGTACCATCGCGGTAAACCGCGGCATCGGTGAGATAGAAAGTCCCGCTTCAAAAGCCAAGGCGTTTGCCGGCATCACTGTCACAAACGTGAAAGCGGTTAAGGCAATTAAAGTTGTATGTTTGTGCCCGTGTTTGTGTCCGAAAATGCGTGTATACATTTGCGGGCAGTTTAGAGATAACCCCGCATGAGCGCGGGGTTGGCACGTATGCGGCCAACAAAAAATCCTACTAGATAGATCTAGTAGGACCTTTGAATTTTTAACCTAATATCCTAGCACAAGCTGGGGATATTGTCAACCACGGTTTTATTGTTTTGTCAAATATAAAAAATGGCTTATTATGGCCAATTAATTAGAAATTCTTGTCTAGTACCCGCAGGATGAGACCGCCTCTGGCCAATAGTAGCTACAATACGAATGTGCTATGCTGGGAGCACATTATGAGAGTTCTGGTGTTTATCGTAACCTTCTTTTCCCCCCACCCGTTCGTCCCCGGCCAGTTCTTGAATAAAGTGTGCCATGGCTGACGCTAAAGATCGCGCGCAGGAAAGAATGACCGCGGTGGCTCCGCTACCTGGTGAATGCTATCAGCACTACAAAGGTGGCGCATATGAAATAGTAGTCTGTGCTCTTCAAGAAGACACACTAGAGCCACTGGTGATTTACCGCAGCCTGGCTCACGGATCGCTCTGGGCGCGCACGCTTACTAATTGGAACGAAACTGTCAGAGTTAACGGCACGAGCGTTAAGCGTTTTAAAAAATACTATAAAAAATGAGCGGGTAAGGGGAATCGAACCCCTGTCGCCTGATTGGCAACCAGGTGTAATACCATTATACGATACCCGCAGGTGTATCTATTTTTAGCAAGTACCTAAAAGAACAAGCAACAGTGCCGCGGGTCAGAATCGAACTGACTACGCCTGCCTCTTCCGAATCGGACTATCTCATCATCCCAACGAAGGGAGCTGGGCGCTTATGTGAGGGTATTGTTGGGACTCACTCACTAGTCTCTACACCTTCTAGGAAACTCAAACCCTTCCTAGCTTGGCTCGGGATTGTCTTGTATCAGCAAGAGTTTCCCCGAGTTCACCCAGTTTTGTCATCCCACCTTACGGCGGGAGGCCCCAAAGAGTTTAGGGCAGCGCTCTACCGGTGAGCTACCGCGGCATATTTAATTGTTGTTAGAGCATAGCGAAAAATAGATTTATTTCAAAGTTTCTTCCGAAATAGAGTATTTTTGGTAGATCCTAACGTGCTATACTAGATGTTATGGATCTCTGTAAATTATGTGGGAAAACCTTTAAAGATTACCAAGGTAAATTGAGAACTCGGTGCGGATCTTGCAATACAAAAATTAGAAGGTACCGGTCTAAAGCTGCTGCTATTAAGTATTTAGGTGGTAAATGCGTGGAATGTGGGTGGCATGGTAATCAGGCTGCCTTGCAATTCCATCACTTGGACCCCAGTAAAAAGGATTTTATTATTGGTAATGTTGCCAATAAGAGTTGGGATGCCATTAAGTTAGAAATGCAAAAGTGTGTCCTTCTTTGTGCAAACTGTCACACTATTAAACACAGCAGTAAGGGTGAACAATTGTTTCTAAATGAGGCTATGAACTATAAAGGACGAAAGTTGGAATTCTAATTCAGTTTATTTATTTGTGGGAAATTCTAAACTTTGCGGAAATTTCTTTGAATAGAACTAAGGAAGCCACCCCGCCGCCCTGCTCATTTTGTTTTTGATTAACAGTGCTTTTCTAAATAATTCAATTACTTCCTGTTCTTTAGAAGTAATGCCAATGCACTTAACATTATTGTTTACTTTCGGGGAGATTTTTATTGTACCCTAAGGGACACATGCTCCAGTCTCTCTTGTATTATCTTCAGTTTGGCCAAGCGCACTTTCTCCTGATCTTTTTTGTGGTGCTCATTGAGTATCTGTGCTGGAAAATGGGCACCCAGCTGGTTGAATTCTACTTTTTTAAAGATTCTTCAGCGCGCGCAAAAGCCCGCCGGGTGCTTGCTGCCACGCTGCGTCTGACAGCTCTGCTGCTTATCCTCTTTTTCCTCATCGGCATCGGCATTGAAACTATTAATACCTACCCGGACACTCGCGCTGATATCACTACCCATAACCACACCTTGATGGAGGCTGACCGGATGTTATTCGGCACGTATCCTCCCCTCTGGCTGCAGGCGACCACTAATCCATGGAAGCCTTGGTTTGATACTACTGCCCCACTACTCCTGGTGGCTTATAATAGCTTAAGCGTTGTGTTGGGGCTCATGCTCATTTTTTTAGCGGTGGTCAATGGGCGCCTCTTCGCCCAAATGTTTGCCGTGTTTATTCTCTCCCTTCTCTTGAGTATGCCGCTGTGGTACCTCTATCCAGCCCTCTCTCCTCTCGAAGGCTATGTTCACCCGGTGGGAACTCCAATCATCTCGGGGGAGGTCGCGACATTACTAGCCCACTATCAACCCAATCCTCGCTTAGATAAATTTTTAGAGCGCATCTTAGCCCTGCGGGCACAGGACGACGAACGGTTTTTAGCGGTCACGACTATTCCGAGTATGCACGTCGCCTGGGTTACCGCCGTGGTGTATCATGGCTGGCGTGCCTGGCGTCCACTGCTCGCGATCGGGCTGCCGTACTTGTTGCTCAACTATGTCGCCACGGTCTATACGCTCCAACACTACGCCGTCGACAGTCTCGCCGGTCTTCTGATTGCTCTGGTGGCCATCGGCCTAACCGCGCAGCTACGCCTTGATCGGCTGCCCGACGTGCGGGTGGTTCTTGATGTAATCCATGATGACATCGTGCAGCTGCGTCGCTGGTTTTCGGGTAAGCTGCATTATTAAGCAGGCGCATTTGGCGTCAAACCGTAAGATAGGCGAACGAGTGGGCGGTGAGGGATTTGAACCCCCGACCTGCCGGATGTAAACCGGACGCTCTACCACTGAGCTAACCGCCCATATATTTTGTGCTCAGGACAGGACTTGAACCTGCACGGGCGTTAAGCCCACAGCCACCTCAAGGCTGCGTGTATACCAGTTCCACCACCTGAGCCCCTTTTATAAGTACCAACACTATATCAGTATCGGGAGAGCAGGCAAGCCCCGCGGTCTTTTAGAGAAGCGACTTTTGCTGGTCACCCACCGGTTCTTTTTCCGTCACTTCATCCGTCGCTGATTTACCTGCCTGAATAAGTTGGAGGACTTTCGGTATTTTTTGGAAGTCCGCGGCTAGGATGGGGCGCAGGTCGCCGCGGTAGAGTGCGGCTGCGGGGTGGTACATCGGCATAATCACGCGCTCGTTGCGGCGCTTAGGTTGGCCATGGATTTTAGTAATCGAGTGTCCGGGGCCCAGCAGATACTCCATCGAGAAGCGACCGAGCGTCACCATAAGCCGCGGGTTAATAATCTTAATCTGTTCTTCCAACCAGGGCGCATACGCCGCAATTTCGTCGGGCAAGGGATCGCGGTTACCCGGAGGTCGGTGCTTGATGATGTTGGCAATGTAGACATCCTCGCGGCGGCGGCCAGTAGAGGCGATCAATTGATCGAGGAACTTGCCGGCCGCGCCGACAAACGGGCGGCCTTGCTCATCTTCATTTTTGCCCGGTGCTTCACCGATGAACATAATCTCGGCATCTGGGTTCCCTTCACCCGGGACCACATGGGTGGCGGTAGTATAGAGCGGACATTTATCAGGCGTGTTCATGCGTTCACAGAGTTCCCGTAAGGCCTTTTCCTTATATTGTGTTTTTGATTGACTCATGATTTTCTTAATTTCTTTAAGAGAGCAATATCGGTATCAATCAACTGATCATGCTTAGTTTCTAGTATAAAGTTAACTTTCTGAAAGTCAGGGTGATGAAGTAATTCCTGAAAGGCGCCTCGGCCAATTAGACCTCGGCCGATATGTTCGTGGCGGTCCCGGTGAGACCCTAACTCTGTTTTGGAATCATTGACGTGGACCAGCTTAAGGCGCGCACTGCCCAAAGTCTTCCTAAACTGCCGCATGGTTTCCTGGAGCGCTTCTGGGGTCCGTAAATCATAGCCAGAAGCAAATAGGTGGCATGTATCGAGACAGACATTAACATCACGTCGGCCCAAGCCATCAAGCAGCGCTGCCAACTCTTCAAAAGTATCGCCAAGCACGGCGCCTGCCCCGGCCGATATCTCAAGGAGCAGCTCGGTGGTGAACGGCGGATGATCGGCAAAGACTTGCTGGAGACCCTTAATCGCCTGCTTGAGAGCGCTGGTAGGCAGGTTCTTATTTGTTGTCTCCCCGTGATCACGCGCACTACCCATGTGAGTCATGACGTACTTCACCCCGAGCCGTGTTCCCCGCTCGAGCTCTTCGCGGACAACGCCAATGGATCCGTGGTAAATCTTATTGTTCTTCGAGGCGAAATTAATGTAGTAGGGTGTGTGGATATAGCTTTCGAACCCATATTCTTGGCAGCGGGCGCGAAATAGAGCAGCTTCCTCGTCAGCTATGACGGGCGCTCTGCCCCCGCGCGGACTCCGCGAGAAAAATTGAAAACATTCAGCGCCAAAAACTCGGGCATTTTCTGGAGCATTTGCCACCCCCCCGGCCGCCGAGACATGGAGACCAATGCGTTGATGCTGACTACCCATAACCTAACAGTACTCAAGATAGTATAACTGCCGCAAATCTTGTGGTATACCATAATTACTGCTCTTTTCTAATCTAAAATCTTCCGGGAGAGGAGGCTTCTGGTCATGAAGGTTTTACTTTCGACGCGGACCCACCCTCCGCAAGCGGTTGAAGCAATCGCGCTCGAACTGGGTTTTGATGGCATTGAGGTAGTGATGCCCTCGCGCATCAAAAGAATGGCACCAGTCAACTACGACGGCCTAACCCATGTCTATGCGGTGCATGCGCCGCTCGATTATTATGACTCTCCGCGTTTTTCCCAGGCGCTGAAGGATGCAGTGGCGGTCGCAGGGCAACTCGGAGCTACGTTAGTGACCATTCATCCGCCCTCGGCTCATCCTAGTTGTGGCGGAGCCATGAACGTGCATCAAGGACTGCACTTACTGAAGAATTATGCTGTCCTGCATCGGTGCACCATTGCTTGCGAGGTACTGTCGCGTCCCAAGACGCCAGTTCACGAGCTACAACAAGCGTATCGTGCGCCACGCTACTGGCTTCTCGATATTGTCCAGCACGAGGTAGCCGCGACGCTGGATACGACCCATGTAGCTGCCTGGAATGAAGATCCAACCCAATATATCGGCTTACTTAATCAACGGCTGCGGCACGTGCACGTCAGCGATTATGCTCGCAAGGATCAGGTTGAGCATCTCTTTCCGGGAACCGGTGACCTTAATTGGCCCGAGTTTTTAGGCGCACTGCGTCAACAAAGCCAGCAACAGGAGATTAGCATAACGCTTGAACCCGGCGCCCGGTTCGACCTTGTCCAGCACCGCGATCATTTAACTGAGAGCTTAGCTCTGATTAGACGATACTGTTGACCCCGTTAGAAGTAAGCCGCCTCTTGTGAGCGGCCGCCGCCGCTTTGCGCGGGAAGGCGGACTGCTAACGGGGTTGACACCGAGCCTCGTTCCCTGTACTACCAGGACAGTCTACCGTAAGTTCTTTGACCACTTAATGATGGAGATGTTCTATGGTGCCGAGCACAGCGTTTCTCGCTATTGGTTTGGGTATTTTGATTTTTCTGGGACTCGCCATAGTGCTTATCTCGTACTTCAACGGGAGAAGCACAGAAAGCGGGCAGCCACCGGAGAACAAGAGGGTTAGTTATCCTCCCCAAGATCGTGAGCGGGACGACGATCCTTTTTGGATAGACCCACCCGAGCGTGATTGGTAGTCCTACCCGATCAGGTTATATCTGACCGGACACCAGCGCAGCCACTCTAGTAAAGAGACTGCGCTTTTTTATTGCACCCCGTAAAATCCCCTGCCGCCAGCGGCGGGGGATCAGGGCGGCTTCATTACTGGCGACTTATTTTAGTGGGCCATGGCATTCGCGCGGAGCTCACGAATGACATTTACTTTTACTTCCCCCGGATAGGTTAATTCTTGTTCAATCTGCTTCGCAATCATCTGGGCTAATTTAATTGCCTGGAGGTCGTCAATATTTTTTGGTTCGACAAAGACACGAATTTCTCGACCGGCATGAATAGCGTAGGCTTTCTGGACACCCTCATAACTGGCGGCAATATTCTCGAGGTCTTCCATGCGCTTAATGTAATTTTCCAGGCTGTCCCGCCGGGCACCGGGACGGGCCGCCGAGATAGCGTCCGCCACCTGCACAATAATCGCCTCCACCGTATCAAAGGGGTAATCTTCGTGGTGCGCGGCCGCGGCTTTAATAATGCGCTCGTCAATGCCAAATTTGCGCATGATCTTCTCGCCAATCTCCACGTGGTTGCCTTCTACTTCGTGGTCAATTGCTTTGCCAATGTCGTGCAGTAACGTGGCTTTTTTCGCAATAGTGACATCAGCGCCCAGCTCTTCGGCAAGCATGGCGGCAATCGCGGCCGCTTCCCAACTATGCTTGAGGATGTTTTGGCGGTAACTCGTGCGGTATTTCATGCGGCCAATTAACTGCACGAGCTTATCGGGAAAATCAACAATCCCCAGATCATAGACAGCTGCTTCTCCCGCTTCCCGAATATCATCATTAATTGTTTTCTTGGCATCCTCGACGACTTCCTCAATGCGGCCAGGATGAATGCGCCCGTCTTTCATAAGTTGCTCCAGGGCAGTTTTAGCCACTTGGCGCCGAATTGGCGAAAATCCCGACACCATAATAGAATTGGGCGTCTCGTCAATAACAATCTCACAGCCGGTGAGGCGCTCGAGATGCTGAATATTGCGGCCTTCTTTACCAATGACGCGGCCAATCATACTCTCGTCCGGCACAGTCACATGGGCCGTGGTAGTTTCGGCGACGTGCGATGAAGCATAGCGCTGAATAACAGTCGCCAGAATATCCCGGGCCTCATTTTCCCACTGTTTTTCTCCTTCTTGTTCAAGTTTACGAATCCGACGAACAATTTCTTCTTTGGTGCGGGCCTCGGCTAACTCAAGGACACGAGCTTCGGCTTGTTCACTCGTCAAACCAGAAATCTCTGCCAGTTTTTGCTCTTCTTCAAAGCGCAGCTTTTTGAGTTCTGCTTCTTGGTGCGCTAAGGCTTCTTGTGTTCGAGCCACGGTTTCCTCTTTCGCTTCAAAGCTCTCGAGCTTACCCGTGAGCAGGCCTTCTCGTTCAGTAATACGCTTCTCGAGCTCGACAATCTGCTCCCGACGTCGGTCTAAGTCTTTTTCGGCTCGCTCACGGATCTCCCGTGCTTCTGTTTCTGCTTGTCGCCGGAGCTGGGCGATTTTTTCCTTAGCCGCTGTTAATTTATGATCAATTTTTTGTTCAATTGACTGGGCTTGCTTACTCCCGAGTTGACGACGCAGGGTGTAGCCAGCAGCAACACCAGCGAGTGCTGCAATAACAAACAGCACGATGGCCGAGACTGACATAGAAATTGTTCCTTTGTGCCTCCATATTTCACAGGTTCTTCAGCGGAGGGATTAATAAATTAGGTTGTGGTGCCCTAGTGCCTATAGGCAGATAGAGCAATGAGCATAAAAACGTGAAGAAAACACTTTGCTTAGCCTTTTTCTACAATCTTATCAACAATGCCGTAGGCCAGTGCTTCCTCTGCTGACATATAATAATCCCGATCCGCATCTTTTTCCACCTTTTTTAGATTTTGGCCAGTATGCTTAGCTAAAATGCTATTGAGCCGCTCTTTCGTGCGGAGGATGTGACGCGCGTTAATTTCAATGTCCGAAGCTTGCCCCTGAGCACCACCCATGACCTGGTGAATCATGACTTCGCCATTAGGCAGAATCAAGCGCTTACCCTTCTCGCCTGCTGCTAGTAACACCGCTGCCATACTGGCTGCCATGCCAATACAAATAGTCGAGACGCTCGGTTTAATGAACTGCATGGTGTCGTAAATTGCCATACCGGCCGTCACCGAACCACCGGGAGAATTAAGGTATAACCTGACTTCTTTCTTCGGATCAGTGTGCTCAAGAAAAATAAGCTGGGCAATGATTAAATTAGCCACATCATCATCAACTGGCCCCCCTAGAAAAACAATGCGCTCTTTTAAGAGGCGGGAATAAATATCATAAGCCCGTTCACCATACTGTGATTTTTCTAAAACCGTGGGAATAAGATAGCTCATACGAGATTGATTTAAGGATAGATACCTAGT
This sequence comes from Candidatus Anderseniibacteriota bacterium, assembly GCA_040900375.1. GTDB lineage: Bacteria > Patescibacteriota > Andersenbacteria > UBA10190 > UBA10190 > JBBDZC01. The sequence goes on along the minus strand of JBBDZC010000014.1, from coordinate 79,697 downwards.
AGTGGCTGTCCCTGTTTTTCTAGGATACCGTTAAAAGCAGAAACAAAAAAGCCAAACTGGGACTGGTTGTCATAGCACTATCTTGAGGAGTCTACTGCTTTACGTTTGATCAGCAGTCGTCACGTGTGTCAATTCCGTCAACTTTTGGAATACTTTTTGGTTGCGCAGTGTGCTCGAGAGGTTATCTTTCAGCTCTGCAATGTCAACTTTTTTTCTGGCGGCCTCGGGTGTTGGGTAGCGCTTCAGATACCGGTTAACCTCTTCATTCACTTCTGCTTCGGTGACATCAATTTTGTGGTGTCGCGCGAAAGCGCGCATCGCTAAACCAATCTTGACCGCTTTTTCGGCAGCCGGTTGAAGTTCCTGGCGAATATCATTTAATTTTTTTTGTTGTTCCTGGAGGTAATCATCAACGGTTTTTTGTTGATAAGCAAGCATTTGGGAAAACTCGGCCAGCCGCTGATCAATTTCTCGTTCAATGAGAATCTCGGGCAGCGGACCAAACGTGGCGCTCTCTGCCAATTTTTCTGCCAGCTCGCCGTGGAAGCGGTCTTGTTCTTTATGCTCTTTCTCGCGCTGTAAATTTTCTTGTAACGTCTCTTGCAACTGTTGCAGGCTGGAAAACTTACCTAAGTTCTGGGCGAATTGATCGTCGAGGGCCGGAATAATTCGTTTTTGCACCGCGTGGGCTTTAACCCAGACTGTTGCTTCCTGTCCGCGCAGTGCTGCCTGGGCGTAATCAGCCGGAAAATGAATTTTAAATTCTCGCTCCTCGCCTGCCCGCATGCCCTCGATCTTTTTTTCAAAGTCTGGAACAAAGTGGCCTTCGCCTAAGTGCACTGGGTGATTTTTGCTCTCCCCACCCTCCATGGCCCCGCCGTTCTGCGATACTTTAAAATCGAGGGTTACGGTATCGCCGGTCTGGGCGGGCCGGGCAACCTCCAGAGGCGTGCTGCGCATCTTGGCCAAGTAGTGTAACTCCTTGGTTACTTCTTCTTGAGTCACGACTGGTCGCCGCTTAGTAATAGTAATCGCCCTGACATTACCTAAGGTGACTGTCGGCAATACCGCCACTGTGGCGGTAAATTTAAGTCCTTCCTCTAGACTTACGGTCTCAATCGTGAGTGCCGGTCGGGTAATCGCTTCCACATCGTGATCGAGTACCGCTTGGACAAAAAAGTGTCGCACCGCATCATCGAGCGCAGTTTGGAGAACTCGTTCAGTACCGTAAGCTTGTTGCGCCACGCTCAAGGAAACCTTGCCAGGTCGGAAACCTTTACGGGGATTACTCATCGATAACTTTGCCGCTGCTCGTTTGGCGTAGGGCGTAAACTCTTTGGGAGTAACGTGGATAGTCAGCGCCACTTCTGAACGCTCGGGTTGGGGTTGAATGGTAACTTCCATGTGTAGGAATAAATTTAAGTTTCTCCAGCCTAAAGAAAAAAAGGGAAAAATGCAAAAAGAAGCCGTCAGTTCATTTTACGACAAGCCAACGGCCCAGAACAATTAGTGGGTTTTTTTCGGCGTATTTTTTCTGTTGCTCCCACACCGATCGGCCACGCGCTGAAAAAGTCTACAGTAAGGGGGCGATGATAAGCGCCACAATACTCATGAGCTTGATAAGAATGTTGAGCGAGGGACCGGCGGTATCTTTAAAGGGATCGCCCACCGTATCCCCAATGACCGCCGCTTTATGAGTATCAGATCCCTTACCTCCCAACTTACCCGATTCAATGTATTTCTTGGCATTATCCCACGCTCCTCCGGCATTAGCCATCATCACCGCCATCAGAAACCCGGTCACGACCGCGCCACCGAGAAGTCCACCCAAGGCCGCTGGTCCAAGAGTGAAACCAATGAGAACCGGAACGATAAGCGCGAGTATGCCAGGCACGATCATTTCTTGGAGAGCAGCGGTCGTAGCAATATCGACACAGCGAGTGTAATCAGGCTTGCTCTGCCCTTCCATGAGCCCGGTAATCTCCCGGAATTGGCGGCGCACTTCTTGGACCATCTTCATCGCTGACTTCCCCACAGCCTTCATGGCAAAGGCCGAAAAGAGAAACGGCAACATGCCGCCAATAAAGAGACCGACCATTACCCTTGGCTCCAGGATATTGATTGCGGGAATATTGGCTACCTCAATAAAACTAACCAAAAGGGCTAAAGCTGTCAGCGCCGCTGAACCAATCGCAAAACCTTTACCAATAGCAGCCGTAGTATTGCCCACGGCATCGAGAGCTTCCGCTCGTTCCCGAGCCGTGGCGCCCAAGCCCGCCATCTCGGCAATCCCTGCCGCATTATCAGCGACTGGGCCGTAGGTGTCGGCCGCCAGCGTAATACCAAGTGTCGAGAGCATACCTACTGCGGCAATCGCGATCCCGTAGACTTCTGCCAAACGATAGGAGATTAAAATAGCCGCCGCTACGATAATGACCGGCAAAGCTGTGGAGAACATACCGAGGCTAAGCCCAGCGATGATATTGGTGGCCGCGCCAGTTTTAGCAGCATGAGCTACTCCGACAGCCGGGCGGCGTCTATTGCTGGTATAGTATTCGGTAATAAGGCCAACCGCTCCGCCTGCCACCAAGCCGGTCACCACCACCCAGAAAAGTCCTAAATTACCAAACCAGGCATCTGTCAACCACCACGCGCCACCCAGGAGTAAAATGCCCGCTACCAGTGTACCGCGATTCATAGCCGAGGTAATTTTAGTCTCGTCGTTGGTACGCACGAAAAAAGTTCCTACTAAGCTGGCGATAATGCCAATGGCCGCAATCGCGAGAGGATAGAGAACAGCCTGGAGACCAAGAGCCGCCTGGGTTACGAGCCCCAGGGCCATGGCAGCAACCAAGGAACCAACATAGCTCTCGAAGAGATCAGCACCCATGCCGGCCACATCGCCGACGTTATCTCCGACATTATCAGCAATCACCGCCGGATTACGAGGATCATCTTCAGGAATACCTTGTTCAACTTTACCCACGAGATCGGCGCCCACGTCTGCGGCTTTGGTATAGATACCGCCGCCGACACGCGCGAATAGAGCGACGGAAGAAGCCCCAAAACCAAAGCCGAAAATTGGGGTAGGGTCTTGCCACAATAGCCATAAGGTGGTCACCCCGAGCAGGCCTAACCCCACCACCGACATGCCCATCACTGACCCCGACGCAAAAGCCGTCGCCAGCCCGCGGGCAATACTATGCTGCACGCTCTCAGCCGTGCGGATATTAGCGAGCGTCGCAATGCGCATGCCAATGTTGCCAGCCGCGATGGAGACAATGGCGCCGAGAATATAAGCAACAATAGTCCGGGTATCAACCGTTTGCTCGACAGTACCAAAAAACCGCGTCAGCCATAAAATAACGGCAATCGCAATGACAAAGATTGCTAAAATACGGTACTCACGATTAAGAAAAGCAAAGGCTCCTTGGCGAATAGCAGCAGCAATCTCAGCGCCGCGAGGGGAACTGACAGCAATGCGGTTAATACTCCAGGCACGCCATCCGGCATACACTAGGGCCACAACCGCTATCACACCAATCCAGTACTCATACTGCATATGATAATATATTACGCTTAATAATTTACTCCTTGTTGTACGTCAAAACGTGCTGCTTTGGCAAGTTGTTCTTGCCTCCCTGCACCCGGAGCACGTTTTTAAGAACGACTACCTTGTCGCATACTTTACGTTGATGATTGTTCTTCCGGTGCCGGTGCCGTTGTGTCAGCTGGCGGTAGGTTGACGGATACTACGCCCTCTGCCTGGTCGGCAGCCGGTGTTTCGCCGGCAGGAAGCGTCGGTACTGCCGCTGGCGCATGATCGGCGAGGGGGTTTGCCTCTTCCGGCGTCGCGCCCGCTTCTAGTTGACTTTCGTCTGCCCCCGCTTTGAGAATGTCAATACGCCAGCCGGTGAGTTTGGCCGCCAGGCGAACATTCTGGCCCTTTTTACCAATCGCCAGGCTTAACTGGTACTCTTCCACGTGCGCGACCGCTCGCTTTTCTTCTTCATAGACATCAACTGCCACTACCTTAGCGGGCGAAAGCGCATTAGCAATAAAACGTGCGGGATCTTCGTCCCACTGAATAATGTCGATTTTTTCTCCTGATAACTCTGCGATAATTGTTTGGATGCGGGTGCCGCGCTGGCCAATACAGGCCCCCACCGGGTCAATGCCTTCTTCTTTAGCCCACACGGCGATTTTAGAACGTTGGCTCGCCTCGCGGGCAATTGCTTTAATCTCCACACTGCCAGCAAAAATTTCTGGTACTTCGAGTTCAAACAGGCGGCGAAGCATGCCAGGGTGGCTGCGCGACACAAGAATTTCTGGCCCCCGGCTAGAGAGATCAACTTTGACGACATATACCCGGATGCGCTGATTAACCCGATAACGCTCCCCTTGCACTTGTTCACTAGGGAATAAGATGCCAGTCGTGCGTCCAATATCAACAAAGACCGTATCGCCCTCGATACGCTGCACAATGCCCGAGATAATTTCGCCTTCTTTTTCTTTATACTCATCAAAGACCGCCTCGCGTTCCGCTTCCCGAATCCGTTGGATAATAACCTGCTTGGCGGTCTGGGCGGCGACGCGACCATAGTTGGGGTCAGTTGGTGTGACTTCTTCCACATATTCTTTGTCCACGACTGCCTCTGGGTCTTCCTTCTGGGCTTCGATCAAACCAAGCTGGGCGGCGGGATTTTCTACTGCTTCGTCAGCGACCACCGTTACGACCTTAAAGATCCGGGCGGTACCATCATCTTCATTAAATTCTGCGCGAATGTCTTGACCGCGCTCACCGTAATCTTTACGATAAGCTGCCGCTAAGGCCGCCTCGATTGTTTCAAGAACTTTTTCTTTGCTAATCCCTTTCTCGGCGACAATTTGATCAATCGCGGAGCCAAAAGTTGGTTGTTCATCTGCCATATGCCTATCTGCTATCTTTAAGAAGTCAATATGAGAATTCCGCGGGCTCACCGCGGAATCTGATGCTCTGTACGGTACTCTCGTTGGTCTTACTTTGTCAAGCTTCGACAGGCTTCAGCTTGACTCTGAACTAGTTGAATGGGTCAACTTGTCGCTATCCCCCAGCGCCTTTTCCACAATGCCGAGGACATCTTTGGGATCAAGATCAGCTTTGACTAAGAAGTCTTTCGCCCCCAGTTTGATGGCCTCCTCTTTCGCGTCGCTATACGCCAAATTCGACATGACAATGATCGGTCCATTGGGTATTTTCGCGGGTTGTTTCTGGAGCTCTCGCAAAAAACCTAAACCATCCATCTGGGGCATCATAAGATCGAGCAAGATAATATCAAAGCCACCTTTTCGCGCCTCGACTAAGCCGACAGCGCCATCCGCTGACTCAACAACCTCGTACTGACGCTTGCGCAGGATCAGCGCGTACATTTCGCGAATAAATTGATCGTCTTCAACAATCAGAACTTTCTTGGCCATAGGTAGGTCTTAAGAAGGCTTACGAACACTATTTTGAGCAGCCGGGCGAGCGGAGGGGACCTGATTTAGGACCTCCTTTTTTTCATTCGTCAAAACCGCATTAGCTGACGTGTCCCCTTCAAATTTACGGACATGATCAAGGGCTTCTGTTGCCGTTGTACGAATGCGCTCAACATAATTAGTAGCCTCTTCTAAATTTAAATCTTCTTCCAGCAACACCGTTGCCGCTTGTTTAATATACGTCAATGGCTGACGCACGGTGACTCCTAGGTTAGTGACCCGGTTGTTTAAGAGATAGGCGATAGTGTCGACGCTTTTAATGCCGCTATCTGCTTCCAAAATAAGAATGTCTTTGTGTGATTGCCGCAGAATCAAATATTTTTTGCGCAGGTAAATAACGAGCGGAATAACCAGTAAGAGCGAGAGCAGCGTCATAATATCGTAGGCGGCATCAATCTCACCCACACTAAACGAGAAAATTACCAGCAGGGCCGCGAGGAAGGCAAAGGCGACCAAAGGATTATACAGGAAGCCTAAATAAAGCGGCACGAGGTACAACAAGAAGAAAAAGGGCGAGAAAAACCAGCCCGTGGCACCGACCAGGAGTAAAATCGTCAGTGTCTGCAGCGATACTTTGGTTAATTGCAAGCTGTCTTTTTTGACAAACGACAGGCCAATGACCACCAATAAAACTACCATGGCCAAGTGCACGCTGTACTCTGACAGAGAAGGGATGGAGGTCCAGCCGAGCACGACTAACGGCAAGAGGAAGAGAATGATAGCCCTGATAAACGAGGCAATGCGAGAGGACATGCGTAAATAAAAGTCAGATACTTAAACCAACGTTTGGTCAGTATACCACAGCTTATTGCACCCCGTGAATCCCCCGCCGCCAGCGGCGGGGGCGGCTTCATTTGTTGTCAACCCATTCGACTCCACGGTCTAAAGGCCGTGGCTTGCTTAAGGGTTGACTCTAAAGCCGCGCGTATCTCCACCCTGACGGGTGGAGCTTGCGCGAGTCGAAGAGCCAAAAGAAATTATTGAAAGGGTTGGGTTGTACATGTTTTGCCAAGTGCTTTTATTATATACGCTGACCTCGCGGAGTCCGCGCGGGGGAGACTTCTGATATCCCTTAAAACGCATCAGTGATGTGCTCAACCTGTGGTGGTTGTTCGGGATCATGCATAATACTTACCACGTCAAAGCGGATATCTCCCCAATAATCCTCACACTGTTGGTAGTACTGGGCCGCTCTCCGAAGTTTTCGTTGTTTCTGCTGCCCCACTGTGTCCCCGCCTTCGCCAAACGATGTCGGACGCCGCAGGCGCACTTCAACTAAGACGCGGGTGGAACCATCTTGCATAATCAGATCTATTTCTCCTACTTTGCAGCGCCAATTGGCGGTGATAAACTGCAACCCTTGCTCTTCTAAATAATAACGAGCATAGGTTTCCCCCCACTGTCCCACCCGCGCTGTTGGGCTGCTCATAACGGAGTGCTTTTTTTAAGAGTAGCTGCTGGCGACAGGGATACTAGCGCCCCTAGCCTAGGTTTCCGCGCGGCCATGCGTAGTTAGGTGAGGGATGACTGCCTTACGGAGGTCCAGGAGCACAACGGCAGTCACCGAGAGGGTGATAATGATAATCCAATCATATGGATCAAGCGGCACTGTCTTAAAGATTTTTTGCAGAGCCGGAAGGTAAATAGCCAGCAGTTGCAAGAAAAACGAAAAACCGGCCGAAACGATTATCCATGGGTTCTGAAATAAGCCCCGACGATAGAGTGAGTCAGTAAGCGAGCGGAAGCTCCACGTTGACAGCAGTGAGCTCACCGCCAGAAAGGTAAAAAGCATAGTTTGCGTATAGGGCAAATCTAAGGTGAGGTGGTGCCAGAGGTACCAGTAGAGTCCGAGGGCGAAGGTAGTAAAGACTAAGCCGGTGATAAAAATGTGCAGTCCGACAGTAGTAGTTAAAAGAGAAGCCTGGGGGTTTTCGGGTGACCGACGCATCACATTGCGTTCATCGGGTTCCAGCGCGAGGGCCATATCAGACGTGCCATTGGTCACAAGGTTAATCCAAAGAATTTGCGCTGGCAGGAGCGGCAAGGGCCACTGTACTAGAATGCTACCGAGGAAAACTGCCACTTCGGCGACGTTCGTGGCGAGGAGAAAGGCAATGACTTTGCGGATATTATCGCGGATCACGCGGCCTTCGCGGATAGCGTGCACAATCGTGGCAAAATTGTCGTCCAGCAGCACCAAGTCGGCGGCATCTTTCGCAATATCCTTCCCCGAGCCCATGGCGACGCCGATATCGGCCACTTTGAGGGCCACCGCGTCATTGACGCCATCTCCTGTCATTGCCACGATGTGGCCTCGGTCCTGCAGTGCCCGGATAATGCGTTGTTTATCAAGCGGATTTACGCGGGAAAAAATGACGGTCTGATCAATAATCTTGCGCAGCTCCCCGTCGCTTAAATCTTGGAGCATCTCCCCTGAACAGACCGCTTCGTCCGTTACCGTCAGCCCGCTATCACGCGCAATCGCTCGGGCAGTGGCTTCGTAATCACCCGTGATAATCTTGACGGATACACCGGCTGACTGGGTTTGGTGAATACTCTCGCGGATTTCCGGACGCAGCGGGTCAGAAATAATCAAGACACCCAAGAAAGTTAAGCCAGCCACGTCATCGTGGGTGAGATCCGCTCGCTCGTAATGGGGGCGCACGGCCATCGCTAGTAGGCGTTCCCCGCGCGCGGCATATCTTTCCATCTTCTGGTGAAGTTTGGCCCGCCGCGCCGCTGTCAACAACACCGGCTCGTGATCAGTATTAAGGCAGTGCGAGCTACGTTCGAGGAGAACTTCCGGTGCGCCACTGACAAAAATTACGCGCGACTCATTGGTTGGGTGATCGTGGAGCGTCGCCCGATACTTCCACTGCGGATTAAAGCTAATACTATCGCGGAGCCGCCATGATTGTCGTAATTTTTGTTGGAGAAAACCAAGGTTTTCCACGAAAGCGACTGCCGTGCGCTCGGTGGCTGATCCCACATATTGTGCCACGGTAGGCGAGATACGGTGCGCATCCGCTGCCAGAGCGTAGCCAGTAAGGGCTAAGGCATGCCACGGGTCGTGTGGGAGATGAGTTGAGTCTACAATTGTGCCTTGCAGACAATCAAAGTGGTGCGCTTGCATCTCCCCTACCGTTAAGGTTCCCGTTTTATCAGTGCAAATGACGGTGGCGGCTCCTAAAGTTTCGGCGGCACTAAGTTCTTGCACGACCCCGCGTTGGCGAAGAATACGACTCACCCCCACAGTCAGGGCAATCGTGAGAATTAAGGTAAGATCTTCCGGGATTGCACTGACAATGAGGGTAATGGCTGTATGGAGAATATGCTGTCCGGCCTGGCCTAAGGCTAGGCCTAGTAGTGTCGAAAAGCCGACGAGGGCAATAATAATCCAGACAATGACCAAGCCACTGTGCTCAAGCTTGCGGCGCAGCGGTGAGGAAGGCGAGGGCTGACTTTTGAGCATTTGGGCAATTCTGCCGAACTCGGTGCGTGTTCCGGTCGCTGTCACGACAGCCTGACCACTACCATTCACCACCACTGTGCCGAGGTAGACCATATTATACCGGTTGCCCAGCGGGGTGCGGCTTACCAGACGAGTAGTTCGTTTTTCGACATCATGGGACTCACCGGTCAGAGCGGCTTCGGCAACACGCAGGCCATTGACGCGGAGCAAACGCGCGTCAGCGGGAATTTTTTCGCCGTCGCGAAATTCAATAATATCACCAGGGACTAAATAACTAGTCGGTACACGATGCAGCTTGCCATCGCGAATAACGGCGGCGAGAGAGCTCACTTGCTGGCGCAGTTTAGTGAGCGTGTATTGCGTGCGCCATACTTGAGTGAAACTCAAGAGCACATCCATAGCGATGACAGCGGCAATAATTAGGGCATCAGTACGCTCTCCAAGCAGCCAGGAAATAACGGCCGCCGCAATCAGGAAGAGCACGAGCAACTCGCGGAAACGGGCAAAAAACAAGCGGAAGAGCGATTGTTGGCCAGTCGAAGGCACTATATTAGGTCCATTCTGCTGTAAGCGCCTGGCAACTTCCCGGCTACTTAAGCCCTGGGCTGGCAGGACTCGCAATGCCGTAGTTACCATTCTCGCACTTTGTCGATATACGGGAATAGCTGCTACGCTGGTGGGATCAATTTCGGGGAGGTTTGACACAGATTACAGATAGTTGACCATGGGTGAAGGAAACGTGGCACTTTACCACCAACTAATTCCTGGTATGCTTCATTCTACCATGGCAAGCCGAAACAACCATCCAAGCGCCTCCCGCAGCGATCTCCAGCATGATGTCCGCCGCCTCATTCTTACAGCCGTGATAGTGATAGTCGTGATGGCCATCTTTACATGGTACCAAGAGCGGACTCACGTTATCGAGAAATTTATTGTTTTACCCTCACCGGAAGCGTTGAGTATTCCAGACGATGGAGCAGCAGGAGCGCCAATCCCAACCACAGTAGAGGCGCAGCTTGAGTGAAGAAGTAGTGATCAAAGACAAGCAGCGGCAGGAGCGGGAGCAAGTACCAAATATAGTATCTGGGTATCCGGCGCAGATACCATACCAGGATACTGATGAGCATGATCACTCCCAACAGCCCCCATTCCGCAAGCAGAAGGACTGGTACAGAGTGAATTGGGACAATTTCCCAGGGCTGGTAGGCGTAGTTATGGGTAGCAAAATGGTGATGCAGGGCATCAGTATAGTTTCCCAGTCCAAGGCCTCGCCAGGGATGCTCACGCAGCAGTGCGTGCGCACTCTGCAGCCCAGCTAAGCGCTCACCTACTGCCTGATCTTGAACATCAATCATACGGTCTACAAGTAAAGGAGTGAACACCATAATTGTTAGTAAATAAATCAGGCATAGTTTCAGCCAAGAGTCCCATAGTTTTGTTTCACGATCCTGCCAGAATAAAAATGACATAATCACAATCGTACTAAGCACTGATGCTCCCGCCGCGCGAGAGAACGTAGTGAGTAACCCCAAGAACAGCAGGGGTAACCCTATGATCAGCACGGGATGTTGGTAGCGTTTTAGAGCAACAACTCCCACTAAGAAAGCAGCTGCTAAGGAACCAGCTAAACTATTAGCATGAGGGTAGGGGCCGTACGCCCTGATTAATTTGGGGGGCGAGGGAGGGATATTAGTCCCAGCACTACTTTGGAATTTTGCTACGCCGGGGAGGTGAGGACTAAGCTGTGTTTCACCGATGAGATGCAGCCCAAGATCATGCTGCAGAATAAACTGGCCGATGCCCCAAAAACTATGGAGCAGAAGAAGGCTCATCAGAATAAGCACTGCTCCTCGCGTGGTTAAAGTAACGACTAAGTAATGCAACAAGGGAAGCGTCCAAACGACCAAGAGGAGACGGAAAAATTCTTGCGGATTAGGGGAGAGTGGCAATTGCCACAGATAGAGAACGATTAACCACCCTGACAATACTCCTGATAATTGGACAAAAAAAGGACTCAATATTTTTTTTCTTTGCACAAAAACCACTCCATAAAAAATACTTTGAACAGTTAATAGCAGTAGCAAAATTTCGTTCCATGACTGACGAGATTCGTCCTGAAAATTAACGAGAGGCAGTTGCCACTGGAGTGGGGCAAGTGTCAGCAGGAGAGCCATAATAATAACCAAAATTTGCGACATCACTGTAGTATTACCTCTTTGCTCGTAAGTGGGAATATCCATCCTTGCGACTTTAAAAAAAGTTGGTATTATGGCCTAATACATTTTAGGGGAATGACTACGTTGTAACATACGGGCCCATAGCTCATTTGGTAGAGCGCATCCATGGCATGGATGAGGTGACCGGTTCGATCCCGGTTGGGTCCACTCTTCGACTCGGCGCTAAGGCGCCTCGCTCAGAGTAAACCCTTCGCTCTTAGAAAGCTTTCTCGTATTAAGAAAGCTTTTTTGGTATGCGCCGAGACGAAGAACTCTGAGCGAAGTGCTAAGACACGAAGTCGAAGGGCCTCGCTAAACTTCTTACAAAAAATACTGGGTTCAGAAAGATTTTTCGATGTGTCCTGAACTAGACTAAATGAGTCCTTAGTGTGTATTCTTCTATAAACAAGTAATATTTCGTCCCGCTAAAGCGGGACATATCGAGCTTGCTCTACGGGCCTGTAGTTAAGTGGTATAACACGGCATTCGCATTGCCGAGGCGGCGGTCCGATTCCGCCCAGGTCCACCCCGTTAGAAGTCCCCCTTCCCGCGCAAAGCGGGGGCGGCAGCCGCTCACAAGAGACGGCTTACTTCTAACGGGGTGATACCTGTTCTTTGAATCCATCACATAAGGACTGCCATACCATGAAAGTGTTTCTCTACTGCTATCCGATTCAAGAATACTTCACGGAAGGGGTAGTGGGAATCTCGCTCCGCAATTGTCAACGACAAGGGTATGACATTAATCGCCTCAATGAGATTATTGATCATCGTTACCGACGACAGGGGTACATGATCTACTGGTTATTCTTCTCTATAGAGGCTGACCGAGAGCAACCTGATCGCATCACTCAATCTCCTTATATTGTGATTGACCAGCACGATAAGGTTATGGCTTCTGGTGTCTCATTCCAGGCCCATACGACCCAAGATCTTTATCCCGATTCTGACAAACTGATTACTCGTCTCTGCCAAGATCGAAATCCTGAACAGCTGGTATTGGGTGGATTTCACCAGTGGGATTGCGTTGACCGCTTAGCCGCCCGCGCTTTTGCTCGAGGGTTATTAACAACGGTGGATGAAGATACGACGGAGCTATTCTTTTCCCAAACTAGTTTGTTGGGACCAATTCCTCTCAATCGCAGCCGGGAAGAATTTGGGGCAATGTTGATCGCCGATTATCATAACCAGAGCGAACTGGAAATACTCGAGATAATGCGGCAGCATCGCCGCTCGCGTCCCTGGCTCGTTCAGCTCTAGTAATCTAGTATTGCTAGAGCGTTTTTTATTGCACCTCGCAAATACCCCGCCGCTGGCGGCGGGGATGGCTTCATTACACTTCAGTATACCTCACTCTCGATATGACGGAGTTTTTTTCTTTATCTGGAGTCCGTAAGCCCGAGGATGAAGGGCTTTGTCACTGTCCCGGCGGAGCCGGCACGCCGCAGACAAAAGTCCCCCGATACCACGGGCTTATACCCGTAGTGACTTTTATAAGGCACTACTTTGCGTGTGCGGCTGAATTTCAGTATGGTGATCCTACGACGGGGATTAGCGCAGTCCGGTAGCGCGCAGCGTTCGGGTCGCTGAGGTCGCGAGTTCGAATCTCGCATCCCCGACATTTTCAAGATAAACGAGTCATGAAGCTTCTCTCGTAACCAGACCGCAGGCTATTTATGGGGTGCAATAAAAAAATCGCCATGATTCTATGGCGATTGTGCACTTTAATATCAGGTTACTCACCCGACGCTGTTGTGGTAGCCTTCTTCTTTTTCTTCTTGGGCGAAGTTTTTTTTGGTTCTGCGCCCGACTCATCGTGCGCCTCCACTTTTTCCTTTGCCGGCCGCGCCTGCTTCTTTTTTTCTGTAGCTTCAGGGGGGTGAGAACGGAGACTTAAGCCTAAGCGATGCTCATGAGGCTCAAGAGAAATAATTGTAAACTCTTTGCTTGTGCCCGCGGTCAGTAATAGCGAGGGATTTTTTTGCGCTTCTTCCGGCAGTTCCGAAATATGCACCAAGCCATGAATATCCTCATCCAGTTTGACGAATCCGCCAAAAGGGGTGACTTTCAGAATTTGTCCCTTCACTTGATCGCCCAGATTATATTTCTTAGTAACATTTTTCCAAGGATCTTCTTTGAGTTGCTTCATTGAGAGTGAGATGCGCAACCCATCCACGCCAATGACTTTAGCATCAACTTTTTCGCCCACCCGCACAAAATCTGCTGGGCTATCAATTCGCTGCCACGCCAGTTCCGAGATATGCACCAAGCCCTCGAGATCGTTGCCATCTTCTTGGAATTTGATAAAGACACCAAAATCTACCACGCCACTGACTTCACCGTGAACCACCGTACCCTCTTTCAGGTTCTTGAGTAGCTCACTCATTTCATCACCAATTGCTGCCTTTTCTGAGACGATTAATTTTTCTTCTTCCTGGACAGCCGTGATGACCTTCACTTTGAAATGTTCTCCGGCATAACCCTTGAGACGCTCTAATATTTGATTTTTATCACCGCCCTCAACCCGCGGGTAGTGGTCAGGAGCAAGTTGCGATACTGGCAGGAAGCCTGTGATGCCATTGACCCGCACAATCAATCCGCCTTTATTCGCGTCCAAGATTTCTGTCGTAAAAATATCACCTTGGTCGAGCTTACGACGCAATTCGTCCCAACTCCGCTCCCGGGTAGCTGTCCGCAGTGATAATTCAACATAACCCTCATCATTTTCAATCGACTGAATCGTGGCCTGGATCGGATCGCCAATTTTAGCGTTCTTAAATGTATCCAGGTCATCAAAAAGCTCCCGTCCGTAAATGACTCCTACTCCTAGCGTACCGAGGTCAAGGTACATGGCATTGCGAGCCTTATCAAGAATCGAGCCAGTAATAATATCGCCGATAGAAGGCACGGTACTCAATTGCTCATGCTGCGCTAAAAGCGCTTCCATAACACTCGGCTTCTTTGTTGTAGTTTCGGTTGCCATATTTACGGATAAAAATTTTATACTGTGAGTACTGTAGTATCTTTAAAATATAAAATCAATCAAGCACCTCCGCGGATAAACAGCAAGGTATTCTTTGGGGTGCAATAATGACATAAACTCTCTTAAAATGCAATATTGTGTAGTAGCCCACCCCACCCACCTTTTTTAAGATACGCCCAAAAACTACCAAGTAACAAAAGACCTCTCTTCCCAAAGAGTGAGCAAATAGAGTATCGTGTCCTCAAGTATGCACATTACTTGGCATGGACAATTTACCTTGAAACTCCAAACGGGCGAGACGACAATCGTGCTTGATCCTTATGCGCCGACCACGGGGCTGCCTTTATTTCGCTCCAAGGCAAATGTTATCGCGTTGAGTTCTCCCGAGGATCCGACAATGTCGCATATCAGTGGTATCCAGGATGAACCCCACATCTTGAGCAGCGCCGGTGAGTATGCTCTCAACGGCTTCACGCTCCACGCCTTGGGTTGGCACGATCAAGCAGGCCATGAGCACAACCTGCAGCGTTGGCAAATTGAGGATATAGTCTTGCTCCATGTCGGTGCTTTAAATCGTGAGATGACTGATCATGAACTCCAAGAGCTCGAAAAGACAGACATTGACGTTCTCTTTGTTCCCGTAGGTGGTGGCGGATCATTATCAGCATCCCAGGCTTTAGCACTCACCAGCAAGCTCGAGCCGCGGATCGTAATTCCGATTCATTTTGCTCTGCCGAAGCTCACGGATAAACTTGAGGGTGTAGAGCAGTTTGCTAAAGAAATGGGAGTTAATCCTGCCCAGCGCGAGAAAAAACTAATTCTTAAGCGCAAAAATATCCCCCAAGATGAGCTGGCTATTGTCCTGCTGATGCCGTAGTATAGTTGCAGACCCCTTTGGAGCCGTCTCACTAATGAGGAAAATAAAGGAAAAAATTGAATATCTGCGACAGCAACCCGAGCCAGTACGTCTCCGGGCCGCTTCCTTGCTGACCGCTGCCTCGGGGGTGGTGCTGGTGATTGTCTGGTTGACGATTCTCTTGCCCCTCCAGTTAAAACTAAACCGAGGAGATAACGCTACCGGCCGCCAAGTCTTGATCCCCTCGCCTTCGCCTCTGCCTTCCTCTAATCTCCTCGGTCAACCACTTCCTCCACTGCGCTCCCAGGTTGCTGGTACTGTCAACCCTACACCCACTCCCCAACTACCTCTGAATAATGATACTCGACCTGCCTCACCCTTCGTGCCCGTCAGTCCCTCACCGCTACCTACCGCACTGCAGGAGAATACGGCTCCTGTCGAAGTTGAGTAAGACAATCAATCGCTGGTCCTGGGTATGAAGAAATCACCAAAATCTTCGGTACGTAGTGATACGCCTGGCGCTTCAATCGGCAAGCTGATTGAGCAGAGTCTTTCTGCGGAAATTCAAAAGAGTTACTTGGACTATGCCATGAGCGTGATTGTCGCGCGCGCCCTGCCCGATGTCCGCGATGGTATGAAGCCTGTGGCGCGCCGCATTCTCTACTCCATGTGGCGCTTGGGCCTACGTTCCTCGAGTAAATTCCGCAAAAGTGCCCATGTTGTTGGTGATGTTTTAGGCAAATACCATCCTCACGGTGATATTGCCCTCTACGATGCCTTAGCTCGCCTTACGCAAGATTTTTCCATGCGCTACCCCTTGATTGAAGGCCAGGGTAACTGGGGCAGTATTGATGGCGATGCCCCGGCGGCGATGCGGTATACCGAAGCGCACCTCGCCAAGGTGGCTGATGAAATGATGCTCGATATTGATAAAGAGACCGTGAACATGCGGGATAACTATGATGGCACTCGGCAAGAACCGATTGTTTTGCCCAGTCGCCTGCCCCAGTTTTTAGTTAACGGTACGCTCGGCATCGCTGTCGGTATGGCTACCAATGTTCCCCCCCACAATCTCGGTGAGGTCTGTGATGCGGCGAGCCATCTGATTGATAACCCAGACGCCACCGTAGCAGACTTAATGCGGTTTATTAAAGGCCCTGATCTTCCTACAGGTGCCGCAATTTATGATCGTCGCGAAATAGTTCAGGCCTATGCTACAGGGAAAGGCAGTATTGTGATGCGGGCCTTAGCCGATATTGAGGAAGATGCGCGCGGGGCACATCGCATTATCGTGCGCGAAATTCCCTACTTGGTTAATAAATCAGCGCTGCTTACCAAAATTGCCGATGGGGTTAAAGATAAGCGCCTCGAGGGCATCCGTGATTTACGGGACGAATCTGATAAAGATGGTATTCGCGTTGTCATTGAATTAAAGAAAGACGCATACCCTCGCAAGGTTTTGAATCGTCTCTTTGCCATCACTGATTTACAGAAAACGTTCCACGTCAACATGCTGGCGCTTGTCGACCGCGGCCAGCAACCCAAGGTACTGACACTTAAAGAGGTCTTATCCGAGCACATTAACCACCGTCAGGAAGTAGTCGTACGTCGGACAGAATTTGACCTTAAGAAAGCCCGTGAACGTGCCCACATCTTAGAGGGTTTAAAGAAAGCGCTTGATCATATCGATGCCGTTATTGCCACGATTAAAAAGAGTCGTAGCCGTGAAACAGCGCATGTGAATCTGCGGCAAGAGTTTCGCCTTTCTGAAGCCCAAGCCACCGCCATTTTAGAAATGCGCTTGCAAACGCTCTCCGGCCTCGAGCGTAAGAAAATAGAAGATGAGTTACGCGAGAAGAAGCAACTCATTAAAGAACTTGAAGGTATTTTACGCGATAAGAAAAAAATCTTCAGCATTATTAAGGGTGAGTACCAGACACTCAAGAATGCTTTTGCCGATGAGCGCCGCACACGCGTCTTTGCCCAGCCAGTCGGTGATTTTTCGCAAGAAGATCTCGTTCCTGATGATGCCACCATCGTAACCATTACCCGTGGCGGCTATATCAAGCGCATGGCAACGGCTGCTTATCACGTTCAAGGGCGTGGTGGTAAGGGCGTGCGCGGCATGGTCACGAAAGAAGAGGACATGGTAGATATTTTCTTAGCCACCACCACCCACAAAGAATTGCTCTTCTTCACTAACCAGGGCCGCGTGTTTGCTGCCAAGGCCTACGAAATTCCGGCTACCACACGAGCCGCCAAGGGGCAAGCGCTCCAGAACTTTTTAGAACTAGCCCCCCAGGAAAAAGTCACTGCTGTCCAAGCCTTGCCCGGTGATGATGATGGCAAATACTTACTTATGGCCACTCGTGCCGGCCTCATTAAGAAAACGCCTCGTGAAGCTTTTGCTAACATCCGCCGCTCGGGATTGCGCGCCATCACCCTCAAAAATAACGACCAGCTTGAATGGGTTGCTGTTTCCTCTGGCAAAGATGCAATCATTTTGGTTTCACACCAAGGTCAAGCCATTCTCTTTTCCGAAACTGATGTGCGGCCGATGGGGCGGACTGCCGCTGGTGTCCGCGGCATGCGCCTGCGCCGCGGGGACCTCGTGGTGGCCATGCACGTTATCCCGACTGGCCAGGATAAAGACAAACAGGTGGTTGTTATTACCGAAGAGGGATTAGGGAAACGCACACCCTTAACCCAGTACCGACGACAGGGCCGCGGCGGCTCGGGGATTAAAACAGCCAACCTCACGGCCAAAACCGGCAAAGTTGTCAATGCTGCCATCATTAATCAGTCTCAACTCTCCGCGACTGATATCCTCGTGATCTCGCAAAAGGGCCAAGTGATTCGCATTGCCGCTGACACTGTTAGTGAGCAAGGACGCTCGACCCAAGGAGTGCGCCTCATGCGCTCCAGCGACCAGAGTGGTAAAGTAGCCACATTTACCACGTGGGTAGGCGAGTAAGTACTCGCTTGTCTGTGTGCGCGACCGCCGCATTTCTTTTTGGCCCCAACCCTTTTGTGATATTCTAAATCAATGCAGACTGGTAGCGCTTCGTCCTTCATTCGTCCTGAAGAATTTTGGCGTGACGTGGGTTTACGTGCCGAACAAACAGTTGCTCACTTAGGTTGCGGCGCTGGTTTTTATCTTATCCCTGCCGCCATGATTGTGGGCCCCAAAGGGAAAGTTATCGGTGTCGACATTCTGCCTGATATGCTGGCGGAAGCAGATGGTCGCGCCCGGCGCGCCGGGCTAGAAAAAATTATTCGCACCGTACGTTCCGACCTCGAGTCTGCCGGCAGCACGCTGCCGGCCGCTTTTGCCGACTGGGTCCTCGTGGCTAACATTTTGCACCAGGCCGATCCGCAAAAAATGCTGACCGAAGCCCGCCGCATTGTCCACTCGGAAGGTGCCGTGGTCGTCGTTGACTGGGACACCCTCGCCACACCCCTTGGCCCGCCGCCTAAACAACGCATCTCGCGGGACAGAGTGCTTGAGGTGGCCGCTACCTGCGACCTTAAAGTCAAAAGCTTCTTTACACCGAGCCCGTATCATTACGGCATTTTGCTGACGCCGATTTAATCAAAAGCTCTATGTCTTACTCACTGCGATTCCGTCTGCGCCTGGCGCTGCTCTTGGTTTTAAGCGCCGTGCTGCTCACCGGTTTTGGTTGTCGGCGTACGACTGATACCAATGAGCAGCTCCAGGGAGCTTTGGAAGTCTGGGGCTTGTGGCAAGAGAGTAGCCATATGGCACCGGTAGTTGAGGCGTTCGAACAGCAATTTGGGGTGGAGGTCGAGTATCGCAAGATTGGCTCTGTCGCTAACTACGAACGTCTCTTGCTGGAAGCCTTAGCACAGGGTCGTGGTCCCGACGTTTTTGTTGTGCACCACACCTGGGTCGAGAGCAAACGAGGACTCTTGAACCCCGCGCCGGCTGAAGTTATTGATACGCGTGCAGTGCAAGAAGAATTTGTGGATGTGGTGGCCCGCGATGTGGTGCGCGATGACCGCGTTTATGCTCTGCCCACGTCAGTTGATACGCTGGCGCTCTACTATAATAAAGACATTCTCAATGCCGCGGGTATTCCCAGGCCACCCGCCACCTGGACCGACATGCAGCGCGTGGTCGAGCGCGTAACGAGAGTCAGTCGCATCGGCAGTATTCAGCAAAGCGCCATCGCTCTCGGCACCGCCCAGAATATTAATCGCGCGGCTGATATCTTACAGCTGCTCATGCTGCAAAGTGGCCTCCCCATTCTCACCGAGCAGGGGACAGTCAGCATTGCCAATGATATTGGCGATCGTGCCCTGGTTTTCTATACCGATTTTGCGAACAAGGCTAAGAAGGTTTACACCTGGGATTTGAGCCAGGATTTTTCCATTGATGCCTTTGCCGAAGGCGATACGGCGATGATGCTCAACTACTCGTACCACGTGGCCACCGTCCGGGCTAAAAATCCCCGGCTTAACTTTGCGATTGCGCCCCTGCCGCAAATTGCCGATAGCAGCGAGCAGAATAAAGTAAACTTTGCTGCCTACTGGCCATACGGCGTGTCGGCCTCTTCGCCCGCGCCGCAAACGGCCTGGCAATTCGTGCGCTTCATGACGGGCCGCGAGCCCTCGCTCCTCATTAACCATGCCCAGCAAGTCCCGCCTGCCCGGCGCGATAGCGTCGAAGAATTCCAGCGTGATCCCACCCTCGGAGTCTTTGCTGATCAGGTATTAACGGCGGCCACGTGGGCGCGGCCCGATATTGTGGCGACGGACGTTATCTTTAACACCATGATTGATAGTATAGTGAAGGGTGAGGCGACCACACCCAGTGAAGCACTCCGCCGCGCGCAAGATCAGCTCAATCAGTTACGTGAAAACGATGACCAATCACCATAAAAAAATAGCAGTAAGAGTGGCTATAGCACTGCTGCTAACTACCAGTATAGTGGCGCCGCACATAGCGAGCGCCCAAGCGGTAGAGGAAGGATTTGAGAACCCGTTAGATACCAATGATATTAGTGGCTTCATTATAAATGTAATTGATTTTTTACTGGGCTTAGTCGGCTTGCTGGCGCTGCTGGCTATTATTTGGGGCGGCATCCGCTTAATTGCGGCGTTTGGTAGTGAGCAGCAGGTTACCGACGCTAAAAAAATCATCAAGTGGGCTATCGTTGGCTTAACAATCGTCGTGCTATCCTGGGTGATTGTACAGATTGTGGCGAGGGAAATATTAGGAGCAGCCTAAATTGGTTTTTGCTGTATGATTCGTGTGTCAGCAAATTTTCTTAGAGCCCTGCTTCTCATAAACGTCTTGTTGCTTACTCCCGGTGTTACTTTTATTGCCCAAGCCAGTGCGTTTGATACTGGTTTTAACGCGCTGCAATCAGAAATTAGTAGTTTTGGACTGCCGGACACATCTCTGACCGATACATTGGTGTGGATTATCAACTGGCTTCTAGCCTTAGTCGGTGTCATCGCTGTCCTCGCGCTGATTATTAGCGGCGGCCGCCTCATTATCGGTTTTGGCACTGAAGAACAAATGGCGGGTGCCAAAAAAATTATCTTTTGGGCCGTCATTGGTATTACCATTGTGGTACTCGCCTGGGTTATTATCAATCTAGTTATCAAAGAATTCTTAGGCGCATAAACTTTACCAAGCTATGTCGTATATCATCTTCACCCAAGCGAGCCTCCAACGAGGCTTAGAAGCAGCTAAGATGGCTGCTCTCGGGGGCGGGCTTAAAACTGACGCTAGTGCCGTGCAAATCGTCCAAAATGTTATCAATTTCCTGCTGGCGCTCATGGGTGTTATCGCTGTCCTCTTTTTGGTCATTGCCGGCATTATGTACATTACGTCCTTTGGCGATGACGCTAAGGCTGCCCGGGCCAAGAAGATGATTCTCTATGTCATTATTGGCCTCGCCCTCATTATTCTCTCGGCAGTGATTGTTAATACAGTTTTAACCCTGGCCCAATAGTCTCCTCGCACCCTTCCTGCTATACTGCCTGATATATCCTTCATCGCTAAAACCTCGTATGTCATCATTTGTGCGAACGTGTGCCTTTGTGACTGCTGTTGCCACCCTGTCGTTAGCGGTTTTTCCTGTTTCCGCTCAACTCCCGGCTACGGTAACTGTTCCCGGCTCTAACTTATCGACCGGCACCTTACTGGAAGCTATTCAGAACGTTGTCAACGTTCTCCTGACGCTCGTAGGTATTGTGGCCGTGGTCATGATTATCTATGGCGGTGTCCGGTACATTATCTCTCTCGGGGATGAAGCTGAAGCGGCCAAAGCCAAGCGCGTTATTCTCTACGCCTTGATTGGCCTGATTGTGATTGGCCTCTCTGCCGTGATTGTTAATTTTGTCTTGAGCGCTATTATGGGCGGTAATGCCGGCGGTCCTTAAGTAAGAAAATTATTCTTACCACTCGCGTAGTAATAGAGCAGTAGATACCGTACGCGCTTTCTGGTATTCTATGTTAAGAGACATTTTACTTATGTGGATTCTTTCAAAGGAGGTGAGGGCAGCATGAAATTGCGTGTCATTCTATCAAGCGCGCTGATGGCAATGGTGCTTGTTGCTCCCGTGGCAACGCACGCCCAGGGCTTGTCAGCCGGCGTAACTCCCTTTCTCGGAACTCAAGGAGGAAGTTTAAGTGGCGCTATTCAGACCATCGTTAACGTTATGTTAATGATCGTCGGCGTTATTGCTGCCGTGATGCTCATCATTGGCGGTGTCCGCTATATCATCTCCCAAGGTGATGAAGACCAAACCGAAAAGGCCAAGAATACTATCCTCTATGCTCTCATCGGTTTGATTGTGATTGGCTTATCGGCAGTGATTATCAACTTTGTTTTGGGCGCCGTTGCGGGTAATCCTGGAGGAGCCTAAGAGATAGCAGCCTTTGTTGTTGTCGCTATAAGCGGACTGGTGAGCCAGTCCGCTTGCTATTGACCCCGCCGCTTCCTAACCACTTGCAGTATACTAGCAGGTATGCCCCGTAGTGAAACTTCGGTAGCTTCACCAGAAGCTCACTCGTATCTCTTCTCTAAAAGAAACTACACTCTTTGTATCCACCAGCGAAATTGTTGCTATGAAGCTTAATACTCAACCGAAGTTCTACTACGGGGTATGCCCCTGACGACGTTTGTTTTTTGGGTCAATGCGGTGTTGCTAATATTGGCCCTAGTACTCGCCATTATTATGATGCGGGCTGGTTCTGCTCACCAATTTAACTACGGCAATATTGAAGTCCAAAACCGCATGAAGTGGATTATCCTCCGCTGTCTGCTGTTGCTCTTGGCAATCGGCATCGCCGCCTCGGTATTTAACTTAGTTGTGCCGCTGGTATGAAGTCTCTCCCGCGGCTAGACCACGGGGTATTCACGGGGTGTAATAAAACAGAGTAAAAAAATCCCCGCACGGTATATAACCGGGCGGGGGTAAGAGGAAAGAACAACTACTACCTTAGTGAACCTTGAAGCTCACCGTCACAGACGCATTCCCGAATCCGTCGGGAATTTGTAGTGCGAGCTGGCGGCCGTGGCTGACATGTTCAGACGCATGTGTGAGCAGTGTAACCGGCTCATAACAAGCCTGAACATGAACAACCCTTGCTCCATCTTCCGTGACGAAGGTAAGGAGCGGGGGAAAGTTGCCAAACCGGTCGAGTGGCAGGTAGTTACCTGCTTCGTCAAGCATGACAATTGTCATCTCCCACTTGAGCGGCCGGTCATCTAGCTGGGTGAGCAGCGGTCCCCAGATTGCCGCTGTCCCTTCATTGACGAGGGTCTCGGTTTGGATAACAACCGAGCCGTCGGATGGGGGACGAGTCCGCCAGTAGAGACCGACGTACTGATCAGACCCTGTAGCCGGCCACCGCCGAAGAGTGGGCTCGATGTGCAAGCATGTCGAGCCGGGGGGAATAGCAAGGTGCGCTGTTGGACGCACATACTGCCACGCTCCACCATCCACCACTCGATAGAGAACAGTACTGGTGCCAGTTCTCCCCGCGGTAATCCGCTGCTCCAGGCTGTCCATGTACGTAAGATTCATCACGTACCTGGTGCCGGGTCGCTGCCGATCGTAGTAGAGGTTATCCTCCTGGGGTGATACTCGCCAGGCGTTTTCCCCGACTGGCGCGTCCAAGAACCGATCCGTGACCAGCCGCCGCTGCTCCTGCGAGAGCGGGGGAAGCTCTTCTGGCTTTTCCGGTAGTGTACCCGCCTGCTTAGTCGCGCCTAAAGCGGCCGAGAAAGCATGCATGGCACACCCACCCATCCCACAGATCATGGCGGACAGCACCAAGAGCACGAAAATTACCACAGCGAGGTACAATGCGTACGCTGGTATGCCAATTGCCGCTGCCACGAAATTCTGTGGCGACAGTTGCCATGCCATTCGTCCCCCTGCACCTGCTGCTGGAGGAGCAGCAGCGCCACCGACAGGGTGAGCGTGCTGCCGAGCTTGGCGAACCCGATAAATCTCGTACGCCCACCAAACACCAAGTGCTGTGATACCGATAAGGACCACTACCAGACCGAAGATTGCCCACCCACTCATGACACTCTCCTTATTTTAGGGTGACTTTTTTTTGGGTTTCTTTTTCGTTTGCTTGAGCCTGCCGAGTAAAGGTGCGAAGACATTGAGTAAACCTTCACCGGCAGTGTAGATGTTAAGATCTCCTTCGGATTTATCCAGTGTCTCGGCCACAAGGACCTCGCGCGCTGGTATGCCCGATTCTTCTTGAATTTTCTTGTAGTAGTTTCCCTTTCTGGTTCCCTCCAGAATGCCAATGAGCGGTTGACCCAAAGCTTTCCGTGTCTCCTCGTCTTCCAGGTCAATATCCTCAACGTTAAAGTCGAAGGCCGTGGCCGAGGGTCCGATGTTGCCAGTTTTAGCCTCCAGGAGACCGCCTCGGACAAAAGCAGCTTCGCTTTCCGCCAGTGCTTCTTTGATCTCATTTTCAAACTGCTCAATATGCCCCTTGATGTTATTGTCGCCCATCCAGGGATGCTGTGCCCCAACTGTTCGAACCTTTTCGAGAATGTTAGTCTGCACAATCTCCAGCACAATTCGGGCTAACTCTGTACTCTGGTAGACATGTTTGTAGTTACCAGGATCCTTCGGATCAAACATGTTGTCCCGAATGTTGCACGTTTTGGCTAAATTCAGGGGACCATCGAGCACCGGAAAAGCTTGAATAAATGGTCCCAAGTCAGGCCCCAACTGAAAGACGACGGTGGTATCTACAAGAATTGGCACACTCGGCGATTTCTCGCCATCATCTTTGGTGTACACGCGGCTGGCATGAACGCGCAGAACATTCTCCGTCGTGGGGAATATTCGCACGCGCCACAGTGGCCAGAGTAAAACAACAATGTCAGAACCCAAGATCCCTCGGTGTGCCATGGGTCGCTTGCTCATCAGTTTTCCCTTGACATCTTCACTTTTAGCAAAGGTGCCCGAGATGTATGTCGCGCGGTACGTTCCCAAGAAGATCGACACCACCATTTTATCCGCGGCAATCAGATAGACTGATGTGAGTAAGAGGTACACAACTACTACAATCAGCGCCACGGTATTGATCCAGAATGCTACTGGATCAGTGAAGGAGAGCTCACGCAGGCCGAGGAAGATGAAAACTACAACAACCACGTACAGCATCGTGTCAATCGCATCAGCGAATTTCATGGCCTAACCCTTTTCTTGAAAGTGGGGGATATGTAGGTTGTTAACGTGCCGCCAATAGCACCCAGCACCAGAACTACAGTAGTCTTGAAATATACACTAATTAATGACTTTGTCAAGGTGTGCCGGGGACAGGACTCGAACCTGCACGCCTGTAAGGGCACTAGGTCCTAAACCTAGCGTGTATGCCAATTTCACCACCCCGGCTCCTATCAAATCGCTCGCCGTAGTTAGGCGCTGTCTTATTGTACGCGAACCGGGCGCGGCAATGCCACTAGTTGGACGGAATCCAGCGGTACAACCACCACTTCGCGGTAGCGATACGCGGCCAGATACTCTGGTAGAACGCGTTCCCAGGTAAAGTGATGCCGCGCCCGCTGGCGTGCCGTGGCACCCCACGCCCGCTGGAACGAGCGCCGCTTGATCGTTGCCTGCAGGAGGCCCGATAGCTCATTGCGGCGTTTAGACCGGTAAAATTGCGCGGTAACGCCCAGCAGTTCTTGGTAAAGGGATATGTTAGCCGCAATAATACTCCGGCCGCTGTCCATTGCCTGCAGCAGTACTTCAAGGTTAGGGGTATCTTCCGTAGCAATAACACAGGCTGCCTGGCGCACCAGCGTGCGCAGCTGCCGCCCATATTTTTTGCCGATAAAGTGGACAAATGATTTCCGGTTTATCAATCGTTCCCAGGCGGCCGTAGGCTCCGCCACAATCACGAGCTTTTTACGGCTCTTGGTCGTTGCATAGGCGCGCAGGGCTGCCCGGATTGTTGTAACTTCGCTCGCCAGTAAGAGGCAATACTGCTCTTTGCGTAATCCTAATCCCAGGGAAGCCAGGGGAATATCTTTGAGCAACTGACGAGTGTATCCATCGGGAATGTACGCTGCCCGCAGATTATAGTGCTGTAGCAGCAAGTATTGCAGCGTTCGGGTAGGAGTCGTCATGACATCGCAGACCCGGCCCGCTTGGCGCGCGACGAGGCGAGCAGCCAGCGGGAAATGTTGCGGCAGGGCATCAACCGTCCAGATAAAAGTAGTTTCGGGACTCAAGAGTGCCGCCAACCAGGCGAGGGAAGCCGTGCGCCAGCCGTGCAAGTGGGCAACATCTGGTTGCTGCCGCCACAGTGTCAGTAAGCTTAAAATTACATAGAGCCAGCCGCCAGGGTACTCTCGGTCAAATGAGGCTTTGGGGACAAAAGTAATACCATAGTAGTTACGTAGCGTAGGGTTACTATATGGCTTTGTCGTGACGACGGTGACCCGATGCCCCCTCTGGGCTAAGGCCCGGCCAAGGTTAATAATCCGCTCCTCCCGCGGGGTTTTTTGGCCGGGAGAACCAACGCGTACGCCTAATTGTCCAATAAAGATGACTTTCATGAGGTTAATGCCCTAGGACCGTAAACTTAAGGAACCGGCCACTGTAGCATAGAGAGGAATACTTGACAATATTGAAAAACTTTGCTTATAGTAGCTAGTTACCGTAATGACTGGAACGGGCACGGGTATGGTTGAACCTTAACAACCTAAAGGTAGTAATCCGGGGAAACCCCCCGAGGAACAACAACCGCAACTGCCGAGGTACTAATGGATGAAGCTGAAGAGCTTGATGTCAAACTTCGTGAGGTTTTTCCTCGTGTACTGCATGAGCTGGCCGCCCACCAGGCGGATGGTTTTACCACTGCCCAGGTGCGAGAGCATCTAGAAAAGCGCTATAACATCCCGCCCCGCCTTGCTTCACCCCAAAAGGTAGCAGGCAGGCTGGGCCGTGAGGTAAGAGCGGGACGACTGCGTGTCGTTACCCTCGCTGGAGAGACTGTTAATCGTTACCTACTTGTCACGGAAAAAACTACGGAGGGAGAAGACATGAAAGACAACGGTCGCAAAGCCATCCCCAAGCGGGGAGGCTTAGAGAGTAGTAACAATCGCGTTGAGCTCCCGCTGTCATCTCGGGAAGCTGGCAATGAAGAAGAGACTCCAGCCGAAAATAAAGATGTCGGCGATGGCGGCAAAAGCGAAAGGGATCTTGATCACCGGATCAAGCAGATGATTGCCTATCGGTGGTCTCTCAAAGAGCATGAAAAGTCAGAAGCCGCGACGAGCGAATATGGATGCAACTTCTCATTTTCTCATGCTAGTGCCCGGCGAGAGGCCGAAACCGATCCCCAGGCTTTTGAGCAGCGGTACAATAACCTCAAGCGGGCCATGGAAGGACTTGGCTTGATGTCGACCGAGGAAAGAGCAAAAGAGGCTCAACAGCTCGTGCGACGGGCGCACTTTTCGGTGCTCCAGAGAATCTGTGATGGCGACAAAACGCGAGCCCAGACTGTGAAAACAATGCGGTTTGGTGACTTTCGCAAAAGCCGCCGCGAGGAAACTGATAGTCTCATCGAGGCGCTACGAGCAGAGGGAGTGGGAGTGGAGTCCCCTCCGTCTCCGTTAGCAGGAATTGTGGTACCTGCCCGTCCGGTCCTCTCTACCGACATAGCAGGTGAGCCTGTTCCCGTAGAGCAGAAAGCAGACGACCATGAATCCCCAGAAACCCCTGAAAAGGAGCCAGACATGGCGAGTGCGGAAGAGTCGGAGGTGACTAGGCTCCGGCAAGAGTTGACGAGAGCCGAAGGCCAGCTTGAGGGCTGGACCAAGGCGAGCCAGACGCAACTAGGGAAAATTACCGAGTTGGGTCAGAAACTGAACCATGAGAAAGCGGCCAGGGAAGCGGCCGAAACGAAAGCGCAACAAGCTTCAACCGGAAGCGTGGCGCCCGACACCGAGACGAAGCTTCGTCATTTGGAGCAAGCCTGTGAGCTCACCGGCGTTGACCCATCGGCTCTGCCCCAGAAGGTTTCTGATCTTCAGAAGGACAAGGCAGACTTGGCTGAAGAGATTGGGCGAGTTGGTGCGCAACCGGGCCAACTGGTCGCGCACTATACCACGCTCAATGATGAAGTGGTCCGTCTGCGCCGCGAGCGAGATGAATTTCCGACGCGGCTGGAGCAGGCCAAGAGTGAAGGCCAGCGTGAAGGCCGAGCGGAAGCGCGACAAGGCTGGAGCCTGGGAAATCTCCTCAAGGTTGCAGCCTTGGTTGTCCTGATTGGTGTGGCCCTGGCCTGGGCGGGAGACCAAGGCTACTTCACCTTTGGTGAAGAGCAATTTGATGAAACGCCCATCACCTTTGAAGTTGTTGACTGAATCTGACTGCAATTACGCGTTGTATTGTGAACAAAACAAGAAGGAGTTTGACATGAAAATCGGCTGGCTGTGTGCACTAGTGATAGCGATGCTTAGCATCGCTGGCTGTGCGAGAAAGAGCGATGGTGTCCTTCTAACCAAGAAGGACTTTCTGGAGACGACCAAGAAACAGCACGAGGCGACAGTGCAGAGCATCAAGAACGTTAAGGCCGAGGCTACTGCTACCAAGAACGAAGTTAGTAGATTGGCTGGTGACTTCACTGCTCTTGCCGATAGAGTCAACGACTTAGAGGACACCCAAGGAAAATCCTTCCGGCAACTGGCAGGACTGGAAGCAGGGGAGCAGAAGTCGTTGGCGGAAGGGGTGCGCCGCAGAGATGTTGATTTGGCAATTACCGTTGCCAATGAGATTGAACGGCGACGCGCTGCGGGAAGTGCGGCGGCAACTACGGTCGGAAGCGAAAGTGCGAGCGCGACTACTCCGCCTGCGGGGAGCGGTCTCACTGCGGAAGAGCGGGAGACGCTTCAGCGTCTCAAAGAGCAGCTGGACGCTGCCGCAGCCGAGAAAGCGCGGATCGAGCAAGATCTGCGCGATCAGGCTAATGTTCGGCTCGGAGTCGAACAAGCTCTCGGCGGATTCGGTGATACTGTCACCACCGGCCTTACTGGATTATGTGAGAAAATGGATGGTCTCGCGGTGAAGGTGGATGACCTCAAGGCGCTGGTGGCGAAAGCTGATGCGGAAAAAGTGGCTTTCCTCATGGAGTTGGAAGCCCAGATGCGCAAGCGAGACGGGAAAGTGAAGGTCCTGGCTGATCCTGATCGGATTCCGCCGGCGATTGTTCCCCAGCTTCTGCGCAGGCAGGAGATCAGGGAATACAACACCTTCAACCTGTACTTGGATGATCACCCGGCGCGGCGGACGATGTATGTCTATCCGCAGCGTAAAATCTACCCCTCCTACTGTCGCTAAGGAGAAAATTTGTTCGTTCGTAGTTCTTTAAAGCGCTTTGCTTCGGCAAGGCGCTTTTTTCTTTACCTAACTTAATACTTGTACCTAAACGTTCTTGACCCCGTTAGAGACCTGCCCTCCCGCTATGCGGGACAGCTACGGCCGCTTGGGGCGGCCTGGCTCCCCTCGACCCTAAAGCTCCCCTCGGCTACGAGCTCGGGGTTGTCGAGCAGCGGGGTCGAACGGCTAACGGGGTTGACCAACGCTTCCATTACTGGAATATTGCAGGCGAAAGCTCATATACTACACTCAAATCTTAATCCACTACTGACTCTATGTTGTGTGAACGATGTAAAACTCGTGAAGCTAGTGTCCAGGTAAGCCGCACCACTGGCGGGCGCACTGTAACGCAGCATCTGTGTCATGCGTGTGCCGCCGAAATTGGCGTGCGTTCGCCCTTTGGCTCGCTTCCAGGATTTAACGCGGCCGATTCGCCCCTTGGTGGTTTTTTCGCCGATCCTTTTTTCGGTCAGGGACGCCATCATCATGGCGGTATTCCCACTGATGCCGCTCCCCGGGGAACAGGGGAAGCGACAGAGCAAGTCAATATTTTGGATGCTTTTTCTGATCGGGCGAAGCGCGTGATTCAAACTGCTGCTGAAAGTGCCATCAAAGCCGGCTCGCCCGCGCTCGATACCGAGCATCTCTTAATTGGCGTGGCGGAAGATACCGAAGTCGGCCGACAAGTCCTGCAAAACCTCGATATTGATGTACCGCAACTGGTGGGTTATTTAGAAGAGAATATGACGAAGAGGCACAAAGAATATGGGCAAGGCGTCGCCCCTGATTTATCACCCCGGGCCAAGCAGGCTTTAGAGTTAGCCTGGCACGCCGCGCGTAATTTAGAACACGACTATGTCGGCAGCGAGCATATTTTGCTTGGGCTTCTAGCAGAAGAAGAAGGTTTAGCCGCCCAGACTCTCAAGAAGTATGGCCTCACCGAAACGAAACTGCGCCAAGCGGTGCTCTCGGCCGTGGGTGAGAAGGGTAAGAAGACAGGGACAGCTGTCAAAAAGAGTAAAACGCCGACGCTCGACAAATATAGCCGTGATCTCACCGAGCTGGCTCGCGCCGGCAAGCTAGATCCGGTGATTGGGCGCAGCAAAGAAGTGCAGCGGGTCGTGCACATCCTCTCTCGGCGCACCAAGAATAATCCTGTGCTCATTGGCGAGCCGGGCACGGGGAAGACCGCAATTGCCGAGGGATTAGCGACACGAATTGTGAACGGTAATGTCCCCGACACCCTGAAAGACAAACGGGTGGTATCCTTGGACCTTGGTGCCATGGTAGCCGGCACTAAATACCGAGGAGAGTTTGAAGAGCGCATCACCAAGGTGGTGGAGGAAATCCGGGCGGCCAAAGGAGAAGTCATCCTCTTTATTGATGAACTCCACACGGTCATGGGAGCCGGTAGCGGCGGCGAAGGCGGCACACTTGATGCCGCTAATATCTTAAAGCCCGCACTTGCTCGGGGCGAGCTGCAAGCGATTGGGGCAACCACCTTGAATGAGTATAAAAAGTATATTGAGAAGGATGGAGCTCTCGAGCGGCGGTTTCAGCCTGTGCTCGTGGAAGAGCCCTCCGTAGAAGACGCTATTCAAATTTTGCGCGGCTTAAAAGACCGCTATGAAGCCCACCACAAAGTTAGTATTAGCGACGAAGCTATTGTGGCCGCGGTAACCTTATCTGATAAGTATTTACGCGACCGGTTTTTGCCCGATAAAGCCATTGACCTCATGGATGAAGCCGCTGCCAAAGTTCGACTAAGTGCGCAAGAGCCACCGGGTGAGCTCATAGGCTTGCGGGAAAAACTTAAAGAACTGAAGCGAGAATTAGCTGCCAATCAGCGGGCCAAAAAAACCAAAATAATCAAAGAGCTCAAAGCAACGATCACCAAAGTTGAACATGATATTGCTGCGTTGGCAGAAGCCTGGAAGAAAAAAGCTGGCATGGGACATGCCGAAGTCCGCGCCGCAGACATTGAAGCAATTATTGCCGCGTGGACTGGTATCCCCGTGGAAAAAATTACCGAGCAAGAATTAGACAAACTGCTGCACTTAGAAGACGAACTGCACCGGCGCGTGATTGCCCAAGATGAAGCGATTCAAGCGGTCAGTGAAACCATTCGCCGCAACCGTGCCGGCTTGAAAGATCCTAAGCGGCCGATCGGTTCTTGTATCTTTTTAGGGCCGACAGGTGTTGGCAAAACGGAGCTCACGCGCGCCCTGGCCGAAGTCCTCTTTGGCAGCGAGGAAGCCATGATCCGGCTCGACATGTCAGAGTACATGGAAAAACATTCTATTGCACGGATGATTGGCTCGCCGCCTGGCTACGTAGGTCATGAAGAGGGCGGGCAGCTTACCGAGAGCGTCCGGCGCAAGCCCTACTCCGTGATTCTGCTTGACGAGATTGAAAAAGCGCACCCTGATGTTTTTAATATCTTGCTCCAGGTATTAGACGATGGGCGCCTGACTGATAGCAAGGGCCGCACCGTCGACTTCAAAAATACGCTCATTATCATGACGAGCAACGTCGGCAGCACCATGATCCAAGAAGCTACTGCCCGCCAGGTGACAGGCCAGGAGTGGGAAGTTTTAAAGGAGTTACTCATGACCAAGCTTAAGGAAACCTTCCGTCCCGAGTTTTTAAACCGGGTAGACGACGTTATTGTCTTCCACGCCTTGCGGAAAGAGCATGTTCAGCTCATTGCCGACATCATGCTCAATGAGGTTAAACGCTTGGTGAACGCCCAAGGGCTCAAGTTAGAAATTGGCGAAGAGGTGCGCAACCGTTTAGCCCAAGATGGGTTTGATCCCCAGTTCGGCGCCCGGCCCCTGCGGCGCGAGATCCAGCAACGGCTGGAGAATAAGCTGTCAACGGCGCTGCTAATGGGTCAGTTCCCCAAGGGGTCAACTATTAAAGCCTATCTCGAGGGCGACGACATTGCCTTTGCGAAGGTTGGTAAAACGAAAGATTTAGTCACGAGCGCCAAATAACAGGTTAAGAGACCTCTTGAGCGGGCGGCGGGATAAACATCCCCTTTGCATTGGCGGCAACTATTGGTATCGTAGAAAAGATGATTCTTAAAGATTCTCCTCCTGCCGCGATAAGCCACGAAGAGAAGCTGCGTGCTTTGTGCATGTTAAGCAATGTTCCCCAAACAATTGATTTACAGGGATTGCTCGGGAAGGTGCAGCAGGCGCCTGACCCAGAAACAGCGGTTCGGACAGTGCTCGGCACGATTTCGGTTACTTCCGAGGTACTAGAACGTAAGTGGCGCAGTGCCATTATGGCCTGGTGGTCCATGCACCATCCCCATGTGCCGCTCTTGCCTTCGCTGGCGTTATCTTCCGACGAAGTGCTCACCGTCCCCATGCTCCAAGACGCCCACGCCTTTCTCGAAGCAATCTTTTGCCAGCCCGCTGATCTAGTCGAAGAACAGGGCGAACTACTTCTCAACCCTGCCGATGTTTTGCGTATCGCGGGCTCACTGCCATCACAGGCCCTCATGCCCGCCTTGCCGGTGGAGAGCGAATGGTCCTACCTGCCGCTGCGCCGGCTGCGCGCCACCCTCCAAGCGCTGCGCCTCGTGCGCCCGGTTAAGGGCCGTTTAGTGGTTGTCCGTTCGCGTTATGAGCGTTTTCGCAAATTTCCCGCCACCCAGCAATTTTACTTACTGTGGCACGCTGACACCTACCATGTTGATTGGGCCGAGTTTGCCGGTATGTGGGGGAAGTTTGTCCGTGTTATCCAAGATTATTTACCGCTCCTGTGGGACTTAGGTGAGCACTTAGAGCCTGGTCAGCAAGTTGATCGTAGCCACTGGGCGCTCGAAGTCTTAGAGACCTTTGCGCCTCTGTGGGAAGAAGAGGGATTACTCCAGATTGGTCAGGGCCAGGCCGCGATTCTGCCTATCGTTCAGCAACATGCTCTGCCCACCATTCTAGAAAAGTTCATGATCCGCGATATCTTACATCGCCACGGACTCATTACCCTAAGTGAGGAATTTGGCCAGCTCTCACTCTTCACCTGGACCACGATTGGAGCGAGCGTGTTTAAAGCCGAGCTGACTCAAGAACTTCCCTGCGGTCTAGAATTGCTCTCCAGAGAGTATGAAAGCGCGACCCCGGACGTCAATTCGCGGTTTGTCTAAAACAAGCGTCAGGCGTGACGTTAAGCGCTCTTCTTGCGGTGATATTTCTCGTGGACTTGGTGGAGGTGAACATCGGTTAAGTGCGTATAAATTTGCGTCGTGGTAATCGAGGAGTGGCCTAAGAGTTGTTGGACTTCTCGGACATCAGCGCCATTGCTTAAGAGATCTGTGGCAAAAGAGTGGCGCAGGGTGTGGGGGGTAATGTCTTTGGTTAAGCCCGCCTTAGCCGCATATTTCTTAATCAGCCGCTGAATGCTCCGGGGAGTGAGCCGGAGGTCATCATCAGGCCCAACCGAACCTTTCTTGTGGCGAATAAAGAGAGCTGGATCGGTGTCCATGCGCTTGGCGACGTAATCTTTAACGCTGTCGTGAGCCTCCGGCGAAAGAAAGACGACGCGCACCTTATTGCCTTTACCCCGGACGGGAATTTCCTTGCTGTTAGTCCGAATATCGTCGCGGTTAAGACTGGTGGCTTCGGCAATACGCAGCCCCGTCGAAAAGAGAATATAGACAATGGCCTGATCCCGCGCTCCTTCAAGCGTCGCAGCATTAGGGGCCCGGAGGAGTATTTCGACTTCCTCGGGATAGAGCACATCAATGACCCGCT
The DNA here is from genome assembly GCA_040900375.1 of Candidatus Anderseniibacteriota bacterium. Lineage (GTDB taxonomy): Bacteria > Patescibacteriota > Andersenbacteria > UBA10190 > UBA10190 > JBBDZC01. The sequence goes on along the minus strand of JBBDZC010000014.1, from coordinate 45,994 downwards.
CGTGCAGCTTGGCTAAACCAATCTTTTCGGGCGAGAGGGCGGGGAAGTCACGTTTTGCTAGGTATTTAAGGAACTGACGCACGGCAATTAAGTGATAGTTTTGCGTGGCCAGTGATAACCCGCCAGTTTGAGATTCGTTTAAATGCCGACGGAAACGGCGCACGGCTTCCAGGGTAATATCGCTAATGCTTTTAATTGCTTCCTGGTGGTAAAAGCGTTGCAGATAATGATCGTAATTAGCAATCGTCTTCTGTGATCGCCCCTGACCTATTTCGAGATCTTCTAAAAAGTCAGTATGGAGTTGTTTCAAGGAGGCAGTCATGATACTTACTTAAAGTATACCGTATCTTTCGTGGTTTGCTCTTTGCCCTTAAACCTTCCTTCTCGATTCTTAAGGAGGCTGATCATGGCTCAACGTCACCTTCCCCGCCGGCCAATATCGGCCTACTATGCTCAAGCGATTCTGGACTGTGCGCAAGTCCAAGGCATTCCTCCTGGAGAGATTGCCAGTGCCATTGGTGTGGCTAGTGACCGCTTAGCGAAGCGAGCCAGACAGCACCGGGGGATCAAAAAAAGGCATATTAGGCGCGCCACGCAGTATCTAGAAATGAGTGAGAGCGCTCTGCGGGGGTGGGCCTATGCGCTCCGGTTAGGGGCACTGTACTATTAAGACATGGTGGCTCTTTGCTCCAGGCCACAGCTTTCCGACTCACTATAGCGATATAGTGAGTTTTTATCTGGAGCCCGTAAGCCCGAGGATGAAGGGCTTTGTCACTGTCCCGGTGGGCACACCGGGTCAAAGCCGCCTGCCCTGCCGAAGCGAAGGCGGGTCGGACGGGGGTGCAGGCCTCGCCAAAGCCTCCGGCGAAGCGTGGGCAGGTGCTGCCACGACCCGCTCGCTACTGAAGTTATTCACCAAGCTCGAGTGAGCCAATTTGCTTTTTTAAAGCACCCTAGGTATGGTATGCTGTATTTTAATATAACTATAACCCAAGCGATTTTCGTTTATGAGTAAAGTCGAAGAGCGTAAACAAGACATTATTAAAAAATATAAACTCCACGCCGAGGACACTGGTTCACCAGAAGTTCAGGTAGCCATTTTTACGGAAAGAATTGATGAGTTGTCGGCGCACCTCAAACGGAATAAGAAGGATCACCATAGCCGCCGGGGATTACTCGGCATGGTGAGTAAGCGCAAGCGGTTGCTGACCTATCTTAAACGATCAGACGAAAAACGCTATCGCTCGATTACTAAAAAACTAGGCTTGAAAGCCCAATGATGAGCAGCCCCGGACAATTTCCCCAACAGCGCGTCGGCGTCTTTGTCGATATTCAAAACATGTATTATTCTGCCCGTTCACTGTACGGCAAGAAGGTCAATTTTCGGGCAATCTTAGAACACGGAGTGGCAGGCCGACAGCTTGTCCGCGCGCTTGCCTATGGCATTACGACCGAAGAAGCGCACGAAGAAGACTTCCACGATGCGCTGGGTAAACAGGGGTTTGAAGTAAAAACAAAACCGCTGCAGACTTTTGTGGGCGGACAAAAGAAAGGTGATTGGGATATTGGCATGGCAATGGATATCTTGCGCTTGCAACCCAAGATTGATGTGGCCATCCTCGTTACCGGTGATGGTGACTTTATTCCCCTGGTTAAGTTTGCCCAAGAGCACGGGCTGCGGGTCGAACTGATGAGTTTTCGGGAGAGCACCTCAACCCAGCTTACGGAGACAGTTGATAGTTTTATTGATCTCTCCGGCGATCCTAAGGCATTCTTAATCGGTGCTGGTGGGGGCTTACGGCGCCGCATCCCCAAGATTATCAAGTAGACTTAAAGAATGTGAGGTGCTGTAGTTTGGGCGCGAGCAAACGACAGCAGCTGTTCACTCTTTAACTTAAAACAGCAGTTTGTAACCAGACAGCGAGTGCTAATCTTTAGAACACTGATTCTAGCGACTGAAGCGGGTGATGCGGCAGGGGAGCAGGCCCTGCTATAAGTAAAGAATTAGTGTCCTGAAGATTACTTGCGGCTGGGTACGCAGACTGTGGTGTCACAATCTATGATTGAGGAATCTACCCTGGTTAGTGGGGGTAATCACACTATGGCAAAGTGCACGGCGCAAATTGGCGGTCAAGAACTCTGTATCAGCACGGGAGAGCTCGCTAAACAGGCTGGCGGCTCGGTTGTCGTGCAGTACGGCGATACCGTCGTGCTCGGCACCGCCACCATGAATAACGCCTTGTATGAGGATGGCGATTTTTTACCACTGCTCGTTGATTACGAGGAGAAATTCTATGCGGCCGGCAAAATCAAAGGCAGTCGTTTTATTAAACGTGAAGGCCGCCCCAGTGATGAAGCTACACTGACAGCGCGCTTTATTGACCGCTCGATTCGGCCGCTTTTTCCCGACGGTATGATTAATAATATCCAGGTGGTTTTAACCGTATTGTCGTATGATGGCGAGAACGACGCTGACATCCCCGCCATGATTGCTGCCTGTGCCGCCCTTTCAGTTTCCAGTGTTCCCTGGAATGGGCCCCTTGCCGCCGTTCGCGTAGGGCGCATTGAAGACAAATTCGTGATTAACCCGACGGTCTCGGAACGGGAACAGAGCACGCTCGACCTCGTCGTCGCCGGCACTGGTGAGCGGATCGTGATGATTGAAGCTAGCGCTACTGAAGTCCCCGAAGACATCATACTTGATGCCCTTGAAGAAGCCCAAAAAGCTTTAGCGCTCATGGTGCCGGTTATAGCTCAACTTACGCAGGAAGCAGGGAGGGCTAAAGTTGAACCCGTAATGATGAAGAGCAACCCGGCGCTCACCGATAAATTATACGCCCTGGCTCGCCCTGTCTTAAGCGAAAAATTACAGACAGCCGGCACCAAAGAAGAACTTCGCCAAGCCGAGGCCGCCACTGCGGCCGCCGTGGTGACGCAACTTTCTCCCGAAGAACAAGCCATGATGACGCCCAAACAGATTGCTGCGGCCGTGCATGAACTCCATGGCCTCTATGCTCGTGAACGAGGCTTACAAGATGGCTGGCGTGAAGGTGGGCGAGCGCTCGATGAAGTCCGACCTCTCGCGATTAAAGTGGGAGTCCTCCCGCGCACTCATGGTTCATCGCTGTTTCAGCGGGGCGAAACGCAAATTTTGAATGTGATCACTCTCGGTGGTCCCTCGGACGTACAGCTCATTGATACGATGGAGATCGAAGCAAAGAAACGGTATATCCACCACTATAATTTCCCTGGCTATTCGGTGGGTGAAGCTAAGCCTAATCGCGGGCCGGGCCGGCGGGAAATCGGCCACGGCTCACTCGCCGAGCGGGCACTGCTGCCCGTTTTGCCCGATAAAGAAACCTGGCCCTATACCATGCTCCTAGTTTCTGAAGTGCTGGAAAGTAATGGTTCTTCTTCCATGGGTTCAGTCTGCGCCTCCTCGCTCTCCCTCATGGACAGCGGCGTGCCGATTAAAAAACCCGTTGGTGGTATCGCCATGGGATTAATAACCGATGGCACCAACTACAAAATTCTGACGGATATCGCCGGAGTCGAGGACGAAAAAGGGGACATGGACTTTAAGATAGCTGGCACCCGTGATGGCATCACCGCCTTGCAAATGGATATTAAAATCTCGGGCTTAACGCGGGAAATTCTTTCCCAGGCTCTGGCCCAAGCAAAAAAGGCCCGCCTCGAGATCCTCGATGCTATGGACAAGGTCATCAACCAGCCTCGGGCGGAGCTCTCGCCGTACGCGCCTCGGATCTTCAACATGCGTATCCCGGTCGAAAAAATTGGCGACCTCATTGGCCCGAAAGGCAAGCACATTAACGAAATTATCGAACAGACAGGCGTGGAGATTGATATTGAGGATGATGGTTTAGTATCAATTACTTCTAATGATGGCCAGGCGATGGAGAAGGCGAAAGAGTGGGTCCATAATTTAACCCGGGAAATTAAGTCGGGGGAGCGTTTTGAGGGGCGGGTAACGCGCATTATGGACTTTGGCGCTTTTGTAGAACTCGTACCCAATGTTGAGGGTATGGTGCATATCTCACAATTTCGTGACGAGCGCATTGACTCCATCAGCGATGTCGTCAAAGTCGGCGATATCATCCCCGTCATTGTCATTGAAATTGACACCATGGGTCGCATTAACCTTTCCCACAAAGCTGCCTTGCCTGGCGGTAATGCTGAACCAGCCGGTGGCGCCCGTCCGCCGCACCGTGGGGGTAGAGATCGTGATCGTGGCCCGCGCCGGGCTGGTCCGTTTCGCGGTCCCCGGCCACCGCGCTAGGATAATTCTTTTTCGGGAGTGCTAATTACCGATTGGGTAGGGGGGTGCTATACTACTGCTTATAATCTCTCTAGTTTGTGACTAATTTTCCCGCCATGAACCGCCCACTCATTCTTGCGGCTGCCGTGTTTGTGCTCGTGGCGGTTTTAATCGGCCTACTCACCTGGCAGCAAAATTATTTGCTCAAAAGTAATATCGTCGCTCCGGATCCGCCTCCCGGTATACCACCAGTGGCGCCCGTTACCCGTAATTAAGATACTCTTTCCTGCCGCTGCCCTAACGCCACTATGGAAAGTAGAGGGGGAAGCTGCATTAAGAGGGCGAGGATGCTATACTAATAACAGCCTCTTCATTTAGTAATCATTCCTTCAATTTAAGAGCCATGAACCGCCCGCTCATACTCGCTGCCGCTGTTTTTTCTAGCATCGTGCTCTTGTTAGTTGTTCTCACCTGGCAGCAGAACTATCTGCTGAAGAGCAACCCTGTGTCCCAAGAGGCACCGCTAGCCATAACGACGGCCCCCGTTCTCCTAGAAAAAGAATTTGTCGTGACGTCCCCGCGCCCGCTGGCGGAGTGCCAAGCGGAGCGGCGCTTGTGTGGCGAAGATTGCAGCGCGGATGATCCGTTGACGATTGATAGCTTATGCGATACAGAGTGCGAGGCTGAACAGGAATTATGTCTACAAGAGGCCCGGCCCGCGGAAGCTTCTTTGGGGGTAAATCAGACTCTTTAATATGCCCTACATGTCATATCGTAGTCTCGCTGTCGCCCTGCTCCTGCTTGCTCTGACGCTTGGCCTTGGGGGATTGTCTACGCCAGCAACACACGCGGCGACCGCTCCTTCACCTACTGGTCGTGAACCACGCATAATGTGGTCACCCGAGTGGCAAGCCTCATGGGAGCGCGCCCGTGCCGAGCAGCATCCCTGGTACCTCTGGCTAGAAACTGCGACGGATGACCCGGAGAACCCCAACGACGCGCCTGATAACTATTTTGATAAGAATTTCTACCCGACACTGCTCTACCAGATGACCGGTGAAGTAAAGTGGGCCCGGAAAGCCTGGGACAACAGTCTGGCCGCCGCTACTGATCCGGCCAAGACTATCACCGGCAACGGTTTACGTAGCCTCTTTCTGCGGCTCATTATTTGTTACGAGTGGCTCTATCCGGCCTTGAGTGACGCCGAGCGCACCCAAATTGCTGCCAAGCTCGACGCCTTTGCCCGCAAGGCAGCCGAGGTCCGCATCAGCGACAGCGATGAATCAACCTCGTATTATTTTGGTGTAGCAGCCTGGGCACACGTCAGTCAGAATCCCGAGATGTTTGCGCTCCTCGAGCAAATGGGTGGGCTTAAAGCCACGGCGCTGGACCGCACCACTGTGCGTAATGGCCTCGCCAGCTTTGCTCCGTTGGCCCAAGGAGGGGAATGGCTAGAATCAACCACCTACAATCGCGGGACAACTGGCAAGCTCTGGCAAGCTCTCCAGGCGATGGAGGATATCACCGGCCGAGAGCACTTTCCTGAATACCGCGCGCTCGTGCCTGATTATGGCCGGGCCATGGTCCATCGTCTCACCCCAGATTTAAACCAGCAGTGGTCCTGGGGGGCAATGGATGAGCTGTGGATGCACAGCCTTGGTCGGGGTGATTTTCTCCTGCCGCAGTTTTCCTCCCTGGCGCAGCTTAACAAAAATAATGAACTCGGGCCCATTCTCTATGGTTTTATCCATGAATTCATGGGGAAGCAAGATAAAACCTATAATCAGAAACCGCGCGCGGATTTCTATCTTTTTGCTGACCCGTACGCGCCGGCTGATTCTAACTGGCGCTCCAAGCTGCCCTTGAATCACTTTGCCTCTGGCCAAGGCCTCCTCTATGCCCGCGATGGCTGGCAGCTCTTAAGCAGCCTCTTTGGGGCTCACACCCCTCCTTATAACAATGTGGATCACCCCGTGCACTATATGGGCGACTGGCAACTCTACCGCAAAGGGGAGTGGGTGGTGACGCATCCCTGGAGCTACGATGATCTTGGTAGTGCCGACGGCCTGGGAAGGACTAATACCATGCTCATTGGCAATTTGCCCGGCTCGTTCATGTTGCGCCAAGCCACTGGCCAAGAGTCCGGCGAGGGGTATCACTGGCTGGCAGGAGAGACAGGCGGTCCATTCAAGTATGGCCGCAAAGATGGTAATGATGTGCCCATTGCTAAAGAGTATCTACACTCCTGGCAGCGAGCGCTCGTGTACCTGCCAACCCAGGATGCCACGGCCGATACGGTGGTGATCTATGACCGCGTTGATGCCGACCAACCGGTTAATCAACTAGCCGATCGTAGCCCATACCACTGGAATTTCATGAAGCGGCATGAGGAATATGTGGCCGGTGGCATTCCCTTAAAACAATGGATAATTCATGCATCGGTGAAGCCTGATCTGACGCCCACCGGCTTTGCGTGGCAGACGCCTGGCCAACAGACGGTTCAAGTCACGCCGTTGCTACCTACCGAGCGCCGCTTCGAGTTTCTCGACGAAAAAGTCCTCTTTTCTGGCAGAGTCGCCACCTGGCAGGTTTCTGAAAAAGAGCGCAAATGGCAAGCCCGCGTTATCCCTGCCCGTGATCAACAGTGGGATACTTTTCTCAACGTCGTCAACGTGACGGATACTGCCGGAGGCGTGACTAGTAAAGTGATCAAGAGCACAAACAATGCCGCTGAAGGTGCCCTCATTGAACGGCCCAATCAGCCAAGTGTGGCAACTCTCTTTAATGCCGAACATAAGCGAGAGGCACTCCATACCAGTGGATTTACGGCTGCAGTTACTTCCACCGCACCGACGACAAATGTCCTCCTCTTTGATCTCGATCCCCAAAAATCCTGGCAAGTCGCCATTGACACCCAGGCGGCCACCCCGCTCGCCGTCAGCAATGAAGGCGTCGCTCGTTTTTCCTTAAGCGGCGCGGGTGAGCATAGTTTTACGCTACAGGCTGATGACGAAGAGCCAGCGGCCAATGCCGCGCCGGCGATTACCAGTGATGAAAACACCTATACTGTCGAAGTCGGCAAGCTTCTCGAGTTTGATATCGTGGTTACTGATGAAGACGGCGACGATGTCACTGTCAGTGTTCGTGACCTTGAAACCCTCTTTCCGGGGGCTACCCTTACATCACTAGGGGAGTAGATAGTAGTGTTGATCTCATTTAAAGATCTCGAAGATTATGGAGGATCAATCTGTGCCTATCCGCCGCTCGTACCCACCGCCCGTTCCGCCCAAACCACCTCGCTTGCCTCTCACGGGTGGCCAGGCAACCGGCAAGCCGGGGAGACAGAGGCCCAGAAGCACGACTGGTGCAGGGCAGCCTGACAATAGTGAGATTAGTGTTGGGCGACCGCATAGCGCTCGCCCCGCCCCCTTCTCACCAACTAAGCTTCCCTCATCAGGGAGCCCCCAAAAGAGTTCGTATGGGCATATATCTGGTTTACCAACCTGGCCTGCCTCGCCGGCAGGCGGGCCCGCCCGCCCGAGTTTATCTGCCAACAAGCAAGTAGACAAGCCTGCCCTGCAGGCCCAGGGACACCCCGGAGGCCCGCTGCCAGTAAAGACTCTTCCTCCGCCACCCACCCCATTAGCCGTTCGACAACAGGAGCGGCTCTCACCTGTAGGCAACACATCAACGGGGCCCGTACCGTCCTCCGCCCCAAGCGAGATTCCTGCCAGCGGTGCAGCTCGCCCTGCGGCTCGCCGCCCCACCTACCCATCTACTACTAGTCTGCCCGAGCTGGCTGACGGGCAAGCAAGCAGGCAGGCCGAAGAAATTGTCATCCGCACTATGGTTGATGACATTAACGATATTAAACAAGGTCGCTCATCGCCCTCTCCACAAAGCAGTGAAGCTCGCGCACCCGCTCCACCAAGACCATTAAGTCAAGATCCTAGAGCACAAGCAAAACAGGGGTTCTCTCCCGTTCCCCCTGTGCCCGCCTCGCCGGCAGGCAGGCCCGCCTCTCCGCCTGCTAAGCCGACCGATCAGCCGGCCAGCAGTCCCCGTGTCTTCCCCCTACCCCCCCAAGGTAGCGATATTCAAAAAGTGGTGATGGCGCCCATTGGCAAGCGGCGACGGCGCGGGCTTACCAGAGTACTCTTCTTGATTATTTTTCTCCTCCTACTGACAGGTGGGGGAGCAGCAGCCTGGTTTTTCTATTTCCAAGAGAATAATCCTTTTGCGCCTGAACCAGGCCAACCAGCCGTCGCCGTCCAAGTGCTTCCTAGTGACAGCCTTATTATTGTCCAATATCGTCTGGAATCAGCCCAAGATCGCAGTGACATTAATGCCGCCTGGACTAATCAAGTTCAGTCGGCTCCAAGCCAGGCAAGCTTTACTACCTTACTTGCTGGCGACCCCCGTCTGCTCTTGAGTGATTCTGACATCGAAGAATTTTACTATGTAACGCTTGCCGATTCGACGCGGCCTTTCCTGGTTGTGCCCCAAACTGCCGCTCTAACAGAAAATCTGCAGGAGAATAGCGATGCCCACTATGTCGAGTATGAAGGCTGGTATATTGTGCATCCACTGACGGTCGATCCCTACCTCTTAGCCCTAGCGGCGGGCACTGTCGCTAGTCAGGGAGGAGAATCTCTCCTGCAAGATACTGGCATAGGGGCACCGCTGCGCCTGATCTTGGGCGAGAGTGTTCTGCCGACGCTCCGCCAGGACATAGCGGGCCCGCCTGCCGGCGAGGCAGGCGAGCACTTCTTAGCCGGCAAGCTCCAAAAACTCGCTCTTGCTGGAAAATTCTCCAATAATCTCGAACTGTCAGGCACAGCGACTGCGCGTAGTGTAATCCCCGCCACCTCGACTAACCAGCAGCTACTCTCTTTGATCCCTGCTCAAGTTACTGTTGCCCGTCTGGGAGCTAACTTTTTTGAGGATGTGGAGGAGTGGTTGACAATGACCAATACAGTTGAGGCTGATATTCTCCAGCGTCCCCTCGTTCAGCAATTATTCGCGCAGCTGACTGGCCCTTATGCCTATTTTACTTACGGATCCCCCTCTTCATCTCCTCCCCTCTCTTCCCCAAGCCCCCAGAGTGGCAGACAGCCTGCTACCATTGGCGGGGGAAACCAAGCCTTAGGCTTCATTATTGAGCTGCCGCTTATCCTGCAGGGTAAAGTGACTCTCGGCGAACCAGCGCTCGAAGAAGCGTTGCCCGCTCTAATTCCGTTGCTGATTGATCAACGCACTATTCCTCCCCTTACTTTTACCGAAAGAATCTATGAAGGCACCCCACTACGCTATGTTAACCTTGTCGGTGTAACCACGACTTTGGATTATGCGGTAACTGACACCCATCTGTTAATTACCACCTCAAAAGACAGCATGTTAACACTGCTTGATACAATCGGCCAGCGCGCCGCCTCACTGACCAGGGGAGGAAACTGGCAAACTCTTCTCACCAACTGGGGCTCGCTCCCTGCCAGTCATGACATTGTGCTTGGTACCCTGCAGCTCCCCGCCCTGCGGCAATTCTTGCCGCCGCGCATGGGCGAAACCGGCTTGCCATTTGGTTTAGCAATTCAGGGAGATCCAACCAGCCCTAAGGCTCAAGCCATCATTGAGTTATCTCCTGCTTCCACGCCAATTACTTCCCCACAAGCATCTCCTCCGGGCTTTTAAAACAAGGAGTGGTACCAATCAGAGATTATAGCGCTTTTCGCTTTCTCATTTACGTTTTAGGCTACTGGGTATGCCCCATAATATAATCTCGCTCCAGCTTGCCGCAGGCAACCGGCATAAAGCTTCGCTTATTGCCATTATGGTCGGTCTCCCAGCCTTGCTCCTGGTATTGCTGCTGTACCTCAATACCTCACTGTGGTTAACCTGGGCGTTGTTGCCTGCCTCGCCGGCAGGCGGGCCTGCCGGCAGACAGGCAGACGGGCAAGCCCCAGCTCGTATACAGGCCGCGCTTGATATCGGCCGCCTCGACAATCGGCTTCTCACACAACTCATGCCCTATATACCAGGGGAACTCCAGGAACTAGTACCGGCTAGTACTAAGTTATCGTGGGCAGATTATGGTGGCGAGCAGGTAGTGGTTCTCATACCGCGATTAACACAACAGTTAACTATCGCCGAATACCTGGAGAGGGAAGGGTGGGAAGTAACACGGTTTGGTTTAGCCTTACGTCTCCATCGCCCAGCCAGTGCGGTAAAAGCGATAAGGCTGCCCACGTTGCCGGAAGCGGGACAAGACTATATTTCCCGGCTGGTAGCGTCTCGGTGGCCTACCATGCCCGCGGCTGTGGTAGTGATTGAGCCTGGCTCGCCGGCGGCAGGTGGGCCTGCTGTCATCCCATCTCTATCACAGTCTCTAACCCTGGTAGCACGCGCTCACCAGCAAGATGTTCACCTACTGTTTCTCTCGGGCCAGGAAGAGATTCACCATGGGCGGCTTGCCTCTGTACCAACCGTTGATACCGCAGTCGTAGAGTTGACCGTGCCTGGGGCATGGCTTGCGCGCGTGCCACCTGCCCTGCAGACAAAATGGAACGAGCTGATACGTCATAAACTTGGCCTGACACTGACCCGACCTAATATATTGGCGGAATTGGCCACCGCTTCTTGGGCGACAGTACAGTTCGCAGGCGATGATATTGTTCTCGGGGTCAAAAGTGATCCTGGAGCCTTTAAAGACCGTATAACAGCAATTCTTCAGGAAGAGGAGCGACGCAGCCGTTTAGCAACCAAGCCATTTCGCCTGCCCGACGGGACTATTGGCTATGAAAAAGTCCCAGGAGAAGCCCGCCCTATCTTTCACCCTACGGCCAATGATAACTGTTATATGCCTACCATTGACCGCCCTCGTCTATGGCTATGTCATAGTAGCGAGTGGGCTACGGTCGGTTCTAGTGAAGTACAAGCGCGACAAGTATTAACCCGTGCCGCAATGATTGATACCAGCAATCCTACGAACTGGCATCTGCGAGCAGGGGAATTAGCCTTGCAGCGCCACGGCTTTCAGGATACCTGTACGGGTATATGGTGCGTTCTGCAAGAAATTGCCGCCACCGGTCGGGATACCAGAACAGCGGCGCGAGTCCGAATCCGCCCTTAAAAACTCTTTTTAAGAAGCCTTTTAAAGGCCCAACAATTTTGTGGTACTCGCAACAGCTCTCTACGAGGACACCGGAGAAGCTTTCTTTTGTTTTTTGCTTTTGACCCGTTCGACAGGCTCAGGGTCAAGCTGAGCTCGTCGAAGCTTGACTCTTCGACTCGCGCAAGCTCCACCCGTCAGGGTGGAGATACGCGCGGCTTTAGAGTCAACCCTTAAGCAAGCCACGGCCTTTAGACCGTGGAGTCGAATGGGTTGACAGATTTCCTTAATTTCTCGTTGACTTTTTAGTCCTGAAAACGTATAAAGGTTAGTTGCTCGGGTGAAAGCACATGTATCGAACAGACATATCTGAACACCAAATTAATTCAAAAAATTAGTTTAATAACTACCTATCACTATGTTGAGCACTATTTTCCGCCCTCGGTCTATCTCACCTGTTCAGTTCTTACCCCTTACCCTTGCTGCTCTCATCGTGGCTACGCCATTTTTTGTCGTACCGCAGACAACGAAGTCGTTGCAAGCTGCAACGTCTACTGCCTTAGGCAATAATGCTGCCTGTCTTGAGCTTGTGGCGCCTGATGTCGTGCAGACTGGCCAACGCTTTACTATTCAGGTAGCAATGCAGAATACCGGCACGCGCTCATGGACGAGGGACTCTGCCACGCCGCACCGTCTTGGCTCCCAAAACCCTCAAGATAACCTCCGCTGGGGTACAGGGCGTCTAGAGTTACCCGCGAATGCTATTAATCCTGGCCAGGTTGCTACCTTTCAGTTTGAGGTTGTGGCTCCCGCCACAGCTGGTGTGCACCCCATGGCCTGGAAAATGCTTGAGGAGCAAGTGGAATGGTTTGGGGCTACCTGTGCCAAGAATATTACGGTGTCCGGCTCACCAAGCGGCCCCTGCTTTGATATTGGCGGTCCTTCCCCGGATGCATTTGCCACCTATGTTGAACAGGGCATCATTCGCTGGGGTATTGACCATGATAAATCGTTCTTCACCAATAATTCCCCTTGTCCGATTGTAATTCGCATGGGGTCGTATAAGCTCTTCACTGATGGGCATCAAGAGCTCTTCGATGCGACCGCGCGGGTTGTCGTCCAACCAGGAGAGACGAGGAATTTTGTGGTCCGAATCCCCGATTGTGACTACCAGACTGATCTTGAACCGTATTGGACCTTCCAACAGCGCAGTAATGGCGACTATGTTGTGTTGGGCATTATTTACCATACCCCTGCCGGCCGCTGTCCCGTAATATCTCCCAGCCCGACGCCATCTCCTTCACCCTCTGCTTCACCTTCTCCGAGTGTAAGCCCGACACCGAGCCCCAGCCCTAGCCCAAGTCCCTCTCCCAGCCCTTCTCCTAGTGTTTCACCCTCTCCGAGTGTCGGTCCTTCACCGAGTCCCTCTCCCAGCCCGACGCCATCTCCTTCACCCTCTGCTTCACCTTCTCCGAGTGTAA
>JBBDZC010000014.1:0-33029 GCA_040900375.1 Candidatus Anderseniibacteriota bacterium | reverse complement strand
GCCCGACACCGAGCCCCAGCCCTAGCCCAAGTCCCTCTCCCAGCCCGACGGCAGTTAGTAAAGACCTAGAAGTCACCAAGACCGATAATCGCGACCTGACGCGGCCCGGTCATACCTTAACGTATGTCATTACTATCAGGAATACGGGCGAGGTTGATCTCCACGACGTAGAAGTCACTGATGCAGTGCCTGGTGCTCTCACGGTTATGAGCATTAACGATGGCGGAGTGCGCTCTGGGTCCACGATTACCTGGTCTGGCTTAAAAATTGACGCTGGCAGCAGCAAACAAGTCTTTTTCATGGTGCAAGTCAAAGAAAGTACTGGTAATGGTCACTTACTCCACAATAAAGTAACGGCCGAAAGCGACGATCACGACCTCCGCGATGAGGCAGACGATACCACGACAGTGGAACGCCTTCCCCGGATTGCTGGCGTGGCTGCGCCCACACCGCTGCCGCCAGCTGCTGTGGTATCAGCAGTGCCCATTACGGCTAAGACAGGGGCTGGTTTCCTTGGCGTAGTTGCCACCCTCATGGGGGGATCGGGCTTAGCTCTCATTACCCGTCGTTTCTGGTAAATAACTGCTGCTAACCGGCTCGCTCCGCGCAAAAACCGCCCTCACGTCAGGGCGGTTGTGCTGTAGCCCCTAAACAGGGCTTAACTGAAAATTTATCAGTCCAGAGTCGTGTCTATACATTGCCTACCCAGTGTCTAGAAAGGGGAAAAGAGCGAAGAAGATGGGCCTGCCTGCCTCGCCTGTCTGCCGACAGGCAAGCTGTTCCTCTAGGGAATTACGTATTCTGGCGAAGCGCGCTACTATATGCCCATGGAGCTACCACACACCATTGTCGGTATTGATGTTGAGACCACTGCTCTGGAACCAAGTGAAGGAGAAATTATTGACGTAGCTGCTATCCGCTATGACCTGGCCACCGGCCAAGAAATAGACCGGCTGACTCGCCTCGCGCGGCCAGGGCGACCAATTACCGCCGAGATTACCGCCTTAACCGGGATCACGCAGGCTATGGTCGAGAATGAACAGCCCTTTTCTACGCTCATTGCTGATCTCAAGGAGTTTATCAGTGACGACATTCTTTTTGCTCATAACGCTTCCTTTGATCTTAAGTGGCTCGACTACCATGGGCTATCTTTAGACAATCCTACCTGGGACACCTTTTTACTGGCAACAATTGCGTGGCCGGAAGTGCAAAGCTATAACCTAGGCATGCTGGCGGCGCTGTTTAATCTTGACGTGGTGGCGGAACATCGCGCCGCCGCTGATGTGGTCCTTACCTGGCATCTCTTACAACACCTTCGCCCCACTTTAACAGTCTCCTCGGCAACGTACCAACATATTCAAACGTTGCTTACGAAAGCTTCTCTAGGCCACTACCTGCCTCTTTTTCTTGAGCGATCTGGCCCAGGGCAACAACAGGCTCATGGTAGTCAAGTACCAAGCAAGCCCCGCAAGAGGCATTCTTCTGCCCAACCACCGATTGCTGCTATCAAAGAAATTTTGGGCGAGGACGGTCTTCTTGAGGGTCACCTGCCAGGTTTTTCCTCACGGCCGCCGCAGGTACTTATGGCCACAACTATTGATAGGTGGGTCAGGGAGGGGAAAGTAGGTTTTATTGAAGCGGCCACCGGCACTGGTAAAACCTATGGTTACGTAGTCACTGGTCTCCATGCTTTGGGCCAGCATCGGCCCCTCATTATCTCAACCTATACTCGTCATCTTCAGGATCAACTGGTCGAGAAAGACATTCCTAAGGTACTAACAGCTCTTGGGCTCCCGTATCAAGTAGCAGTTCTCAAGGGGCGCCGCAATTATATCTGTAATGCTAGGCTCAAACAGGTTCTTGATCGTCCTACCTGGAGCTCAACCGAGGCAATAATTATGATTAAGATATTGAAGTGGCTCGATGATGGAGGAAGCGGGGAATTGGAACGGCTCAACGTATCTCACCAAGGCAGCTCCCTGACTCGCTGGCTGCATGCCGATGCGCTGTCGTGTCGTACGTACTGTACCTACGCGAGCGGCTGTCCCTACCAGCTTGCGCGGGCGCGGGCAGCCCAGGCCGATATTATTGTGGTTAACCATGCTCTATTACTGCAAATGGCCTTTCAAGAGCCTAATCCGGAGTCCGATGCCTGGGGTGAAGCGGCAGGCTCCCACCACTCCATTATAATCATTGACGAAGCCCACCATCTCGAAGAAGCAGCTCGTCACGCCAGCATGCTTGATTTAACCCCCGAGCGAGTCGCCGAGGCAATCGCCCCATTGCTACATCTTACGAAAGGCCGCCTCGAAGAGTCACGGCACCGCCATTTAGCCCAGGAGTGTGAAATACTGCTGCAAGAGTATGGCGGCTGGCTGCGGGAAGTAGGCCAGATTGTGATCCAGCAAAGCCACAATGATCGTCTGCTGTTAGGTGCTGCTGTCCGGCGTGGTGCCGGCTGGCAGAAAGTAGCCCGCGCAGCTGATATTTGGCGGGGCCGCCTTAAATTCATTACTGGCCTGGCCCGCAGCCTAGAAAGTAAACAAGGGGCCACGCCGCCGACTACCCTGGCCGAAGCTCTAGCTGAACTTGAACGCCTGGCTATTGAATTTGGAACTTTTATCGAAGGATCAAGTGAGCGTATTCAGTGGGTCGAGATTATCCGCGATGTTGCTTCTGGGGCCCTTCTGAAAGTTACTCTTAAAGATACGGCTCTATCAGTTCAGCCGATTGTCCAAGCTATTTTTAGCAATGCCCACAGCGTAATTTTAACTTCCGCGACCTTAAGTATAGGGGGAAGCTTTAGCTACATAAAGGAACGCTTAGGAGTAGAGTCTGCTGAAGAATTACAGCTGCCCAGTCCCTTTGATTACCGCAATAAGATGCTTATTTACTTAGTGGATGATGCTCCTCATCCAGGCGATAAAGAATATGATGCCTATGTGGCTGACACCATGTTACAAATTACGAACGCCATTCAGGGACGTGTTTTAGGCCTCTTTACGTCACAAAAAGGGGTAAGATCAGTTTACAATAGACTTATACGACATCTACATAAAGCCAAGATTAAGCTTTATGCCCAAAAAATAACTGGCGGGCGGACTAATATGCTTGAGCGGTTTCGGAAAATTCCCCGGAGCGTCCTGTTAGGAACAATGAGTTTTTGGGAAGGCGTTGATGTGGTGGGCGAGAGCCTCTCGTGCGTGGTCATCCCCAAAGTTCCTTTTCCTCCTCCTGACGATCCGGTGATCACCGCCATCGCCACCGCCGAGCAAGTTCATGCCTTTACCGCCCTTTCTGTTCCCACGATGATTTTGCAACTGCGTCAAGGGGTCGGACGACTGCTGCGTAGTATTGATGATCAGGGGGTAGTCGTCATTCTCGACTCCCGGCTTGGCGCACACGACTATGGTGATGAGGTGCTGAAAAGTCTCCCCCCTGCCACCATCCATATCGGGTCGGGGAGTGACCTCATTCCTACCCTGACATCTTGGTTTGGAGAAAAGACACTCGCGCGGTGGCGGTCAGAAATTTAGAGTCGTGGTAATCGGCGATCTGGGGGTGCTGCTCCTCGAACTTTAAGCTTAAGAGTCGAAGGGCCGAAACTGCTCGACCTCAAAATTTTTGCCCTCATCAATTTTGGATCGTACCCTCCCACTAAAATATTTTTTCCATATCTTACCTAATCTCTTCGTCTGCATTTTTTAGTAATTTCGTCTCTCTTAAAATTTTCTTTCCTCTCCCTTCGATACCCCACGAGTTTTCCACCAGCCCCTCGTTAGTTTCTGACCCTTGATCCTTCAAGAAAGGACAGATCGAGAAGGTAATAAAGTGGTGTAAAACACTGTGTACAAATTGTGTGCAAAAGTCGACTCAACATCTTTGACCCATCGTCAAAATAATGCTATACTGCACCTAGTACTAAGCTCTTGCGTGCTTAGGTACCAACAAAAAAAGGCGATACAAACACTACGATTCTAGGGAGACACGCCCGCGCACCGCTACTAGAATCGCTCGCGAAAGTTCTTTCCAACACAATACTCAACACCACACATTTCGCACCCTGATCCTTACTATCAGCTCCGTGGACCTTCACGGCGCGGTGGTGGATCAAACTTCTTTGTAGAGTGAGGTGGGATACTGACTGCCACCCCTAGTATCGAGTGCCAATTGTTAATCTTTCTGCACCTGCTACTATAGTCGTACTCCTTACCCACACTCACTCCTCACTGTCAGCTTTACTCTTCTGCTGCCGCGCTACGCTACAGCCGATACGTAACCCCTGACACTCGCTCACTTAAGCGGGCCTACTTGTAAAAGTAGGATGGATCACCGGAGGGGAAGCGCGCTTAGGGAGTATTTCCCCCTATACTCCCTAACCGTGCTTCCTATCTTTAATGATCAAGAAGCACTCCTGTCACTTCGAGGACGTGGGCACTGCGCCCCGCAAATAACAAACACAAAAAGCTTTCGTAAACACGGATGCACACTTGTACTCTTTAAGCGGTGAAACATCACTCTTGATTCAAGAGAGATGGCGAGAACCGCAATCGCAGTGACAGACCTTCTTTGCTCTAGCAGTAGGGCACGGAAAATTAGTCTAAGAGACTAAGATTGCTATTACTTGCTGTAATTTGTCCCTAGCCAGCGCGTTATGGCCAGATTTCAGCGAGTAATTGCTTGTTTCTTAGGCCTAAGCGGTCATTCCAGCCCATTTATTTATTATTTGGCCTCCGGATGGCCGCTTTTAAATTTCTACCGTAACTCTGGCCACTTCACCGAGAGTTTCTTAGGGCTTACTAGGTAACGGTATGTGCTCATTAATCTGCCTCAACCAAGCCGTCAGCCCGGGTGACAGCATCGGGGAGATGCCGGACCGAGGAGCACCAAGCTTTGGTGACTGCGGCCGCAGGGCCGGAGGGGACCCGTGCTGGCAGGACCCGGGAGAGTTACCTAGCACAGGGCGCTAGGTAAGCCCTTTTAACTCTATTCACGGCAAGGTATGATAAAGTTAGCTTTTGCAAACGTTCTATACTATATAACCTATGGCACACAATGCAGCCTTTATTGAAGAAATGCAGGCAAAGCTTACGACCGAGCGTGATTTGCTCAAGCAAGAACTCGGCCAGGTTGCCCACAAACAACATGGCGACTACCAGGCTGATTTTCCTAACTATGGCCGGAATGTTGAAGACAACGCCACCGAAATGGCTGATTTTCAGGCCTTAGCGGCAACCACCGAAGCGACTGAACAGCGCCTCCACGAAGTAGAAGCCGCCCTGGAGCATATTGCTGCGGGAACCTACGGCTTGACAGCAAATGGCCAGGCCATTCCTGAAGAGCGGCTGCGCGCTAATCCGGCCGCCACAACCATTATTAACGCCTAAAAGGGCAAACAACTCCTTCTATGTCGCTCCGCGCAGTGGCCGTAAGCGGGGCATTGATTATCGGCCTTGACCAAGCAACCAAAATAGCCGCCTCCCGCTGGCTCTTTAATGCCTCTCTAGGCTCACTGACGCTGCGTCAAGACCTCAATCAAGGGTTGGCCTTCTCTCTGCCCGCTTTTTCACCTCTCGGGGCCCTGGCGGCATCATTACTCCTGCTCCTACTTGTTGGTGTTGCGGCTGTCGCTCTTCGCCGCGATAAAAAGCTCCACTATCCGTTAGTCTGGCTGGGAAGCGCCGGCGTCAGCAACTTCCTCGACCGTCTGGTAGCGAGCGGCATCCGCGATATTTTTCATGTCGGCTCGGCCAGCTTCAACGTGGCTGATCTCGTCATAATTTTTTCGGCAATTTTGATTATTATACGAATCTTTACCCCACTTCGCCGAAAGCCACGGGCGTGAGCCCGTGGATGAAGGCGAATGGGGTACCCCGCGGAGCTCGCCAACGGCGAGCGAAGTGGGGTAGCTGGGCTTTCGGCTTCGCGGGGTTCCGCTCACCGCCTGCGGCGGCGTCCCTTGACGAGAGAGGCCACGGGCGTGAGCCCGTGGAGCTTCACGCCTAGACCGCAGCCGGCAGGAATGCTACCATGAAGCAATCCTTGCCTATGCGCCGCCTGCCTTTCTTTCTTGCAATTGGTGCTGCTCTTGTGCTCCTGCTCATTGGTATTATCTTCCCCGATTTGCCGCTTTATTTACGTACACAAGTTGCTCCCACCGTGCCGACGGTAACAACCCATCAGTTTGCCTGGACACCCCCAGCGGATACCGAGCTGGGGGAGCATACGCTCACGATTGTCGCCGGCGACGATAAAGGCAACCAAACCAGTAAAGACATTATCATTAATGTCACCGCCCCGAGTGGTGCCCTCAAAGTCAGCCGTGTTAAGGTTGCCCCGACTGCCACCGTGGGCGACCTCACCTTTGATGTCAGCGAGGAAGCCACCACTAAAGTTGATTACGATGTGCTACGATCCTTCGCCCGCGCGCGGACGAAAGAGACGCCTCAAGCAGCCATCAGCCACGCGTACACCCTCGACCAGTTAGTATCCTGCACCAACTACCGCTATAAAATTCAAGGACAGGGCTCAAGCGGCCAAATTCAGGACGGCGTCCGCACCTTTGTTACCGCCGGCTGTCCCGGGGACGCCGCCTTTAAGGGCGGGACAACTCGTGATATTAGTTCCGCGCGGGGCGGCGTAGTTAACCGTCCTGATCGAGTCACCCTGGCTATTCCTGGTGGCTTTCATACCACTGATGCTAATTTCCAGATTTTACAACTAGAGCGCGACACGGCGCTGGCCGCTATCGGCAAACCAGCCAATCGTGAGCCGATTAGCGGCCTCTATGAAGTTAAGGCCCTGGTTGATGCCACCACCTCGATAACTTCTTTTAATCAGCCGATCACCGTGACCATGGCGTATGAGCCATCGGTAACGACCAACGAAGCCACCATTACCATCTATCGTTGGGATGGCAGCACCTGGCAGCCTCTGTCTGACTGCGTTGCCAATACTGCCGCGAAAACAGTCACCTGCACGACAACCCAATTTTCTACCTTCGGCGCTTTTGGCCAAGGTGGTGGTACACAAGACCCAGAAGGCGGCGGCGATGATGAGCAAGAGACCAGTAGCGGAGACTCTAGTGGCGGCAGTGACAGCGGCGGCGATGGGGGAGGAGACTCGTCTTCTGACGAGGCTTCTGCTGCTCCCGTCCGCACCTTGAATTTTCAAGTAGAACAGGGGCACACAATCTTGGGCAGCTATTCTGGAATCCAAAAATCAGGTTCACAAACAGTCGTTAAGCTCGCTCACCCGGGTGCTGTTCTCGAACGACAAGTCACTGCGCCGCGTGATAATTACTGGCTGGATGTGCACGTTCGCCATGATCGGCCGGGGCCAATCCACATGGCTGTCTATCTTAATAACCGGGCGTGGAAGGTTATTAAGTTTGATCAGAACGATAATAAGTATCGTACGCACCGCATTGGTCTTTTACGGAACTTTGCGGGGGCACGGATTCGCTTCCGTTTGCTCAATGATACCTATGATAAGGCAAACCCCGCCAACGAAGAGCTTGACCGCAACCTTTTTATTGACTGGTACCGCTTAACTACTGGCAGCAGTCCGGCTGTCGCCCCGCCACCGTCGTCACGACCACAAACCGCGAGCCGCCGCTCCGCCGGCTGGAATATATTGCCCCAGCTCAATAGTTACATTACCCAGGAGCTTGGCGCGGCTCATGTCACCTTTGATATCTGGCAGTACTATGCGCGGCGGCTCACTGCCCCGACCAACTCCCCCGAGGCCATCCAGAGCGAAACACAGTTGCGTAATGTGATGCAGTACTGGAAAGGTGTGCGGCCAGCTCGTCCCCGCGGCGATTAAGCTCTACCCTATGCAAAAATTCCCCCCGATGCTGCTGCTAGTGGTTGTCGTGAGTATTGTCGCTGTCACGCTGGCGCTCGTTTCTTCTGGTCAGCTCGTAATCTACCCCAGCTTAGGTGACTTATCAGTCCGCCTACCGCACTGGCAGGCGGACGAGCCTGCGCTGCAGCCGGCTACACTACCCCCAGCTTTTGATCAACAGTCTGCCGCTGCCGCCTGCTCGGCCCTGTGTGACGAGAGCTGCCAAGGGTTTGTCAGTAGTGCCGATACCATACCCTGCTTGCAGGAGTGCACGGTGTGGTGTCGTGAGAATTACTAAAAGAATTGAAAACTAATAGGTAAAGCAGTAGAGTGAAAAATAGAAGTAATTAAGTAAATTATATGGCAGAATATACTTATACTGTGATTTTTGAGCCAGATCTCAAGGAAGGTGGCTATGTGGCCACCGTTCCCGTTCTTGGTATCGCTACTCAAGGAGAGACACTAGAAGAAACGCGAGCAATGGTTCAGGAAGCTATCCATAGCTACCTCGAGGGTTTGCAGAAAGCTCGACAAATCATTCCTCAAGAGTCGACTGACATATCTAAACAGGTTCGTACCGAGCACGTTGCTGTGCAAGTATGAGCGGCAAATTGCCGTCGCTAACACCACGTTAATGTGGTTCGCGCACTGCGGCAAAGAGGCTTTGCATTTCATCACCAACGAGGCAGTCATGCCTATTATCAGCACCATACGGAAAGGAACCGATGGGTAACTGTGCCAATGCACGCTAAAAGTATTAAGCCTTGTGCTATGTAAAGGAAAACTTTACTTCCTTTTATCGGAACTGCTGTGGGTAGCCGTATACATTAAGAGCGAAATTGCCAGCAAAGCAATAAATAAATTATTGGCTCAATTTGCTGATAGACAGGCAATTATTATCTTTTATTATTTTGTACTGTCTGGCCTGCTAAAGAAATTTTAAAACTCATAACTTTAAGGGGCATACGGCAAAATTAAGGACTCCTCCGTGTCGACTACCTGCCACTTTCGGGGTGTAATAATGCTCGTTTGGGCGAGTTACACACAGACATTTTTAGTGTACAATAAGCATATTCATCCTTCGTGTTATTGTGATGAGTTTTTTCCGTTGGGGAAGAGGAATACTGCATTTAGGTATCTCTGGTGCCCTGATCTTTATTCTGTCGTTTATCCCTATTTTCCCCCTGATCACGCCCTACGGCCTCACCGTGCTCTTAAAGACTATTGCCACGACGCTCACCACTCCTCCCCCAGCAACGCTCCTTGAAAAGTCCATGAGCGCAGAAGACAGTTCTCCTTCCACCATCACGACTGAATCAGAAGAAGTAGATGGTCTCCTCGAAAGACTTGTGGAGAAAATAGAGGAGGTAGTGCCAGGACCTGATGAAGATATAGTGAATACTGACTCCACCGAGGTGGCCCGCCAGACGCGAGGCTCGCCCACCGGGGCGGCCGAAGTAGTTCTTCCCCAGTTTGTTGATCAAGCAGCCATCGCGGCTCTACCAACTACCACTGTGCCTGCCGATGAGCTGCTCAACGTACCGACAACTAATATTCCCGCAAGCGAGGGAATAAAATTTTCTCTTAACATAGACCTAGGCAGTCATTTACTGCCTACGGAAGAGCCGACGGCCTCCGCTCCTCTAGAACAAAAAACGTCAGAGGAAATACTTGCCCCGTTAGAGGCCAGCGAGGCTGAACCGGTTGCCGATCCTGGAGAGACACCTCTAACGGGGCCCGAGCCAGTTCCCGAGCCTCTAGCTGACCCCCTGCCTTCTCCTACACCACTGGAGGAAACATTGGAAGAACAAGCCGTGCCCCGTAGTGATACATCAGTATCTACTACCGAGGCCGTGCCCCAACCCTCTGTACCAGCATCAACGATTGAGGAGGGATCGCCCTTGTCATGGCTTTTCCGCCTCTTCCCTCGGCTCGCCACCATTGCCCGGGCCGAAACTATACCGGAGGAGAGCATTGCACCCCGTAGTGATACATCAGTATCTACTACCGGGGCCACCCCTGCATCCGATGAATCGGCTGCTTCAGCAAACCAGCGCCCCCGCCTCGCCATTAGCCTGACCGATCCCACTGGTATCCCGATGGCCATCACCCCGCAGGTAACGCTGCAGGATAATCGTCCGCTCATCACGATTTCAGAGCCTACACAGAACTTACGCCCGGGCAAATATACACTCACGGTAACTATTGCCGATGGGGATAGTGCGCAGACCACTACCCAAGACTTCACCTGGGGTGTCCTGGCCTTAAATCTCAACCAATCAACGTATGAGCCAGGGGAGGTAGCCCACATCAGCATGGCGGTGCTCGATGATGGCGGCCACACCCTGTGCGACGCCGATCTTACCCTAACCGTTACTGCGCCCTCGGGTACAGTAACAACGCTTTCCACTGCCGAGCAGTCTATCGTGGTCTTTCCTACCTGCGCGGATAAAAATGTCACTGATTTTCCCGACTACGCCACGACATACACACCGGCCGTACCCGGGGAGTACCACCTGGCGCTCACCGCCGTAACCAAGAACGGCACCCGGCAGCTTCAAGAATCTTTTACCGTGAGCCGCGACGAGCCTTTGGTAACCCGCCGCCAGGGCAGCATGCGTATTTTCCCCTTGGCGGACTACACCATGCAGGTGCGAGTGACGGCGCGGGAAGACTTTACCGGCACCATTACCGAGACAGTCCCGGCTAATTTTAAAATTACGGCTGCCCAGGTGGAGGGTACGCCACTTATGGTGACGACCCAGGGTGAGCGACAACTACTTATCTCGCCTGAACTTACCCTGCAGGCCGGGCAGTCAGCCACGCTTACCTATACCTACGACGCGCCTGACATTAGCCCGGCACTGCACCTGCTGGGGCCGCTCACCCTGCAAGGTGACCATGAGCTTGTCGAAGGGTGGCAGGAGCCCCGCTCCTGGCAAATCGCGGCTGATGCGGTCATTACCTGGGATGGCGGGGGTACTGATGGCACCTGCGGGGGCGGAGCCGGTGATGGCAATAAATGGTCGTGTGGGGCTAACTGGAGCGGGGATGTTGCTCCTGGCAGCACCGATGTGGCGACCTTTGATGGCACATCTACTAAAGACGCCACCATTGATGCGGCTATTAGTGTCTCGGGTATTGATATTAATACGGGGTATACGGGGACGATTACGCAGGCAGCCAGCACCACCGTCACCATTGGCGCTGGTAACTATGATCAGGCGGCAGGGACGTTTACTGACGCAGGGAATGCGACCACCAACATTGATATCAACGATACGAACTTTACCCTCTCTGGCGGTACATTCTCAAACACTGGCGCCACGAGCTCCTTCACCTTCGATCGAAACTTTACCCTCTCTGGCGGGACGTTCACCAACACAAACAATACGATCACGTACGATGGTACGGGCGACGCCGACGACTCTACCATCACCTGTACGGGAACCCTCGACGGGACTCTCGCCTTAAGCGCGCTCACTGACGGCGGCCTCGTCACTATCGCCTCTGGCTGCACCGTCTCCCTCGGCGCGAGCCCGACATCCACACTTGGCCTGGACGCCGTCGATGGCCTCGTCAACAACGGCACCATCACCATCGCGAGTGGGACATGGACGGTGAACAGCGATGCTGCGGATCCCACTAATGATACCCCTCTCACCAACAACGGTACCATCACCCACTCCGGCTCGGGCTGGGACTTAAACGATGTCTCTCTCACGAACAGCAGTGGCGCTACCATTACCTACAGCGGGACGGCGATCACCATGGATCGCAGCTTTAATCAGAGCGGGACGTTTGATCTGACGGGGAAGACCGTCACGTACGACGCTACCGGTGACGCCGACGACTCTACCATCACCTGTACGGGAACCCTCGGCGGAACTCTTGTGATCAGCGCCGTGGACCCCGGCGGCCTTGTCACTATCGCCTCCGGCTGCACGGTCTCGCTTGGTGCGAGCCCGACATCCACACTTGGTCGAGGTACTACCAACGGTCTCACCAACAACGGCACAATCACTATCGCGAGTGGGACATGGACGATGAACTCCGTTCTTACCTCTGCGGCCAATGCCCCTCTCACCAACAACGGCACCATTACCCACTCGGGAACAGGTTGGAACTTAAACGACGTTTCCCTCACGAATAGCAGTGGCGCCACCATTACCTACAGCGGCACCGCTATCACTATGGAGCGTAGCTTCACCCAGAGCGGGACGTTTGATCTGACAGGGAAAACGGTGACGTTTGAGGATACTGCTTCTATTGATGACACTACCGTCACGTGTACAGGTTCCTTGGGTGGTACGGTAGCAATTCCCAAAGACAGTGGCGGCGATTTTATTGTCGCCTCCGGCTGCTCGGTCTCCCTTGGCGCCAGTCCCACCTCCACGGTCGGGAGACTATCCGGTCTCACCAACAACGGCACCATCACCATCGCGAGTGGGACATGGACGGTGAACAGCGATGCTGCGGATCCCACTAATGATACCCCTCTCACCAACAACGGTACCATCACCCACTCCGGCTCGGGCTGGGACTTAAACGATGTCTCTCTCACGAACAGCAGTGGCGCTACCATTACCTACAGCGGCACCGCCTTGAGCATTGAACGCCATTTCACCCACAACGGCACGTTTGATCTCACCGGCAAAACCATTACGTTTGATGGCGCTGGAGATGCCGACGACGCTACCCTCACCTGCGGCAGCACGCTGGCCGGCAGTATCGTCATCAACAAAACCCATGCCTCTGGGAACACCACCCTTGGTAGCAACTGCACTATCGCCGGCTCGTTTACCCGCACGGATGGCCCGGTGACCGATCCCGCCTCCGCCTTTACCCTTACGGTCCAAGGTGACGTTAGTATATCTACCACCGATACCTTCGGGGGAGCGAACCTCACCCTCACCCTCGGGGGTGGCAACAACCAGACTGTTACCCAGAATGCGGGGAGTATTGCGGGGCCCTTCAAAGTAGACAAATCAGGCAATACCGCCTCCTTGAGTACCGCCCTTACCACCGGCGCTACCTGCAACGTGGTCGAAGGTACCTTTGACATCAATGGATCAGCCTTTACCTGCGGCTCGACCTTTACGGTAGAAGACGGGGGGACCCTAGAGCTCTTCGGCAGTGAAACACCAACGACGCCAGTGCTTAACTCTGGCTCGACGGTGAAGTACACCGGGGATGGCTTAGGCGCCGGTGCCTACACGATTACTACCTTAGCTACGACCTATCACCACCTCACCATTGCTGCCGACAGCACCGATACCTTCTCCCTCGGCGTGGCGCTCGATGTGAATGGGAACTTGACGAATACGAGCGGCACATTGAGTCCGGGCAGTAATACTATCACCCTAGCGGGCACTTGGAGTAATAGCGGTACGTTTACGGCTGGTACGAGTACGGTCACACTGGACGGCTCAAGCCAAACTCTCTCCGGAGCCACCACCTTCTATAATCTTACTAAGTCAGTCAGTGCTACGGCTACACTGACCTTTCCTGCTTCAACCACGCAGACTGTCACCAACACTTTAACCCTCAATGGCGCGGCGTCTAACCTGTTGTCACTGCGTTCCTCCACTGACGGCACCCAGTGGAGGATTGATCCGCAAGGCACTCGGACTATTTCATACCTCGACGTCAAAGACAGCAATAACCTTAATGCAACAGCGATTGCTTGCTCCACGGGCTGCGTCAGCTCGGGTAATAACACAAACTGGACTATCTCCACCGCTACCCGTACCTGGGATGGCGAGGGGGCAACCAATGACTGCTCGGAAGCGGCTAACTGGAGCGGCGACACCATACCGGCTAGTACTGAAGACGTTGTCCTCGATGCCACGAGCGTTAAAAACATGACGTGGGACGCAAGCTGTCCCGCCACCGTGGCTTCTTTCTCCCAGAATACGGGCTATACAGGCATCGTGACAATTAACACCGTGTATGGCGAAGTAGGTTTTACGAACTTTACCATCACGAATAACCTCACCATTAACGCGGGCACGGTGAACCATGCCGACAACTCCACCGCGGAAACCAATCGCTTAAAATTCACTGTCGGTGGTAATTTTACTGTCGGTGCCAGCGGCAGTCTAAGCGCTGATATTCTTGGGTTTAACCCCACACAGGGCCCTGGTGGTTCGGGCGCTGTCAATGTAGCTGGCTCATACGGCGGCATCGGGGGTGATAGCGACACTACCCATAACACCACAACGTATGGCTCGATTACCGCGCCTACAAACATAGGTAGTGGCGGCGGCTCTAACGCTACGGGTGGTGCCGGTGGGGGTGCAGTTCATCTAACCGTTACTGGCAGCAGTACCATCAATGGTACCATCAGTACCAATGGTGGAGCACCAGGTGGCGGCACCCGCTCGGCCGGTTCGGGTGGCAGCGTGTATCTTACGAGCGGGACTATATCTGGTAGCGGCACCATGCGAGCCCATGGTGGCGCGGGTAGTAATACCGAGCGCCATGGCGGCGGCGGCGGTCGGGTAGCGGTAGTTCTCACTAACTCTGGCGCAGACTTTAGTAGTTTTAGCGGTACAACCACTGCCTATGGGGGCACAACAACGAGCATTGATTCGAGAGATGGCGCAGCTGGTACTGTCTACCGCGAAACCGAACCCCAAACTACCGGTGGAGGCACCCTGACCATTGATAACAATGATCTGATCAATGAAAATCGGGTCACGACGCTCATGCCTACTTCCGTAAATCTCAATAACTTTGCCAGTATTACGATTCAAAATAAAGGTGATTTGGGAGTTGACAGCGATGATACCCTCAACTTTGGCACCGCCACGATTAGCGGAGAAGGCGCCGATAATGCCTTTATTACGATCATTGATGCTACCGGTATAACCTTTCCTAATCCATATACCATTTCTGGCTATACTCTTAATGCTGATGGTGTCTCATCAGTGACGGGTAATTGGACTATTGCTGCGACTGGTAGTCTCTCGCACTCTGACAACGCCACTACCGAAGATTTTCGCCTCAATGTAACGCTGACTGGTGACTTAACAATTGACAGCGGCGGTACGGTCAAGGCCGACAGTAAAGGATATAGCGCCGATAATGGGCCAGGTAGGCCGACACACGGCAGTGTGGAGGGCGGGGCCCACGGCGGCGTGGGTGGTGATCGCTTGGCTGATGGCACGACCTCGCTGACATATGGCTCCATTACGGCGCCTACTAATCTAGGAAGCGGCGGTGATAACGTTGAGGGTGGTGGGGCCATTCAATTAACGGTTACTGGCGCCCTGGCC
Source organism: Candidatus Anderseniibacteriota bacterium (assembly GCA_040900375.1). Taxonomy (GTDB): domain Bacteria; phylum Patescibacteriota; class Andersenbacteria; order UBA10190; family UBA10190; genus JBBDZC01. The sequence goes on along the minus strand of JBBDZC010000014.1, from coordinate 17,901 downwards.
AATGCCGGCACTATTACCGCTCTCGGCGCTGCAACTACTGGTGGCACCAAAGGTTCGGGCGCGGGCGGCAGCGTCTACATCACTACCGGCACCATATCCGGCGCTGGCACAATCCAGGCCAATGGTGGCGTCACGGGTGTAACTAATTCCAACTCTGGTGGTGGTGGTCGCGTTGCCGTCATTCTTACTGGCAGCAGCGCTACCTTCTCGGGATATTCAGGCAGTATGACTGCCTATGGCGGGAACTCGAATACTACTAACGGCGATGGTGGCGCGGGGACAGTGTATAAGCAGACGCAGGCAGAAGGCACAAATGGCGGCACGCTGACGATTGATAACAACAATTTGACGGCTGCTTCCACCGTTTTTACTACGCTAGATGATGAAGATGTAAATAGCACCACAGTTGGTTCGCTGACGCTCGCCAATGCGGCGAAGTTTACGATCGGTAGTGACGATACCTTAACCCTGGGTGGAACTGGCACGACTATTACAGTTGGTTCAGGCACGACATTAACTAACATTGGCACGTTTAACATTAGCGGTACCACCTTTAGTAACAGCGGCACGGTTGATTTTGATGATTCTGGCAATACTGTCGTTTACAAAGGCGATGGCGATGCCGCCGCCGATACCATTACGGTCACCACCTTAGCCACCACCTACCACAATCTCACTATTGCGAGCACCGATAGTGTCGATACGTATCAGCTCGGCGCGGCGCTGACTGCCAATGGCAATCTCACCGTTAGTGCGGGTACCTTCACGGCTAATACGCACGCGCCGACAATTACCGGGACCTCCACGTTCTCCGGAGGGACGTACCAAACCTCGACAGGCATCAATACCTTTACAGGTGCGGTGACTGTCAACGGCGGCACGTTCACGGGTTCCTCGGGCACGGTAGACCTCAACAGTAACCTCACGCTGTCTTCCGGCACCCTCACTGCCCCCTCGGGCACGTTTACGGTAGCAGGGAACTGGACCAAAAGTGGCGGGACGTTCACCAGTGGCACTAACACCGTCACCTTCGATGGCACTGGGGCGCAAACGCTGACCTCGGGCGGCACCGACGACGGGAGTGACTTTCATCATCTCACCGTCAACAAGTCAGCCGACACCCTCTCGCTGGCGACGAACGCGCTGGATACTGATGGCACGCTGACGGTAACCGCCGGGACCTTCTCGCCCGGCTCCCTTGCCGTGACTGCCGCTGGTTTGACGATAAACGGCGGTACGTTTACGGGTGGGGATGCCGTTATTGACATTAACGACGGGAGCTTCACCCTCTCAAGCGGCACCTTTACCAATTCTTCAGGCGGCATGACTATTGAACGCAATTTGACTGTCTCGGGAGGGACGTTTACCAATACGGGGAAAACGGTGACGTTTGATGGTGGAGGCGGTACGGATAGTTCAAATATTACCTGTACCGGTATTTTAGATGGTACCGTAGCGTTTGCAAAAACGAGTGGCGGCACAGCTACAACTATTGCCTCTGGCTGTACCATTGACCTGGGTAGTAGCCCAACGCTGAGCTCACAGGGAACCATTACGAACAACGGTACTATTCTGGTGGCTGGCACCTGGACACAAAATAATACAACGATACTTACAAATAATGGCACCATTACCCACTCGGGAACAGGCTGGGACTTAAACGACGTCTCCCTTACAAATAGCAGTGGCGCCACCATTACTTACTCTGGCACCGCCATCACCATAGAGCAGAGCTTCACCCAGAGCGGTACCTTTGATCTCACGGGGAAGACAGTAACATTTGATGATACCTCCAGTGGTGATGACACGACCGTGACCTGCACCGGCAGCTTAGGCGGCACCGTGGTGATTACTAAGAATACTACAGGTGATTTCACTCTCGCGAGTGGTTGCAGCATTGATCTCGGTGCGGATCCAACCACCACCGGCACATTAAGCAATACATTTCTAAACAACGGCACCATTACCATTCCTTCCGGCACATGGACGATTAATGCTTCCGGCTGGACCATGACCAACGCCGGCACCATTACCCACTCCGGCTCCGGCTGGGATATTAATAACGCCTCTTTAATCAACAACTCTGGCGCCACCATTACGTATAGCGGCACGACCTTGAGCATTGAGCATAGCTTCACCCACAACGGCACGTTTGATCTCACGGGGAAGACCGTTACCCTTGATGGCGCTGAAGATGGCGACGACGCTGCCCTCACCTGCGGCAGCACGCTGGCCGGTAACGTGGTTATCAACAAAACCCATGCCTCTGGGAACACCACCCTTGGTAGCAACTGCACTATCGCCGGCTCGTTTACCCGCACGGATGGCCCGGTGACCGATCCCGCCTCCGCCTTTACCCTTACGGTCCAAGGTGACGTTAGTATATCTACCACCGATACCTTCGGGGGAGCGAACCTCACCCTCACCCTCGGGGGTGGCAACAACCAGACTGTTACCCAGAATGCGGGGAGTATTGCGGGGCCCTTCAAAGTAGACAAATCAGGCAATACCGCCTCCTTGAGTACCGCCCTTACCACCGGCGCTACCTGCAACGTGGTCGAAGGTACCTTTGACATCAATGGATCAGCCTTTACCTGCGGCTCGACCTTTACTATTGAAGATGGCGGTACGTTAGAGCTCTTCGGCAGTGAAACGCCAACCACCCCTGTCCTCAACTCTGGCTCGACGGTGAAATATACGGGGGATGGGGATAGTGCAACTGACTCATATACGCTTAAAAACTACTCCTACCACCATTTGACGATCGCCGCTACCGATACGACCCAGGACACCTTCCTCACCGGCGCAGCCACGCCCTTGACCGTAGCCGGGAATTTAACTCTCACCACTGGCATCTTCGATAACGCCACCAACGATAATGCCATTACGGTAACGGGAAACGTGACCATGGATAACAATACGACGAGTATGGGTGATGCGACGTGGACGGTAGCGGGCAACTTAGATATTAACGATGTTTCTACCTTTAATGGCAATGTCTCGACCGTGGTCATGACGGGTTCCTCAAAAACAATCACCAATGGCAGCTTAAATGATCTTAATAATCTCACCATCGATACTGGGGCAAGTATAAGCTTGTCTAATACTCAAGATTTTCGGGCAACGGTGACGGTTAATGGTACGCTTACGAGCGCCTTCAGTATTCGCGCACAAACAAACTCGAGCGCCTTTACCGTTGGTGCCAGTGGTCAAATGACGGGAGCAGGAACTTTGCAGTGTGCGACTGGTGAATGCGTCATCACAAATTCCGGAATAATTGATATTGCGACCATCTCCACATCGGTGAACACAACCATTAATACTGGCCAGTATGATTCGGCAACAGTGTCCTTTTCAGGTGCACATCCGACCGCGCAGCGAGTCGTAACGTTTGCAGGTAATGTTATTTTTACCGGTAATGTCACTTTCTCTTCGACGGGGATTGGCGGGCTGGGAATTGCCAATACGACCAACAATCCTAATCTCGAATTCCGGGGGAATGTTGCTATTAGCGAATCTTCTGGATCAGTAACCTGGTCCAAAGGCACAGGCACTATCACCCTGGGCGGCAGCTCGGGCACCCAGACCATTAATTTCTTAGATAAAGCGGTGGAGGACATCGTGGTAAACGCCTCCGGCGCGGTGAAACAGCTCACTGATGGTGTTACGACCGATAGCCTCACCATTACGGCGGGTACCCTAGATGGTAACAGCCAGGCGTTTGGGTTAGTCGCTGCCGGTACGCTCTCGAACACCGGAACCTTGCTCTTAAATGGTGATGAGACAATTACTAACTTAACCAATGATACGGACTCCGGGTTAGTGATGTACGACGGCACGGGGAGTTACCTTACGGCGCTCTCAATGGGGAATAGCTACTTTAACCTCACCTTTGCCGGCTCGGGGGGTATCTGGGAGCCCGGCGCGGCGGTGACCGTCGCCAATAACTTAACGATTACGGCGGGTACCTTTGACATTGACGGGCAGAACCTGACCGTCACGGGCACTTTCTCAAACAGCGACACGTTGCGCCTGCAGGGTGATGAAACCACGGTGTCGCTCACCATGGATACTGATTCGGGAACGATTACCTACGATGGCAGCGCCACTTATGCGGGGCTTAAATTAGGCAACACGTACCACAACCTGACCTTCAATGGCGCGGGGGAGTGGGACTTGGCCGCGGCGCTCGATGTGAATAACAACTTGACGCTGACCTTGGGCACGCTTGATTTAAACGGCTTTAATCTCACCGTCGGTGGCAACTTGAGCAAAACGAGCGGAGCGATTTCTAACACCTCGGGGCGGACCCTCACGCTCGATGGCAGCAGTCAGTCGCTCAATGCGGGGGATATCACCTGGGAGAACGTCAATATTAATGGGAGCAGCGGCACGGTAAGTCTCGGCTCTAATTTCTCCATTACTACGGCGCTCTCCATCATTGCCGGTAAGGTTCTAGACCTTGTCTCCTTCATCCTCACGGCCACCAGTGCCGCCATCTCTAATTTAGGGACCTTAACGGAAGGCACGGGCAAGGTGGTGCACACTTCCTCAAACTTCTACATCGCCGACGCTAACTTTGACGACAATCCCGCGATTTCCCTGGGCAGTGAGAGCGTCTACGTCACACTGACCGATGCGGATGAAAATAACGATGGCCAGGCGGCTGACGCAGTCGTTATCACCGTGTCGTGCCCGACCGATTCCGAGAGCGTGACGATTATTGAGACCGGCAATGCGACAGGGGTCTTCCGCAGCTCGTCGGGGTTGCCCAGTACGCTCTACGCCGGCTCGGCCACCAATAACGATGGGACGCTTACCTGTGCGGATGGGGTGAATATTACGGCTTCGTATACGGACGTTCAGGATACGGCCGATACAGCTTCAGATACGGCGCTAGCGACCGTTGATACGCTGCCGACCGCTCCCTCGAGCTTCACCGGCTCGGCCGCTTCATCTACCAGCATCACTTGGACCTGGACAGATAACAGTAACAATGAAGTGGGCTTTAAGCTCTATGATGACAATGATGCCCTGGTTGCCACGATTGCCACGGCCAATGCCACCTCATATAGCGAAACAGGCTTAACCAAGGGCACGAACTACACCCGCAAGGTAGTCTCCTACAATAATGCGGGCAATTCGGCCTACTCGAACACGGCGAGTGTGACTACGCCAGCTGAACCCACCGCGCCAAGTAACTTCGACGGCACGGCCGCTTCATCTACCAGTATTACCTGGACGTGGACGGACAACTCGACTGATGAAGTAAGTTGGCTCTTGCAAAATGGCAGCGGTAGTACGATTGCAACCATTGCCTCCACCACGGTATCGGGTACCGGCAGTACCATTTCCTACACGGAAACGGGCTTAACTCGGGCTACGGCCTATACGCGCAAGGTGGCTGCCACCAACAGCGACGGCACATCAACGTCGTCGAATAGCAAAGAAGTCACCACGTTGAGCAGCGCTCCTAATGCCTTTTCGCTGCGCTCGCCCGCCAATGGCGCGCTCCTCAACACGAGTCTCCCCACCCTCTCCTGGCACAAAGCCATTGACGACGATGATGGGGTGGCCACCTACTCTCTCATCCTTCGACCCAGCTCAGGGTCAGCGATGACGCTGACCGGCATCCCCGGCAGTAGTGCGAGTGCGTCTAATCCGCTGTCGCGCACCCACCACACTGCCCAGTACGTGGCCCAGTACTTCCTCGAGAACGATGGCAACCCCACTAATGACTATGTGGCACTGACCCTCAAAGACGATGGCTCTAGTCGTCTGCCACTTGCTGATGGCACGTACACGTGGTTCGTCACCGCCATTGACAATGGTGGGAACACCACCACCAGTGCCAGCCGCAGCTTCACGGTGGATACGCAGGCGCCCACGATTGGCAGTATCAGCTTTAGCCCGCCAGCGTTGTTGAGATCTGGCACCTACCGCTTACAGAGCGGCTCCCTGGCAGTCACCATCCCCCTCACCGATACCCAGGCCCTCCAGGAAGCCACCGTGACCTTTGCCCAGGCCCGCACGCTCTTTGGTCTCATCACCAGCTACACCACCCTCCAGAGTTCGACGTATGCCCTGTCGGGAACGGCCAGTACCATCATTTTCTCCCCTCGGGAGGTCCTCACCGCGGGAGAGACGTACCGGGTGAGCCTGACTGTCCGTGATACGGCCGGCAACCAGCGACTCCAGGAGGTAACCCTGGTCGTGCTCACCCCGGAAGAAGCGGCCCGGGAGGCCATTATTGAACTCGATGCGGAGACTACCCCGGTGGACACCATCATCGAGCGCTTGCGGGAGGCCTTACCGGATGCACCATTCAGTCTGCCGGCGTTAGAGGCCCAGGCACTCCTGCGGCGAGATCGGGAGGCGGCAAACTTAGCGACCTTCTGGCAGGAACTCTTGCAGAATCCCCTGGTGGCGTGGTTAGTGGAGCGGGGGAGTGTGTTTGAGCGATCGTTTGTCGTCGCGATTGATGTAGTCTATACCTGGTGGCAATTACTGCTTGAGGTTGGCACGCGGTTCGCTTACGCTGCCGGAAACTGGCTCAAAGACACGACGCTTGCCTTGGCTCGAGGTGTAAGTTATACGATGAGTCGCTTCACCCTTGAAACCACCTCTGCCCAGCAGGCACTGCGTTTCCAGATCGCCGATGGTCTCCGCGCTACCGGGCAGTTCTTCTCTCGCGTGCAAAGCGGCCTCGCCAGCCTTGATGTCGTGACTCCCGTACGCCAGTTTGCCCGCCGGCAAGCCCACCTGCCTGCCGGACAGGCAGGCCTACCTACCCCCCTTGTCCGCGGCGGCATCTTCTTAGCCGCTGGCCTTACCGAAGTTGCCCAGCAGCTTGGCCGTATTGATCTCGGGGCATCCCTCCAACATACTGCCCAGAAGTTTGCTACCTCTCCCAACATTGGCCAAGGACACAGAGAAGAACGCTTAACGGCTCGGCAGGAGGTAACCCATATTAACGCGCAGCTGCAGACCCTAGGCAACACCTTCCGATCAGTCTGGGAAACGGGCAAAGAGACGCGGGTGCGCACGGGACTCAAGAATCGGCAAGCGCTCTCACGGAGTACTGACAACCTGCTCGGGCCAGCGGCGCGCTTCGGTGAACGGGTGCTGCTGGGTGGCCGGCTCTTTTACGAGACAGTCTTTGAGGCTAACACTCCCACCCAGATTACTAACCTGCGGATCACGTCACTCCAACCCACCACCGCCGTTATTGAGTGGGATACCAACCACTTAACCCATTCTGCGAAAGTTAATTACGGCCCAACAACGAGCTATGGTCAGGAAGTGACTTCGAGCGAATTGGCTAATCACCACCGTATAGAAATAACCAATCTTACACCTTCAACCACCTACTATTTTGAGGTGATGAATCGCAACGGTGACTATGTCTTCGACGCCTACTATACGTTAACGACTCCTCCTAAAGATGCCCCGGCGCCAGATAGCGCCTTCATTCCTCAAGATATACTAATTACAGGGGGAGACGTTGTACCGATTCTAGCGGAGCCGCACCCCGAGGCAGCGACGGTGCTGACGGCAACACCAGGACAGCGTTACCGAGCTTTAACAATCCAAGGCGGCTGGATCTCGGTGCTGCTGCCAACAGGTGATCAGGGCTGGGTACGCCAGGAACAGGTTGAACTAGCGGATCCGGCGCAACCTTCAGCCGAGGCGCAGCGCTCAACGCGGTGAATATTGGATTGAGTCATACAACAAAAAATATATCCGCGTACATGGGTTACATAACCGGGCCCTGGCAAGTGTAGAAACTGGTAGTGACTCTGTAAAAAACATGTCGCTAAAAGCGACTACTGATCCCGCTTAAAATCGGCCTCCAATGAGGGGTGGCTGTGATATAATGAGGCAAAAGTAGCGGCATAGGCCGCACCACAACACCAAAATGAAACATCAACACCACCACCTATACTATGCGTATCTCCCGACCTGGGTTAGGTTAGGGATATTTTTTGCTATACCCCGTAAATGCCTCCTCACTACTCGCGGTGGGGAAACAGACTTCGCTACCGCGGGCTTACGTGCACAAAGTGGTGTGGATAAGGTGCACCACCATCGCGACCAGGGGATACAATCGGTAACTGCAGGAAATAACTTTGGTGGTAGTAACCTGATCTCGCAAGCGCCAGAGACAGGGCGGGCGACAGGACAACGCTCGGCGCGAACAAGAAAAGTTCTCATCTTTGTTAGTTCACTCGTGGTTGCAAGTGGGCTTTTGTGGGTAGGGGCAACACCGGTGGCGTATGCTGCCGTCATCACCTGGGATGGCGGGGGTACTGATGGCACCTGCGGGGGCGGAGCCGGTGATGGCAATAAATGGTCGTGTGGGGCTAACTGGAGCGGGGATGTTGCTCCTGGCAGCACCGATGTGGCGACCTTTGATGGCACATCTACTAAAGACGCCACCATTGATGCGGCTATTAGTGTCTCGGGTATTGATATTAATACGGGGTATACGGGGACGATTACGCAGGCGACGGGTGTTACCGTCACCTTCGATATAGGCAACTACGATCAAGCCGCCGGCACCTTTACCGGAGGCAATAGCCTCATTAGTGGCGGCAATACGGGCAGCTTCACGCTCTCCGGGGGGACCTTTACCAATTCCTCGGGCGGGCTGACGCTCGAGCGCAACTTTACGTATAGTGGCGGGACATTCACCAATACCGGCAAGATAGTCACCTTTGCCGACTCAACCGCCGCTGATGACACAACGCTCACCTGTTCCGGCACCCTAGAAGGCACCGTGGTTATTACAAAAGATGGTCTTGGCGATTTCACATTGGCTTCTGGCTGCACGATTGACTTAGGGGCGAACCCCACGACGGCAGTTGATATTGGTGCTAACAATCCGTTCACTAATAATGGCACTATTACCATCCCTTCTGGCACCTGGACGATCAATGGGGGCACCCTCACCAACAACGGCACCATTACCCACTCTGGCTCGGGGTGGGATGGTGAGGCAGGACTCATTAACAATACGGGAGCGACTATTACCTATAGCGGCACCACCTTAAGCTTCGAACGCATCTTCACCCAGAGCGGTACGTTTGCTCTCACGGGCAAGACAATTACCTTTGATGGCAATGCTGCGGCTGATGATACTACGCTCACCTGTTCCGGCACTCTCGGCGGCACCGTGGTTATTAGCAAGAATAATAACGGCGATTTCATTGTGGCTTCCGGTTGTAGTATTGACTTAGGGGCCACTCCCACAACTGCCTTTGGTACTGGCACCTATACCAATAACGGCACCATCACCATTCCTTCCGGCACCTGGACCATCAATGGAGCGACCAGCACTTTGACGAACGCCGGCACCATCACCCACTCCGGCTCCGGCTGGGACTTTAATGATACAGGTCTCACCAACAACTCCGGAGCCACCATTACCTACAGCGGCACGGCGATTACCATGGAGCGCAGCCTTACCCAGAGCGGCACGTTTGATCTCACCGGCAAGACGATTACCTTTGATGACACCAATTCCACTGACGACTCCACCGTTACCTGCTCCGGTACCTTAGGCGGCACCGTCGTCGTTACTAAGAACAGTGATGGTGATTTTATCAATTCGTCTGGCTGCTCCATTGATTTAGGAGCCAGCCCCACTACCACCATTTCGAGCTTAGCGACCAACGGCTTTCACAACCACGGCACCATCACCATTCCGTCGGGGACGTGGACCTTCACGGGTGTCGGCAACGCCCCTGAATTGGGCAACTTTGGCACCATCACCCACTCCGGCTCGGGCTGGGATATGAATGATGCGCAGCTCACGAATCTTGCCGGCGCCACCATTACCTACAGCGGCACCGCCTTGAGCATTGAGCGTAGCTTCACGCAAAACGGCACCTTTGATCTGACCGGCAAGACGGTGACCCTGGACGGAGCTGATGACGCTGATGATGCGACCCTCAGATGCAGCAGTACGCTGGCCGGCAGCATTGTAGTCAACAAAACTCATGCCTCGGGGAACACCACTCTCGGTAGCAACTGCACCATCGCCGGCTCGTTTACCCGCACGGATGGCCCGGTCACAAATCCTGCCTCCGCCTTTACCCTCACTATCCAGGGTGACTTCTCCATGTCAACCACCGATACCTTTGGGGGAGCCAACTTAACCCTCACCCTAGGGGGTGGCAACAACCAGACAGTCACCCAGAATGCTGGGGATATTGCAGGACCCTTGACGGTCAACAAGTCAGGTAATACTGCTACGCTTGCGACCGCCCTCACCACCGGCTCTACCTGCACTATCGTGGAAGGTATCTTTGATGTGGCGGGTAACAGCTTTGCCTGCGGCTCCACCTTTACCGTAGAAGATGGGGGAACGCTCAAGCTCCAGGGTGGGGAAACCACACTGACGACGCCGAGTACCAGTAGTGGCTCGACCGTCATCTACAATGGCACAGCCTCGTACACGGGACTTAAAGCCGGAAACTCGTACCACCACCTCACCTTTGACGGCAGTGGGGGCACCTGGACGATGAATGCTGCGTTGGATGTAAATGGGAACCTTACACTTACTAGCGGTACGCTGGCCTCGGGCGGCAACAACATTACGCTGGCTGGCAACTGGACTAATACTGCGGCCTACACGCACGGCAGTAACACCGTGACGCTCGATGGGGGAGACCAAACCCTTGCCGGTCCCACCACCTTTAATAACCTCACCAAAACAGTCTCGACGGCGCGCACGTTGACCTTCCCGACTGGCTCCAGTAATAAGCAGACGATTGCGGGTACGTTAACGCTCCAGGGAGCCTCCGGCGCGCTCCTCTCCTTACGCTCGGCTTCCACCGGCACCCAGTGGCAGTTCGATCCTCAAGGTACCCGCACGCTCTTCTTCCTCGACGTCAAAGACAGCCACAATACCAATAGTACGAGTATTGCCACGGCTGGCTTGAACATCACGGATTCAGGCAACAATACCGGCTGGTCGTTTAACCCTGAGCCACCCTCTAACTTTGCCGGTAGTGCCATCTCGAGCACCGCTATCACCTGGACCTGGACGGATAACGCCACGGATGAAACCGGCTTTAAGCTCCTCGATAGCGCAGGTACCGTGATTGCGACCATTAACACGGCCAATACCACCTCCTATACGGAAACCGGGTTAACGCGCGGCACCAGCTACAGCCGTAAGCTGATTGCGTTCAATGGTGCCGGAGAATCAGCGGCCACGAGTACAGTGACCGTCACCACGCTGACTTCACCTCCGACTGCCCCTGAACTGCGCTCACCGAGTAATGAAGCACTCTTAAACACCAATCTCCCCACGTTCTCCTGGAACAAGAGCACCGACAATGATGATGGGATGGCGACCTACACTCTCACTCTGGGCAGCCTGGTCCTCTCGGGGATTCCGGCGAGTGGCAGCAGTGCCTCTGACCCAGGGAGTAAAACCCACGTGGCTACCAGCTACACCGCCCAGTACTTTAATGAAAATGATGGCAATCCGGATAATGATTACATTGCCCTGACGCTTAAAGACAGTGATCGGACTGATCTACCCCTGGCTAATGCCGAGCACTCGTGGTCAGTCACCGCCGTTGATACCGCCGGCAACACCAAAGCCAGCGCCACGCAGAGTTTTGTGGTAGATACCCAAGCTCCTACTATTGGCGCTCCGGTTTTTCCGCCCGATACCACGCACCAGCAGGGCGTGTACTATCTCGTGAATACGTTGCCCACAATTAGCTACAGTGTGCGTGATGGTCATGCCTTGCACCAAGTTGTTGTCACCTTGAGCCGGGCGGAAACAAGATTTGGTGGTACCACCACCTACACCGTTATCCAAAGTTCCCGGTATACCCTCTCGGGGAATACGGCGACGGTCGCCTTTACGCCCCAAGTACCCCTGATCGTGGGCACCACCTACCAATTAACCCTGCTCGTCACTGATGCCGCGGGTAACAGCAGTGAGCAAAAGGTAATTTTTACGGTCATTACACCGAGTGATCAAGCACGGCAAGAGATAGCCGAGCTCGATGCGGAGACGACGCCCGTTGATACCATTATTGAGAAACTACGCGACCTATTACCTGATGCCCCGTTTAACTTAAGTGAGCTCCAGGCTCATGCTCTCTTGCGGCACCACAAACAGGCCGACAACTTAGCCACCTTCTGGCAGGAACTCTTGCAGAATCCCCTGGTGGCGTGGTTGGTGGAGCGGGGGAGTGTGTTTGAGCGCTCACTGCTGACCAGTATTGATATCACCCAGAGCTGGTGGCAGCGTCTACTCGCCCTGGCAGTACGCCTCGCCGTGGCGATCGGCACTACCATTCGCGATACCAGTATCGCGGTGGTTAACCAGGGAGCGACAACACTGGACCGCTTGGCGCTGGAAACCACCACCGCGCAACAGTTAGTCCGGCTCCAGATGGCACAAGGAATAGCTCACCTGGGCACACTCGTGACCCCGCTAACACCCACGGTCGGCCAGCCACTGCAGCAGGTGGGAGAAAACCTAGCCCGCTCGCCTGATATTGGGCAGGGCTACCGGCAGGAGCGCGAAACAGCGCGCCAGCACGTAAGCCGCATTAATACCCAACTCCAGGCCTTAGGCAATTCCTTCCAGGTAAGCTGGGAGACTGGCAAAGAGACGCGGGTGCGGACAGGGTTAAAGAATCGACAGCGCTTGGGTAGCGGACTAACAAGGCTCATAAACCCCACGAAAAATACTGCCCGCCGGCTCGCCTTGAGCACGCGGCAGTTTTACGAGACGATGTTTGACTACCGGACGGCCAATAACATTACGAATGTTCGTATTAGCGCTCTTACGCCCACCTCCGTCGTTGTGGAATGGAATACCAACCACCTGACCCGTTCGAGCAAGGTTAACTATGGCCCTAGTTTAAGCTACGGTCAGTCAGTAACCCGCAATGAAGTCACTGATCACCATCGCCTCGAACTGGTTGACTTAAAGCCGCACACTACTTATTACTTTGAGATCATGAACCAGAACGGCACCTACGTGTTCGATGCCTACTACGCCCTCACCACGCCCAGCGAGACTGAAGAGCTTTCTCCTCGATCCTTTGTACCGCAAGATATTATCATCACAAGCGCCGATCCTGTGGCGATTCTGGCCGAGCCCCACCCGGAGGCCATGACAATCTTTATAGCTGAACCCGGCAAGCGTTACCGCGCCCTGACGGCCCAAGATGGCTGGCTCTCCCTTCTCTTGCCTTCAGGACAGCAAGGGTGGCTCCCGGCGGAGCAGGGACAACTGACCGATGCCGCAACCGGCTCTTCCCAGGGTCAGTACCCAACCCAACCAGAGTAGAGAGAATTCAACCTCTAGGGGCCCCTACGTCGCTTTAGGCTAACGGGGAAAAGCAGGGGAGGAACTGATCTCACGAAAAGTGAGCCGCCTCGTGGTGGCCGCTGCCTGTCCACTTTAAGCAAGAAGGCGGACTTCTAAGGGGCCAACTTTTCATATCCTACAAGATCCGGCGATCTACGCATAAGCTACCCACAGTTACCGCAAGAGGCCATGATCTTCAAACAATTTGGTCTTGTTAGAGACCTACACACAAGCTAACCACGGTCACCAGGAAGCTATGAGATCTCAATTAGGATTGACAAGACAGTGCCACGCCTCCCGAGGGCCTCTGTAGGCCTCATCATGCCCATTGCGCGAGCTGCTAAGACAAAATTCCTGAAGAGGTGAAAAAATGCTATAATTAGGGAAATATTAGTGTACACATTGGTTATCCAATGTGTAGACAAGCCCAAAACAAACAGCTCAACAAAGAGGTTTATTGTAATGTTTTCTTCCTTCATCCCTCCTAATAGACACGTTTGTGCCCAAAGACCTGCCTTCTGATGATTCGTTAGTGCCAATTAGCGAAGCCGCCGAGATTCTTGGCGTCTCGATTGCCACCGTGCGGCGGTGGGATAAAAAAGGGATTCTCCACGCCCAGCGGCCCAATGGGCGCTACCGCTATTTTTCCCGCCAAGAGCTCGAACGCTTGAAGCTAGATCAACCGCTCACCATCTCTGAAGCCTCGCAGCGTATAGGGATATCAGTCTCCACGCTGCGGCGTCTAGAAAAAAGAGGGATTATTAAGCCCGAACGCAATGCCCAGGGTGAGCGGCTGTATACCCATACCTGTTTAGAAGACTACCTCAATTCCGAGCATTTTTTGCGCCAAAAGAAGATTCAGGCCGAGATTTTGGCACCTTTAGAGCTCCGGGAGAAGTCTTCCAGTCCGGCGAAAACTAAAGAAGCAGAGGATAGTATTGAAATTTTAGGGACCGTGCTCGCACAAAACCAGGAAATACTCCTCCAAAATAGTAAAAGTATCGATCGTCTCCTGGTCTTACGAAGCCTCTTATATGCGTCTGGCGGTCTTCTGGTTACCACCTTTGTTCTGGTTGTTTCTTTCTTGACTGTTCTTTTCCTCCTATTTCCGGAGGATGCTGGCCGCTTTTTTGGCTATAATTTACCTTCTTATCTCCAGCAGCAGGCTACTAGTGCACCACCAGCGCGCGTTTTAGGGGTGCAAGATGGTACAAAAGTTTCTCTACCACTGTCGGCAGCACGGAGAGTTTTAAAGCCCTTTACTCGTTTTTCTCTACCGTTAGTTAAGCTCCTCAATAAGGAGGCCTATAATCTAGCTGTTACCGTACAGCCTATTAAAGATATAAATGAGGTCTTAACGCTGGATACACAGGGTAAACTGGCCCCACTAGCAGGTTTGCGATTGTTTTCCTCTGGTCACTTAGAGATTCCTGATAGTGGCTTAATTCCTAACCTTAATGCTGACTACCTCCAAGGTCGCCAACCCGGCACCGGCCCGGGTGACCTCGTATTCCTCAATGAGGAAGGCAATTTAGCCATTCCTGGCGTAACGCTCGAAGCGGGGCCGGTGTCAGCCACTACGTTGCCTGATGGCTCGATCACGCGCGAAAAGTTAGCTGATGATGTCTTATTGGAGCTCAACCCAGCGCCAGTCAGTATTGTATCTCTTGATATAAAAGATGGTGGAGTAGCGGCGGTTGACCTGGCTGACGGGGCAGTGACAATTAATAAACTTGGCAGTGATGCTGTAAATTCAGCCAAAATTTCTGACGGCTCAATTGAGGCAGGGGATATCGCGGCTGATGCCATTATCTCTTCTCTCATCAAAGATGGCGATATTACGGCCGCGGACTTGGCAGATAGTATTATTACTTCCTCAAAAATTAGTGATGGCACCGTGTCAGCCGCCGATATTGCCACCGGCGCTATCACTTCGGCGCTCTTGACAGATGATACGGTAGCCGCTCTGGACTTGGCCGCAACGTTAACTTTTGCCGATGGAGATTTCTTAAATCTAGCCGCCATCGCCCACGATGATACTGGTCTACAAGGGCTGCGCTTGCCCAATGCGGCCTCGGATACTCCGAGTAGCCCTGTAAGTGGGGAAGGCTACATCGCCTGGGACGCTGCCGGTGACCAGATCATTATGTATGACGGCACCAATTGGGCACCTCTTTCGGGGGGAAGCGGTTCAGGGGACATTACGGCCGTGGGTAACTGCACCAGTGGAGCGTGCTTTAATGGCAGCTCGGGTACCACCTTAACATTTAATGACGCCGAAGGGGATGGAGCCCTGGCCATTGCTGATTTAACGGCTGCACGTAGCTACACCCTGCCTGATGCCTCCGGGACGCTTCTTCTCTCCGGCCACACTTTAACGGGTGATGTCACGGCTACCTTGGGCACCGGCGGCACCACCGCGCTCACCATCGCTTCTAACGCTGTGGCGCTCGGTACCGACACCACCGAAAACTACGTCGCGAGCATCGCCGATGTGGGTAATTCCACCATTACCGTGACTGGCTCTGGTTCAGAGACTGCTGCCGTTACCCTTAACGTGGTTGATGTCAACTGTACTGATTGTCTGGGTGCCACGGAAATTGCGGATATCTATCTCTTAAATACTGGTGATACTTCTACCGGGGCCTTAACCATTGACGGCTCGGCCGATGCCATTCAGCTCACCGTTCAGGGTAATGTCACCCAGACGAGTAATCTCTTAACGCTGGAGCAATCTGACGGTACGGATGTGTTTACGGTAACCAATGCTGGTAATGCGTTAGTGGCTGGCACCTTTGCCGTGAATGGCAATACTACTATCGGCAATGCTAACACCGATACCTTGACGATTAATGCCGGAACGAGCGGCACTGGTATAACCTTGGCGGATTCCTCCTTTGCCACTTGTACGGCCCTGGAAACGGTGAGCGGGGTATTAACATGCGGAACGGACGGTGGTAGCACGGAGAATCTTGATACTGCCTATAACGCCGGCGGAACAATTACCGTGGACGCCTACGATGTACTGTTTGACCTGAATGATGCCACTAACGACTACGGCCTGGTGATTGACAACAATACCGCCGGTGCGATTGCCATTGGTCTCGAATTCACCTCTGGCGGTGGAGGAGCCTTAACCACGGCGATTGATGCGTCTGCCACGGCGATTGGCACGGCTTTAGCGATTGGGGCAAACGATATTACCACCAGTGGCGCTACTCTTTCCGCTGCCGAGCTCAACGTGCTTGATTCCGGCATTGCATTGAGCGAGCTGACCGATTCCGGCACGCTCACCGCCACCACCGTCGACATCAACGGCGGGGCCATTGATGGCACCACCATTGGGGCGACCAGTGCTTCCACCGGTGCCTTCACCACGCTGTCCTCTACGGGCAATACCACCATTGGGAATGCCTCGAGCGACACCTTAACCATCAATGCTGGTAGTAGTGGTACTGGCGTGGCCTTTGGAGATGCCTCTTTTGCCACTTGTACGGCCCTGGAAACAGTTGGTGGTGTTCTGACGTGTGGAACAGATGATACGGCCGCAGGCGGGTCAGGTACGCTCCAGGAAGCCTATGACGCTGGCGGCATCATCACCACCGCCGACAACAAGGATATCGACTTCGTCCTCGCCAACACCACCACGGACTCCAACCTCGATATCGTCATCGCCACCGATTCCACCAGTACCGTCAAGATCACCCGCGCCGCCGGGGCCGGCACGGCCAACCCTTCGCAACTTCTCCTCTTGGATGATCTTGACGCTGACCTCACCATTGCCGATGGCCTTAAGATCACCACTGCGGGAGTCCTGACCGACGCCATTGATCTCTCTGATGCGGAGATTGTGAATGCGCTGAATATTGGCGCGAACAACCTCATCACCGCCGCCACGACCTTAGCCTCCACAGAACTGGATCTGCTAGATTCCGGCATCACCCTCTCCGAACTCACTGACTCGGGTACCTTAACGGCCACCACGGTAGATATCAACGGCGGCAACATAGACGGCACGGTGATTGGGGCTACCACCCGAGCAGCTGGCAGCTTCATTACGCTCGATGCCAACGGCAACACCACCCTCGGCGACGCCAGCGGCGACACCCTCACCATTAATGCTGGCTCTTCGGGTACGGGCATCTCGTTTAGTGACGCCTCCTTCGCCACCTGCACGGCCTTGGAGACAGTGAGCGGCGTGCTCACCTGCGGCTCAGACGACACAAGCGCCGGGGGCTCGGGTACGTTACAGGAAGCCTACGACGCCGGCGGCATCATCACGACTTCTGATAACAAAGACATTGACTTCGTCCTCGCCAACACCACCACGGACAGCAACCTGGATATCGTGGTTGCCACTGATTCCACCAGCACCGTCAAGATCACGAGAGCCGCCGGCACCGGCACCGCCAACCCCAGCCAGCTGTTGCTTCTTGATGATGCGGATGCAGATCTGACTATTGCCGATGGGCTTAAAATCACCACTGCGGGAGTCCTGACCGATGCGCTGGATCTCTCTGATGCCGAGATTGTGAATGCACTCAACATTGGCG
>JBBDZC010000013.1:0-2753 GCA_040900375.1 Candidatus Anderseniibacteriota bacterium | reverse complement strand
TTATTATTTCGTGCTGACTGCTCTGCCGCCCTAAACTTTTCCTGATGCTTTACGTCTGGGGGATATGACGATGCCTTAGCAAAACCTTCTGCCACCAAAGCTTCATTTATCATTTTACCATCCACATACACATACCGAAGTAATCGCCCATATCGGTCAGTTTCGCTCACATCCTTCTCAAGTGTTACAGCCTTACCTTCAACTAGCTCCTTATTTTTATTGCTGGCTTCTTTACCTAAACATTGCGGTGCTGTGCGTGGGTCTACAGTCTCTGGAGTATCCACACCGATATAGCGGACGCGTTCGCCAGTAGAGAGCTCGATTGTGTCACCATCAATTACTCGAGCGACGGTAGCCTGAGTACCACTGACTTGTATGCCTTCAACTTGGGGACTGGCCTCTGGTGTAGCCTCTTGAGTTATTTCAGGAGTTGGTTCAGGTGTACTCTCAATAGTTGGCGTCGGTGAAGGGCTAGGGGATGGTATCGCCGCGACTGCAAGTCCAAGTACCGCAAAAAGGGCGACAATACCTAAACCAATTTTTAAGAGCATAGTCATAGCTAGTATGTTAGTGTCTTATGCTCGCCCAACACGCCACCGATAAAAGTGTCGAACTCATGATAGCCATTACTTCCGTTTTTCTTGTACCAGCCGACAAAGTTCTTCGTATAAAGTGCGTCTTCTTGAGGTGTAGCCTGTTCAGCAATGACCTTATCGTATAAGGCATAGGCTCGATTATCAGTGAAGACGCGAACATTAACTGTCCTATCGCTCGCGTAGTCCTGCTTCAGTTCCTCACCAAGCGCTGCCATATCAGCATCATTAAGGTACTCAACAGGTATTACTATTCCTCCTGCTCCTGTTTCGAGGCTGCCCCTTTTAAGAACTGTATAAGAAATCTCCTTGGCGGGAGGTGTCGGTTCTACTGATGCAGTTGGTTCGACAGTTGCTCTTACTGCACGTGGTGAATAAGAGGGAAGTGGTGTTGGCTCAGGTGTTGCTGGTCTGTTAGCGGCTGCTATAACAGCACCCAGTGCGATAATGGCTATTACTATTACTCCGAACTTAACTATTCCCCCTAGTGCCATATTAGTGGTTTATTCCCTTGGAGTTGTGAAAGCTCATTGCCCCCCTAAGAGCCGACTCTGTCTTCTTATCGGTTCGCGCTCTATTCTTCCAGTACGTACTTTCACTGGGTGTAATTGGGCGACCATAGACCTCCTGAAACAGCCGTGCCACGACAATAGGGACATTAGCGTTAGCTATTGTGTCACCAGTAGCTACGGTGGATTTTGCGCCTGCTACAGAGCCAATAGTCCGTCCTGGCATAGTGAGACCTTTGGCTTTTTGGAATCCCATTTTTTCAAGCAGAGCATCGGTAGTAGAAATTTCTCCCTTCTTAATACGACCCAGCCAGAAGTCTATCTCTTTCGAGTCAGGCGCTCGACCAAAAACATGGGAAAATCCTTTCTTTAAGGTCTTAATGAAGGATTGTTCATACTGGGCAGCATCAGCTTCTTTTTCATTAGCCCACTGGGTATATAAGTCTTTTGAGTAGAGGCTCGTCTCAGCACTGTGGCGATAATCAGCCGCAGTTTCTTTTGCTAAATTGTACGAGCTTAATGCAGTACCAAAATTCCATCCCTCATCGAATGTAAAAACTGGAGCAGGTGTGGGCGCTGGAGGTGTGTAAGCGACTGAGGGCGCTGAATAGGAGGGAGCTAAGTATCCACCGTGATAATGGTACTCACCATAGGAATATCCCCACGAGGGGCAATTTGTTCGACATGTATGTCCACCTCTTCCGTCCGTGTTCCCTGGATGCGCTAAGGCACTGGGGGCTGTGACAAAAGTTAGTAAAGCAATGAGAAAAACCTTGATTGGATTTGTGATTTTCATATGCTCTTGGAAAGCTACAAATTAAGTTAGTTCTACTATTTCTATAGCTTATTTTGGCGATTTAATCAAGTTTGAGCCTATCATCAGCCTTGGGCTCTTCACGAGTGAACAATCCTTCCTCCTGCCACATAAACTTTCCTATAGCCTGCTCACATGCCGCCACATTCGTGTCACCTTTAAGCGGCAAGTCGTCACAAGTTAGCGATTTATAGAAAACATCAAGGTTGTGGTTACGAATCGCTACCTGCCGCCACGACCAAAAAATCCAAGTATTAAGTATAAGAAAAGCGATGCTTATTCCAACTGCCAAAAGGATGAGGAATGTAACCTGCTGACCAGTAAGGGTATACCTCATGACAGCGTTACATTTTTGCGAGAAGCTCGGTTTTCTTTGTGGTGAACTCTGCTTCGGATAGGATGCCTTTGTCCTTGAGCTCAGAGAGCTTTTTTATCTGTTCAGCTATGTCAGGCGCGGCTGGTGCTGACGAACCACCTTTTTTCCCAATATGTGCTCGCACGTGCTGAATGAACTTTTGTATATCTCCATCGTTAATCCATTTCATTTTTACTTTGTTGCCTGAGGCATGAAAGGAAATACTGTGACCCATGATGCCTTTGCTGGACTCGATTGAAGAGATATTGGAAAAGGGAAATTCCTCCATGTCGTAACCAATCATTTTCTTTGAGAAAAATACGACACGCCTATCAGTCGCGATAAAGACCCCGCTTCGCACACCCTTAGAACCTAGTCTCTCTATTTCGACCTTACCTAAAATACTTACAGCAGGCTCTTCGCCAGGTTCGAGGTGAGGCTTCGCTTTTTTTACTAGGCTGTCGCGTTGGCTTGTGAACATG
>JBBDZC010000012.1:0-109543 GCA_040900375.1 Candidatus Anderseniibacteriota bacterium | reverse complement strand
CCCCCCCCCCCCCCCCCCCCCCCCCCCCCCCCCCCCCCCCCGCGGGGGGGGGGGGAGGGGAGGCTTCATTTATCAGTAATCAGAGGGGTTAAGCTACGAAAAACTACAACGCTGGTGCAGTTGAAGACTTTACGACTATCGGGGGCAGCGTGGATACCGGTGTGATATGGCGCAAGAGATCGCCAATGACCCGGTGGCCTTCAGTATTAGGATGGAAATCATCAACAAAACTGATATAGCCTTGAGCGGCCGGATCATCAGTTCCCAACGGACCATTAAATGCCTGGTACACCGGCGCATACGCGATGCCGTTACCCGTGGTCGTACGCGCAATATAGGCATTGATGTCATCGAGGTAGACTTTAAATATCTGAAAATCTGTCTGTCCGCCATCGAGCGGCCAACTATCTAGGTGCCGATCCTCTCCTACAAAAGGATTATACAGATCCATGGTGCGGACAGTCTTCGATTTGCCGACGGACAACGCCACTACTTCTGCCACAATGCCGCTCCAGTTAGCTTTAAGCTGGGCAGCCGTGTGACGCAAACAGTCCTGATTATCAGCCCCGCCGCAACGAGCTTGCTGGTAGGCCCGGCGGGCATGGCGCAGATCATTGCCGCCAATATTCCACGTCACTACATCGGCCTGTAGCACTGCCTGCCGCCAAGTGGCATCTCTCTGGAGAGCGAAGCGTAGATCCTGCGTTGTCCAGCCTTCTCGGCCTAAGTTAGTTACGTGTACCGTGGCATTGAAAGCCTGGGCTACGTAGTCGCGAAAGTGAGCAACGTAGCCTTTCAGGGAGAAGAATCCTTGGGCAAGCGAGTCGCCGAGTGCCGTGTATGAGAGTGTGAAATGAGGTGGCGGAGAGGGAAGAGGCACAGGCGGAAAAGGAATAATCGGTGGTGGCGGCGAAGACGGCGTGGGTAAAGGAATCGCTACTACCTCGAGCGTCACCGCATTACTGTCCCCGCGCTGGGTGCGAACCACGATCGGGTGGCGACCCGGCGAGAGATACGATGGCGGTACAAAAGTCAGGCTATCTGCAGCCCGCCTCGTAATAGACATGCTCCAGTAGCTGCCGCGAGTAATGAGGTAGACTAAGGTCGAGGGCGTAAATCCCGTGCCGGTAATAGTGACCGGGGTAGAACTGCCGGCCGGGATACTTGGGGGCGTAATATTAATGATCGTAGCCGGGCTAGATTCGGGTGGCGGCAGGGGCACAGGCGCTAATGAAGGAGACGGGGCAGGGGTGGTGGGTGTTACTGTGAGCGAGAGAGTATTGCTCACACCATGTTCTGTTCGCACGCCGACAGGGTAAGTACCAGGACCAAGATACGTAGGCGGAATAAACGTTGCTGTACCTCCGGTGGTGTTCTGCACGCGGATGGTCCAGCGTACGTGATTAACAAAAAGTATAACTTGGGTAAATGGCGTTAAGTTTGTTCCGGTAACAGTGACCGGCGTGGCACTACCGGCAGTAATGGTCGCTGGATCAATACCAGAGACAACCGGGGTTGGCCCTTGGGCCTGCGCTCCCGCTGGTGCCCACAGTAAAGTCAGGGGCACTATCAATAACAATGTGGCGGGTAGGTAGCGGTGAGGGCAGTAGTATGACATACAGTTGAAACCTATCTTTATCTACAATCTCATTTTTAAATTTTGTCAACCCCGTTAGCCGTTCGACCCCGAGCTTTAGGGTCGAGGGGAGCCAGGCCGCTCCGAGCGGCCGTAACCGTCCCGCTTTGAGCGGGAGGGCGGGTCCCTAACGGGGTCAAGCAGCAACCATAAACTTCGATTTTCTGCCGACATAATCACTTGTTGTTCAAGCATTTGCTCGATAGACTATAAGAGTATATTTACCTCAATAAGGAGAATCCGACTATGCCATTTACTTTGCCCGAGTTGCCGTATGCCTATGATGCGCTTGAGCCACATATTGATGCCCGGACGATGGAAATTCATCATCAAAAACATCACGGCACGTATGTCGAGAAATTAAACGTAGCACTTCAGGACCAAGATAACTTGGCTGAAAAAAGTGTTGAGGATTTAATCAGCGACTTAGAAACTATTCCTGAAAATATTCGCACCGCCGTGCGCAACCATGGCGGCGGACATGCTAATCACAGTTTCTTCTGGCAAATTATGAGTCCCGATGGCGGGGGAGGCCCAACCGGTGAGATAGAGGCAGCGCTTATGGAAAATTTTGGTGACTTTGCTTCATTTCAGGCGAAGTTTAATGAGGTGGCCACTGGGCGTTTTGGCAGTGGCTGGGCCTGGCTGGTAGTTAACAAAGCGGGCGAGCTAGAAGTTATGAGTACGGCTAATCAGGATTCACCGATCAGTGCGGGACAGGTACCGCTCTTAGGACTTGATGTATGGGAGCATGCGTATTATATAAAATTTTTATGGAATAGGGCCGAGTATATTAAAAGCTGGTGGAATGTAGTTAATTGGAAACAGGTACAGGAAAACTATACAGAGGCGTTACAGGATTAGCTTCTTAACCAATTTTCTACATAACTTACCTTCTCAAAACTGGATGATACAGTGAGAGAAAGTTGCGCAGGTGGCAGCGTCAACTTAGAACGACGCCCACAAAATAACTGTGGCGGCTAGAGCAAAGACAGTCGGCGTAACCAGCCCGGCAATGTACCAACTCCAATAGCGCGCGTGTCGCTGGTTCCAATGGAATAAGTAGTGAAAACGCTGCAGCGGCCAGAACCACCGGTAGCGCTCAAGCGGTATCAAAAGGTCGGGCACCAGCGACGCAATACTACCAATTAACACGGCGAACCACTGGTGATAGAAAAGGAAAAAAACCAGACTAAGCGTGAAGGCTGTCAGCCCATCGACAATGAGAGAGATAAATTGGTTCCACGAATAAGGTAAATGCTTGGCAGCGAAGGTTTCCGCATCAATGTGGGGGAGAAGATCCATAAAATAGTGCAAGAAAAAAGCAACCACAACAACTGCGGTCGGCTGATCGAGTGCCGCGCCCACCGCCGCTCCGGCCAAAACATGAACTACCGCAAGCATGGTTGTGAATTAATAAAATCAGTTACTATAGACGAGAGAGAATTCACAGTTCCGGCGCGACCATTTTCCGGGATGACGGTGCTTGTCAGCCCCTGTCGTATAAGCATCATAAGGGCATTATAACAAAAGAATACCTAACCATACCTATAACTTAAAATAAGACCAGGGGCAATATTTTAAAAGAATACCGAGTATTTTGTGAAGCGTAAATACCTAATGCGCTTGCATAGTTAGCCTCTTAGAGTACTGTATTGATCGTTGATGAATGTCCGCGAAACAATTAAATTACACCTGCTGTTACCCCAGCCAGCCGCAGATCCTCCCCACCCTCCCGAGGTTATCTCTGTCTCGCCGGCGACCCGCCGCATTGCTTTTGCTTATGAGCGATTTCGTAATACCCTCGAACCTGATGAAGAAGATATTCTCCGGCGCAAGGCTATTTATCGTATTCTTGAACGGCGACTGCCAGAGGATCGGCCTCCTGTAGTGACAGCTACAGCCATGCTGCAAGAATTGATTCGCGCTCATTATATCCCGCCCATTGATGTCCGCTATGCCCAGCACATTGCGGCGCGGCTGGCGCAAGTACAAGCGCTGCACGCACAACTGGCGCTGCCTGTTTTCTCCTGGTTTTTGCGACTGGTTGCGGTAGCCATTGACCGCGATCTCTATCCTCGGACTCGGGAAGAAGCTTTAATCCAGCTTATGTATCAAGATACCCTGGCACGCACGGTGTGGGCGGATGACTTAGTCACCGATAAAGATAAAGCTACGCAACTCTACATTGCTTGTCACCGCACCTTATTTGCGGCTGATGACTATGAAATTATGTATCATTATTTTCTCCACCATTTTCCCCAGTGGCAGAATCCGCAATGGAGCAATGAAGAGCTGACTTATTTAGCCCGTCGTCTCCCTAAATTTCGCGAACAACTAGAGCACGTCACCACACATCCCGCTCGGGATCGGCTAACACGGCTACTCAAACCCGTGGCCGTACCTTACCGAATCTTACGCGACATTATCCATGATTATCCCGAGTCTTTTGCTGGTAGCGAAGAAGACTTTGTGATCACGATCCGAGAGGCCTTAACCCGCCGCATGCGCCGTATTCGCGAGCGGATGGGGAGTCGTGCCTGGCACAGTATTTTATTTTTATTCCTTACGAAAACCTTGATTGCTGTGATTATCGAGCTGCCCTACGAACTGCTTATTTTAGGACGGGCGCACTGGCTGGCGCTGGCGGCTAATATCTCTTTTCACCCCCTCCTCCTATTTGGCTTAGCCACCACGGCCCGTCTGCCGGGGCAGCGTAATAGTGACCGGGTCGTTGATCAGGTCCAGCGGATTGTTACCGGCCGCGGCGAACTACCCACGATTATTATCAGTGCGACGCGAACTTACGGGGCGCTCACCTGGTCATTCTTTGCCATAATCTACGCCGTTTTATTCATGGCTATCTTCGGCCTGCTCTTCAGCGTGCTTGATCGCCTAGGCTTTTCTTTACTGGCGATGGGCATGTTTGTAGTTTTCTTGGGTCTGGTCAGCTTTCTTTCCATTCGTATTCGCCACGCGGTTGATGTCGTGAGAGTTGTTCCTAAACGTGAAGGAGCCATTACAGCCATTATCAGCTTTTTAAGTTTGCCGGTGCTCGAATTTGGCCGCTGGTTAGCGCAAAATATCAGCCAAATTAATGTTGCCCTCTTTATTATGGACCGGGTGCTGGAGGCCCCTTTTAAACTACTCATTGATGTTACCGAAGAGTGGTTTGCCTTTGTTCGCGATCGGCGCGAGGAAATAACGTAGGTCATGAGTGATGGGGGAAGTCATTGAAAGTTATGTCCGCATTGGTTAAACTCACCAAGATATGAAAAGACTTGGCTGGTACATCGTAAGCGGCATTGTCGTTGTGGTAGTCACCGCCGGCACTATGTGGTATATCCAGCGACCGGCGACTATAGCCGAGCGGTCTATCACTGCCTTAGCCCGCGCCAACACCGCCCATTTTAAGGCCATGGTAGAGCTCGCTAATGACGCCACGACCGAGGCATTGCTCGGGGAATCGGGCACGGTGGAGTTTATTGCCGATGGCGTTTTTGCGCGTCATGATAACGAACGTGACGCTCTCCAAGCTGACATTACATTAACCACTAAGACCGAAAGCGTCAGTGTCACCGTGGAGGGCGAAGTGCGCTTTATTGGCGATAAAGCATTTTTGTACATCAAGGCATCGCCCCCCATCTTCGCCCTATTGAATCAGTTGAAAGGGCAATGGCTGGAACTGCCTCGTGGCGAAGAAGGAAATATAATCACAATGAGTACTCCCGAGCGTTATTTTGTAGAGGTAAAGCGCCAGGGAATTGAGCAGCTCCAAGGAAAATCCGTAGTAAAATATGAAGCGGTGGCAGCCGATGCAGCAGTGATTAGCATGATGGATGCGATTGCTGAACTCCTAGGAACGCGCTTAACTCAAGACCAAATTAGTAATATTCGGCAAAGCGTTGATCAAGTAGGACAGGTGCCAGTAGAACTATGGATCAAGCGGTGGAGTCAGAATTTACGTCAGCTGCGGGCTGTTCTGGAAGTGCCGGGGGGCAACAACATACAATTCACCCTCGCTACAGAAGAGCTTAATGAAAAAGTAGATATTGTTGCTCCTCCCAACGCCGTCGATATAAATGATGCCGTCCGAGCAGTCATCCAGCCGTCAGCGACCCCTCTGCCACCGCCTCCGGTAGTGTCGCCGACCCCTGTACCCACTCCGTAGCCGCCGGGTTCTTAAAGCGCTGCCCAAGAGGTGTATACTACAAGCTGATAATGACACCCGAAATCATCTTTCTTATTATTGGTCTAGTCGCCGGACTTGCGGTAATGTGGTGGGTGACACGGGGAAAATCTCGTTCCCGGTCTGACCCGCTCCAGCACTTTGCGGTATTACAACGTGATATGGGTGAGCGTCTTGATCGGGTAACGGCCCAGCTTGATCGGCGCCTGCAGGAGAATGTGCAGGCTATGAATGAATCCAAATCGTTTCTGGCGGCGCGGGTCAGTAGCAGTGAGCGGACGGTGCGAGAAGTGAACTCAAGCTTAGGTAAACTAGAACAGGCAACCGCCGCTCTCCAGCGCACGAACGATGAAATTGCTTCTTTTCAGCAGATGCTTAAACATCCCAAGGTCCGGGGCAGCTTCGGAGAAGTCTTGCTGACCAATTTGCTCGCCGATGTTTTACCCCATGATCGTTATGCTACCCAGTTTACGTTGCCCAGCAGCGGGGAGATTGCCGATGCGATTATTCGCCTCCAGGACGGCTACATCGTGGCGATTGATGCTAAATTTCCGCTCGCTAATTACCAACTTTTCATGGATGAGCGAACTCCAGAGCGCAAGGCTTTGGCGCGCCAATCCTTCCGGCGCGATATCAAGAAACATATTACTGACATCGCTCGCAAGTACATTGCCCCGACCGAAAAAACTTTAGAATTCGCATTTATGTATATTCCCATTGAAGGCGTATACTACGAAACCATGGTCCATGATCCGGCAGGGGAGAGTTTATGGGAATTTTGCTTAAGCCATAAGGTCATTCCGGTTTCCCCTAATAGTTTTCTGGCGTACCTGCAAACTATTTTACTGGGGCTCCGCGGCATGAAGATCCAACAACAGGCCCGCGAGATCTTGCAAGCCTTAAATACAGTCCGGCATGATTTTAAACAATTCGCTGATGATTTCACTATGGTCGGTAAGCACTTGGGGAATGCTAAAAACCGTTTTGACGATTCCGCCCGCCGCTTAGATAAATTCTCCAATCGCTTAGACCAAATTGAGACAACTACCCCGGCGGCAGGCTTGTCTGAAGGTGAATCAATAGAGTCATGAAAAAGAAAAGCCCTGGCGTTTACACGTAAGGGCTATTTTCCACGGAAGCTTTTGGGCAATGGTGCCGAGGGTGTTTTCAGCCGAATCGTAGCATGACCCGTGGTGTCTATTTCCACATCACCAAAGTACAGTACCCAGGCGATAAACTCCTCGCCTTTAGCGGAAGAGTTAGTACCTTGAGTATGATTTTCAGGGGTGGCTTCACCGATCGCCGCCCAGGAGGAGAGAAGAAAGACTTCGGCGGATGTGTCGTTGATACGGTAGCGCCAGTGAGGTGGCGGCTCGCATCCTTTAATGCGCTTAGAGTTACCGGCAATTTGTATCCACACTCCAGGAAATTGTTGAGCCACGTAGCTATCCTTCATAAAGGCAATCTTCTAGGAAAGAACACGCCTTCTACTCTAGAGCGATACTGCGCCAAAGTCAAAAGCTAGCTGCAGCCTTTTAATACCGGCGCAGCACCCCCCGAACAATGCCTTGAATCACAGGGTTACGAGTGTAAATAGGCTTCATGTTTTTATTAGCTGGCTGTAGTCGAATCCGGGTTTTCTCCCGGTAGTAGCGCTTGAGGGTCGCATTCTCATTACTAATTAAGGCCACTACCACATCACCATTATTGGGATAAAAATTGCGCTCCACGATCACGTAATCGCCGTCGAGAATACCATCCTCAATCATGGAGTCACCCTTAACTTGCAGGGCATAACAATTAAGATTAGGCAAGAGTTCGAGCGGCACAGCGATGCTTTCCTTATTCTCAATAGCCTCGATCGGCTCTCCCGCCGCAATGGCACCTACCAGCGGCAACTCAATACCGCGCGTGAACATATTAGATTTCTCTGTTAGTTCTACCGAGCGCATTTGCCCATCCCGTAATTTAAGATAACCCTTGTCCCGCAGTGCCTGGACATGAGCGTAGGCGGTGGCGGGAGAACTAATGCCAGTGTCCTTCATAATGTCGCGATAACTGGGCGCATAGTTGTGCTGGGCTAAAAAGTTGCGGATGCAATCGAGGGTCTCACTTTGCCGCTTGGTCAAGTCGCTATAAGCCATAGAAACATAAAAGTTAATTAATAAAAAGGAAGAGAAAAAACTAGGGGCTCAATCCTTAGGCATACAAAATTAACACGAAGGATGAGAAATGTTTGTACGAACAATTTAAATAATACCACATACTAGCCTTGACCTATAGATTACTTTTGCACAGTTAGTAGAAACCCGTCATGTCTTGTGATAACGAAAATTCTTGGCACCTGTAAAATAATGACTTTGAGTTTTTTGATAGAAGATTTACGATTTGATATATGCGTGTTGTTTTAGACACGAATGTTTTAATTGATGGCTACCTCGATGATTTTAACGCACAGGCCCAGTTGATTAAGGCTGTCTGCGCGGGCAAGCTTACGGCTCTAGCCACACCCCCGACAGTGCGCGAGTATCGCCTGATTTTGCGTCGGCGCATTGATAATGAGCAATACCACCAACAGATTGCCGAATTCATTGCCGCCACTGAAGCCGTGGAGCCAGCTCTTGTAGACATCACCATTGATGATGAGGACGATTATAAGTTCGTGGCTGCGGCCGTAGGAGGGCAAGCAGATTTACTTGTCACGCAAGATCACCACCTCTTACAGCTGGGCGAAGTGGCAGGTGTAGCTTTGGTGACACCGCAAGAGGCGTGGATTAAATTCCAAGAGGAAACCGGATCAACCAGTGGGTGGCAAGAGTGGATCCGAGGGCTGGGTATTAGGCGCTAACGCGAAGTGCTATGAGGCCTTATTCTTGCAAGAGGATAATCATCAGTGGGCTGTGGATCGCCGTGGTCATGCTTATCCCCGGGCCACTGCAGGCCCAGGAAACACCAATCCCTAGTCCCACTCCTAGTAGTAATCCTGATAGTGACCAAGCCTCGGTGGCGCTTAAGGAATTAGAAAAGAATCAAGAGGAAGTGGCAACCAAGCGCGAAGAAATTGCCGCGCTCGATGAAAAGATCCGCCTGCTGCAATCCCGAAGCGATACGACGCAAGCCGAAGCCGCACTAATTGCTGACCAGCTCACGCGCCTCCAGCGCCAACTGCAAAAAGCTCAACTTGAGTTGAAGCAAACCCAGTTAACCATTCACGTGGTGCGCGAAGAGCAGACAGTAACGACTGAAAGAATTGAGGATTTGCAAGGCAATGTGCAGACAAAGCGCCAGCAACTACGAGCGTTGATTCGTCTCCTGTATGAGCATGAACAACAGTCACTCATTCGCCTCTTCTTTGATACCGGCAGTCTCGGTGAAGTCTTGAGCGCGCGGGCAGCCTATCAAACACTCCAAGATCGCCATATTACCTTAGTGCATGAGCTGCGGGCGCACGAAGAAGATTTATCAAAGAAACAAAATGAATTAGAGGTCCAAGAGCAAGATTTAAGCACCTTGCAACAATTATTAGCCAGTCAACAGCAGGAACTATCTTCCCAACAAGGCGAGCAGGAAAAATTCCTGCGCGCGAAAAAGCAACAACAAGTCGAGTATGACAATCGCCTCGCCGAGGCGCGCCTCGCCCGCCAGGAAATTGAACAAGATATTTTCACCTTAAAAAATTCAGGGATTAAGCTCACCTTAACCGAGGCCACTGATATCGCGCGCTATGCAAGTAAGCTCACGGGAGTGCGCGCCGCGCTCCTGTTAGGTGTCTTAAAAGTTGAAACTAATTTGGGTACGAATATCGGCAGTGGTGTCTTTCCTGACGATATGCATCCTGGTAGTCGCGAAGCCTTTCTGCGTATTACCAAAAAGCTTGGGCTTGATCCCCAGCAGGCACCAATCTCTGCGCGACCCCGCAGCTACCAGGGATGGGGAGGCGCGATGGGCCCTGGTCAGTTTATGCCCGCTACATGGGAAGTGATTGAAGCGCGTGTAGGACAGCTCATGAATAAAGCCCAACCTAATCCTTATGAACTGACTGATGCCTTTGTCGCCACGGCCATTTTTCTCGCTGATAGAGGCGCGACTAGCCCGGCCGGTGAGTACGAAGCTGTCAATCGCTATTTAGCCGGACCTAATTGGCAGCGGTTTACCTGGTATGGTGATAGGGTAATGGCCGTCGCTAAGGAATACGAGAAAGAAGGGTTGTAGTATGGCACTGCCTTTCTTGAAACCCTATCTCTCCACTGCGCTCGTGCGCATATTTTTTATTGTGCTGGGCTGGAGTGTTCTTTTAAATGGTGCCCTTTGGGCGGCTGCCTTACTCGCTTTTCCCCGCCATGATCCGGCTGTTGTTTTACACTATTCCATTGACGTGGGTATTGACTTCATCGGTGAAGGCGAGCAGATTATTGTCCTGCCATTGATTGGCTCATTAATCCTGATTTTTAATACAGTGGTGGGAATCGCAGTCTTGCGCGCTGATCACCGCGCCGCGTGGGTTTTATGGAGTATTATGCCAGTTTTGCAATTGATTATGCTGCTTTCTTTTTACCTCTTGTGGCAGGTTAATTTTTAGTAATGATCAAGTCTTCCGGACAATGGGTGATTGAAGTTAACCCGGTCGCGCTGCGCCGGAGATTTTTTCAAATCATTCCAGCAACGTTGTCATGGGGCACCCTGATTGGTCTGTCAGTCTTGGCTTTCATCATTCCTTTTTGGATTGCTATTTTCATTATTATTTATGATTTGTACGCTTTGATCCGCGGCGTGTATATGTCCGTTCACCTTGTGTATGCGTATCGGCGCTTAGGGCGCGAACGGAGCGTTAATTGGATCAAGCGTTGCCAAGGGGTCTCGGGCGATCTTACAGACTATTGCCAGCACTTGCGTGCACGCTTAACGGCAGCGGCAGGTTCGCTCGACGAGCAGGCGATATTGCGCCAGCATCTTACAGAAGTAGAAAACTTGCGCCAACGAGGTGAAGAACCCTTAAACTGGGAAAAAATTCACCACGTGGTAATCCTGCCGACCTATGATGAATCACTAGCAGTTCTGCGGACCTCTTTAGCCTCACTCGCCGCAGTTGATTACCCGCAGGAGCGGCTGCATGTGGTGATTGGTTTCGAAGAGCGCGTTGGCAAGCCGGCACAGGAAAAGTCAGCAGCCTTGCAGCGTGAATTTGCCGCCAAGTTTGGGACTCTCTTGATTACCTTTCATCCTGATGGCTTACCGGGCGAGGCGCGTGTCAAGAGCGCTAATGCCACGTGGGCACTCAAACATATGGAGGTTGAGCTGCAGCGCTTGGGGATTCCGGTAGCGCATATTCTCGTGAGTAACTTTGATAGCGATACAGTTGTTAACCCTTCTTATTTTTCTCTTTTAACCTATACTTTCATCACCCATCCTGACCGCTACCGCGTCAGCTACCAGCCGCTGCCTATGTACAATAATAACTTATGGGATGCCCCAGCCTTTTCCCGGGTTATCGCTACCGGTTCGACCTTTTGGCAGATGATAGAATCGACTCGGCCCGAACGTCTGGTGACATTCTCGAGTCACTCTATGACGCTTAGAGCGCTCCAGGAAGTCGGCTATTGGCAGAAAAATATTGTTTCCGAAGATTCGCGCATTTTTTGGCAGTGTTTGCTTCATTACCATGGTCATTACCGCACCGAACCTTTATACACGACTGTTTCCATGGATGCCGCCCTGGCAGGAAACTGGTGGCAAACGCTGAAGAACCAGTATAAGCAAAAGCGTCGCTGGGCCTGGGGGATCGAAAACTTTCCTTATATTGCCGAAGGGTTTCTCCGCCAGAAGCAGATTTCCTTCCGCACCAAGTTTACCTATATTTTCCGCACTCTTGAAGGTCATCATTCCTGGGCCACAGCGCCTATTATTATTGCCGGTCTCGGCTGGCTCCCCATTTTTTTTGGCGGACCAGAATTTCACGCAACGGTGCTGTCGTATAGTTTACCCTTTGTTGCTCGCACGATTGTGTCTATTGCCATGGTTGGCTTACTTATCTCGACTACTCTCTCACTCCTGCTTCTCCCTCCGCGACCGCAGGCATACAGCCGCTGGCGTTACCTCGGTATTATGTTGCAGTGGGCGCTCGTGCCCCTGATTGCCGCCGTGCTTTCCGCTTTACCGGCCCTGGATGCTGAAACCAGACTGTTCTTGGGCCGCGATCTTGAGTTTAATGTCATGCAAAAGTCTCGTCGGCCCCACATAGCTCTAGCTAAGAGCAAGAATATTTGAATTTTTAGAGAGGGTTGTTAGGGTAAAAGAAACGTTGTACACCTAAACAGCAGACAGCTTTATGATGTTAATTCCTAGATTACGATATCGGACAACAACAATTGCACTATGTCAACTATAGTCTCCGTATGCTTCTTGATCTAACTCCTCTCACCCTTTCGCACCTCCTCTTGTTTGGCAGCAGCTTTATTTTAGTCTTTGGCTTATTTGCTGCCCTGCTACGCCTTAGTCCTTTTTCTCTTCGAGCCCATATTGAGCACCCTCAGGTTTACTTCGGTGGGGCTATGGTCATCGGCGTGATTAGTTTGCTCGGATACATCGTCTTAGATGATGTTTATTTACGAATTGGCTTACTCGCCAGTGCTTTCCTCACCCTGCTGATTGGTATTATTGATGAACATGTTAAGTTGCCCGCCAGCAGACAGTTTGTCTGGCAAATCGTGATTGCCACAATCGCCGTGGGGTGGGGGTGGACGATTCGGGAAATTAGTAACCCATGGGAATCGGGCGTGATCAGTCTTAACTCGTATACGATTGGGTCACTGGTTCTGCCGGGAGCACTACTAGCAATTATCTGGCTCGTGTTTCTTATGAACGCCGTTAACTGGCTCGATGGCATTGATGGCTTAGCCGGGGGAGTGGGGGTCGTTACTTTTTTCACCCTCGGGGCAGTGAGCCTGCTTCCGTCTGTTCAAGACAGCACTACTTTAGCCTTAGCAGCCATTGGCGCGGGCGGCGTGTTAGGATTTTTGCTGTGGAACTTTCCCCCCGCCCGGGTCTACTTAGGCACGAGTGGCAGCTGGTTTTTAGGGTTGTACATTGGCATGATTGCTATTGTGGGTGGCGGTAAAATTGTTACCACCCTGCTCGTACTGGCGTTGCCGGTCATTGATATGTTGGCAGTAATTATCGCGCGTCTCTGGGCACGGCAGATTCCTTGGCACGGCGATACCGTTCGCCATTTTCACCACCGCTTACTCTCCGCCGGTTTCCAAGCGCGCAGTATTGCTATCCTCGGCACATTATTGAGTGTGGGTTTGGGAATTGGCGCCATTACCCTACAGACCAGAGCTAAGATTATTGCCTTCCTGATTGCTGGCTGTATGTTGACGCTAGTTATTGCCAGTTTGATTTACCAACAGGCCCGTAGTCGCTCCTCGGTATGAGCCGTGTGATCTTGGGTGGACTAGGGATTACTACAGGCGTCGTGGTTATTATTATCGTCGGCCTACTAGTCATAAATGGCAGCCTGAACGCCACGGAAACATGCCGGGATTTTTCCGAGGGAAAAATAAGCGTTAATGGCAAGACCTTTCGCGTGGCTCTTGCTGATAATGAGGTGGAGCGGCAGCAGGGTTTAGCTGGGTGCTCTGCGATACCGCAGTGGCGAGGCATGTACTTTCCTTATACCGAGCTCCAAGAGGCTCGCTACTGGATGAAAGGCATGCTTATACCAATTGATATTGTCTGGGTTTCTCAAGGAAGCGTAATCGGTATTGAAGAGAACGTGCCGGTAATTGATGAAAGTATCACTCTACCGCCACCAATCTATCGCTCGCCGCGACCGGTTGATGGAGTTCTAGAAGTGGGGGCGGGCAAGGCTCGTGAATATGGCATCAATGTAGGTAGTATTATTACCTACCTTCCCAGCGACTAGGTTTTCCCCTTGACCCATTCGACCCCGATCTTTAAGAGTCGAGGGGAGCTTATCAAAGATTGACTCTTCGACTCGCGCAAGCTCCACCCTTCAGGGTGGAGATACGCGCGGCTTTAGAGTCAACCCTTAAGCAAGCCACGGCCTTTAGACCGTGGAGTCGAATGGGTTGACAAAAAGATGCTTTCCCCCCATGATGGGGCATAAGTTAATTATCTCTACTATGGCGCATGCAGTGATTAAAACCGGCAGCAAGCAGTACGTGGTGACTGATGGTACCAGAATCAAAGTTGAAAAATTGCCGACGGCGGCTGGGAAAAAGGTTACCTTTAACGAAGTTTTACTTGTCGCCACGGAAAAAAGCGTGGCCCTCGGCAAGCCGACAGTTAAGGGAGCAAAAGTAGAAGGCACCGTCATCCTTCATGGCCGTCGCCCGAAAGTGACGGGCGTGAAAATGAAAGCCAAAAAGCGTTACAAGAAGTACTTTGGCCACAAGCAGCACTTCACGGAAGTAGAGATTACAAAAATCTCGGCCAAGTAATTAGAGTTTTTTACGACCGCTTAGCGCGGCAGTCAATGTGAGGGTATCAGCAAACTCAATATCACCCCCAGTAGGTAAACCACGCGCCAAGCGCGTGATTTTAATAGGCATGCCGCGCAGGTGGTTAATGATATGACGGGTGGTAGCCTCGCTTTCCATCGTATGATCGAGGGCAATAATAAGTTCCTCAATCTGCTCGTGGTCTACCCGGGAAAAAAGCTCTCGGAGCGTCAATTGCTCGACCCCAATTCCTTCAAGCGGGGAAAGAACCCCACCTAAAACATGGTATCGTCCCTCGTACGAGTTGGTACGCTCAATTGCCTCAACATCGAGAGCATCTTCGACCACACAGAGGAGTTTAGGACTACGCATTTGGTCTTGGCACACAATACAAATTGTATCTTCGGCTAAGTTGTAGCACTGGCTGCAGATTCGTACATTAGCGTGGAGATTTTTTAACGTATCCGCAAAGCGGGCCACCACAGCGCGGGGCTGGCGCAATAGGTAAATACTTAAGCGCTGCGCCGTCTTTGGCCCAATTCCTGGCAGGCGCGTAAGCTCTTGGGTTAAATCTCGAACAGCTTTGGGAAGCATACCCAGTAGAACTATCTAGATTAAGTCCCGTTCTGACGGGACGGCAGTAAGGAAGAGCAGCGGCGTAGGAACAAGACTGCTCGTTGGTGTATCCATAGAGCTGAAATTACGAGCGGGTGATCGAGGTGATTCTACTGGGCATATAGATTCCATACTACCGCAGGGTAGGTACCCTAAGGAAGACAACTTTGGCAGGAGGTAGCTCTCTGTTTTAAGAAAGAGCAACGCGCGCGGGAGAGGCCAGTGAAATTTCTTCGTAAGCATCTTCTGGTTCGGTACAGGAAACATAGCGGCTATGGAAGCGCATCGGTATCTCTCCCGTGGGGCCATTACGATGTTTTTCAATGAGCAGAGAAATATCAAGCGTATCCGGCCGCTCAACGCCTTCCGCCAAAGGCTGACGGTGGATGAAGAGGACAACATCAGCATCTTGTTCAATACTGCCTGATTCACGGAGATCGGAGAGCTTAGGGCGCTGATCCGTACGCATTTCCACTGCTCGGGATAGCTGGGATAAAGCAATAATCGGCACGTTAAGCTCAATCGCTAAGCGCTTCAGGCTGCGCGAAATATCAGAAACTTCTTGCACGCGATTATCAACATAACGGCTCGACTCCATCAGCTGCAGATAATCAATAATCAA
The DNA here is from genome assembly GCA_040900375.1 of Candidatus Anderseniibacteriota bacterium. Classification (GTDB taxonomy): domain Bacteria; phylum Patescibacteriota; class Andersenbacteria; order UBA10190; family UBA10190; genus JBBDZC01. The sequence goes on along the minus strand of JBBDZC010000012.1, from coordinate 94,022 downwards.
CAAGCCTAAGCCGTGTTCTGCCTGCAAACGCCGGGCCATCGTGCGCATGCCCATCACCCCGGTAGAGGCATGGTCATCAATGTAAATCGGCGCTTCTGACAGTTCGCCCATAGCTTCGCCAATCCGAGAAAAATCATCAAATTCACCGCCGGTCTCTAAATTGCCCGTGCGCAGTCGCCACAGATCAACATGGGCTTGGGCGGCGAGCATGCGATCAACTAATTGCTCTTTCGACATTTCCAGGCTAAACACCCCGACTGGCACCCCCTTCAAGGCTGCATGGCGGGCAAAGTCGAGCGCTAAAGTTGTCTTACCGACTGACGGACGGGCGGCCAGGATAATAAGATCAGAGTTTTGCCAGCCCGCCAGTTTCTTATCCAGACTACCAAAACCAGTCGTTACCCCCCGCAAATCCTTATCGCCCTTATGGAGCTTATCAATACGCACAAAGGCATCTTCGAGCGCTTCCGAGAGCTTAATAAAATTACTCTGCTTATGGTCTTGGGAGACAGCAAATAGTGCCTGCTCGGCTTTATCAAGAACCACATCGATTTCTTCTGCTTCAGCAAAACCGAGCTCTGTAATATCAGCGGCGGCGGAGATTAGCCGGCGCAGCGTTGAATTTTTTTGGACGATCCGAGAATAGTGAGAGACATTCCCGGCAGTGGGTACAACTGTGGCCAGGTGGGTAACTAAATTCTCGCCGCCGATCAACGTCAGCTGTTTTTTCTCTTTCAGGCGGTTCATTACCGATAGGATATCAATCGGCTCGCTCTTTTCGTAGAGTTCTACCATACTCTGGTAGATGATGCCGTGCTTGTCGCTATAGAAATCTTCCGCGTTCAAAAAATCCGCTACGGCAACCATAGCGTTTTTATCAATCAGCAGACTGCCCAGGACTGATTCTTCAGCCTCTTGGTTCTGCGGCGGCACGCGTGAGCCCGTCCCCGCCGCCGTGGAGCGGCGCGGTTTGTCATGACGTTGATCTAGCATACGACCTCGTGTCTTCACATAAGATAGCATAACGCGCCCGCCTCGCGGGTGCACGTGGAAAAACAGTGCAAAAGATCCTGGCGACTACTTTGGCATAATTCTCGGCCCACTCGGCGTATCTTCTATATAATAGCCTTTACTCTCAAGAATGGTTCGTAGGCGGTCAGCCTCGACAAATTGGTTTCCTTGGCGGGCCCGTTCGCGCTGCTTGGCTAAATCAGTAATCTCGGCCGGGATATGTTCGGCTTCCAGTTCGTAGCGTAGGGGCTGGAGAACCCCCAGAACGTGGTCAAGATGGAAGAGGGTTGTCAAATACTGCTTGGCAGCCGCAGTGGTGAGTGTTGTGGTTTCAAGGGCGGTATTAATCGTTCGCACGTACTGTAAAAAAACCGTCCAGGCTTGTGGAGTATTTAAATCATCAGCGAGTGCTTTGCCAAAAGCTTGCGTAACTTCTCGGTCGACAGTTGCATCAGCTTGATTAGCAACCAGATCAAGATTGAGAAGCCGCCGTAGTGTTCCCCGAAGAGAGCGCACGTGCTCTTCCGCGGCCGCCAAAGCCTCCCAGGAAAAATCCATGGGGGTACGGTAGTGAACACTGAAAACCAGTAAGCGAAACGCTAACGCGGTAAAGCCTTTTTCCTTAATTGTATCGAGCGTAATCTGTTCTCCGGCTCGCTTTGCCAGTTTCTGGCCAGAAAGGTGCAGGTGCCGATTATGCATCCAGAGACGCACAAAACTCTCACCCGTGGCAGCCTCGGACTGGGCAATTTCATTCTCATGGTGGGGAAAACGATTATCTTCGCCTCCGGTATGGATATCAATACCCGACCCCAAATATTCCAGACTCATAGCGGAACACTCGATGTGCCAGCCGGGGAAACCCTCGCCCCACGGTGAATCCCAGCGCTGGAGGCTCTGCTTATCAAATATCCATAGCGCAAAGTCAGCCGGGTGTTTCTTTTCTTCGCGGATAGCCACTCGTTTGCCAGCCGCAATGTTCTCTAGGGTATTGCCAGACAATTTTCCATAGGCGGGGAAAGATTGCACATCAAAATAGATGCCCGTGGTCGTTTGGTAAGCATATTGCTTTTCCAGTAACTGGGTAATGAGCTGCTGCATCTGGGGAATATGCTGGGTCGCGCGCGGATACTTATGAGAGAGTTGAATATTTAACGCCTGCACATCAGCTATAAAAGCCGCTATTTGCTTGTCGGCAATAACTTGGGGTGTGACCTTTGCCTCTTTCGCGGCCCGCTCCATTTTATCTTCACCCGCATCAATTTCGTCTTGAGTAAGATGGCCGACGTCAGTAATATTAGTAATTTCTCGAACCTCGTAACCAAAGAATTCCAGCGTGCGGCGCAGGTAGTCAGCGAACAAAAAACGACGCATGTTGCCGATATGTTGTCGCTTGTACACCGTTGGCCCGCAGTGGTAGAGACGAACTTTACCAGGCTCTTGGGGACGGAGAGGCTCCACCTGCTTAGTAAATGAGTTGTAGAAAAGTAGGTCGGGCATGACGTTGTATCAGTGTATACTATATCGGTAGAGCAACGTACCTTACAATTTACCTCTCTTGCTAATTAAGGAGCGACCACCGATGGCAGGTGCCAGAATAATCTCGCTCGACGCCGATGACACTCTCCTGGACGGCATCGGTCAAGCCTTTAAAATGGCCTTGCCACACATGGGTTGTCCCTTTGATCAGGAATTATTTCGCAAAACTCATTCGTGGAATACTGCCACGGGTGGGAGACCGACTGAAGAATTAGGTCTTCTCTATGCGGAGTTTCTTTGTTCTGATCTTTGCCCTCCAGCCACTGTCATCCCTGGTTCTCAAGAAGCCGTGGAAACTTTGGCGCCCCTGGCTCGTATACCAATCCTCACTGCCCGCAGCGAGCAGACGCGGATGCGGACAATGCGAGAGCTGCACCAGTACTATAATGGTCGGATCACTGAAGGCTGGTTTTCCGCTAATGGGACTAAGCATCGCGTGGTGGAGCAGCACGGCATTAATCTACACGTGGACGACAGTTTACTGGAATGCCAACGCATTGTCGAGACGGCGGCTGAAGTCTTTACTATTCTCTACTTCAACCCGCTGACGCATGTGCCGCCGGGAACACCTCATCGCCGGCTCATTATCCTTCCCACGAGTCGGGAAGATGTGCAAGATATGTCCTCTGTCCAGCTCGAGAGCCTCTACCGCCAGGCTTGGCAAGAGGCGACAGCAGCAGCTCTCAATATTTGCGAGCTTTTCTGGCCCCACGATGACATCCTGGTCATGTGAGTTATTTCTTGGCGCTCGTTCACGGGCGCTTTTTTCATAGCACTCGTTTTCCTTTAAAGCGCAAAAAAATGAGTATTAGGACCACTACGAGCAGGCTTAAAACTCCCCAGTAGATCGTGATATCAACTATAGTAGCCTGCTCCTGGCGGGGGTTAAATGGTGTCAGTAAGATAAAAACGGGAATAGAGATAATAGAGTAGTACGTAAGCATTTGCAGTAGTTGTCCTTCTTTGTACTGCAAAAGATTTGAGTTTGTTCGACCTAGATCTCTTGTGCTTTCCGACAAACTTTCGAGCATTTCCCAGAGTTTATTAACTTGATTATGTAGGCGCAGCCACGGCCCCACCACCGCGGGGGTGATGAGGCTGTGGGAGGGGACTTGCGCAAACAAATTTTTGTGGGGGCGAATAATTTTGCGGAAGTCCATAACGTCACGGGCAAGAATGGCAACTTCTTCTACCATTTTACGTTCATTGCCCTGAAAGACTGCATCTTCGGCAATATTAATGTGCTTATGGACTCGGTCCAGCTTGCGAAAGGCGCTGTTCACCATTTGATTAATGAGATATATAGCAAGACCAAGAGCCCCGTCATTAAAGTACTCCTCTTGTTTCTCCAAATTAGTTTCAAAATCTTGCCGTAGTTTCTCTAGATTAGCGATACTATCATACTGCAACGTCCACAAATGATTCTCCTTGATAATAAAATAGAGAGAGGCACCGGTGGTCACGCGTAGCTGCTTATCAAAGACCGGTACTTGGATCAAAATTAACAGATAGGGTGCTCGAACCGTAATTTCCGGCCGGGGGTTTTCATAGGCGATGAATTCGGCGTCCAGCGGCAACAAGATTGTTTCCCGAACGAGGGCAGCCAGTTCTTCCGCGGCAGGCGCAGTAATATTTGTCCACGCCACATTCTTTGAAGTGAGAGAGGATTGCATGTAGGATTCAAGTATAACAGATTTTTATGTCCTCATCTTCGCTCCCGCTGCGCGTGGTTGTTCTGCCGCTGCTCGTCATTAGTGTCGCCCAGATTGCCGGGTGCACCCCCCGTCCGGCGGCGGCACCGCCGGGTGGTACCTACTACTCGCAGAGTGCCGGGGCCTTATTTGAGCAAACTGTGACCTTACGTGACGATGAACGAACAACTAATATTGCTTCATTTAGCCTCCAGCGTGCTCACCGCCCGCCCCATAGTCCGCAAACAATCTACATCGCGGCCGGGGCACAGGGCATTATTCGGTCTGATGATGGGGGAGGCAGTTGGGTGCGTCTGACCACTCCCTTAACTTTTGTCAGTGACGTGGTCGCGCTAGCCAACGGCGTTATCATTACTGCAGGCACCACCGGGGAGGGTCAAGGATTTGTCATCCGCACCATTGACGACGGCCATAGCTGGGACGTCGCGCTCGCTATCCCGTTGCCGCTCGATACGCGCCAATGGCAAATCATTCGAGCGCCAGAGGCCCCTGATCCTCGAGTTATTTCTATCGAACTCGATCCTTTTAACGCGGACCGTATCTATGCTGGCAGTAGCTTGGGGAGTATCTTTGTAGGCGAACAGTCAGGCAAGACGTGGCGGACAGAATATACCTTGCAAGCGAGCACCTTAGTCGGTGGCAACCGCCAGGGCTTAAGTATTCGCAATATTATTCCTTCGCCGCATCGAGCCGGTGAGTTACTCCTCCTTACTTCCACCCACACCTTACTACGAGTGACACCCACCACTCAAGAAGAGTTGTTGATTCCCCGCGACCTCAAAAACCCTGGCGCTTTGAGTTTTACTAATCGTAAGCGAGTATTTGATGTAACCTTTGTGCAAGATTTTCCCCAGGCACTCATGGTGGGGGTTGATGATGGCGCGGTCATCAGCCGCGATAATGGTGAGAGCTGGGAGCAATTAGCCCTGCCCCTTGATCAATTCCAGTCGTTTAATACAACTGCGGTCGCAGTCAGTCCTACTAATTTCACCCGGATGCTTGTTGCGATTAATAGTGTTGTTTTCCGTTCGGAAGATGGCGGCAAAACGTGGCAGACTTTTTCTCTCAACCTGCCAAATCACGGTGTGACTGCGCTGCTGATCGACCCAGAAAATCCAGCAAACATATTGATAGTGACCACCCCGATTCGTACTTAAAGCCCGCCCAGGAATCCTTGACATCTTGTCCGCACAACGTAGTATGGAGTTAGCACTCAAACGTCTTGAGTGCTAATTATCACTCTATGATGCTATGATGGAGCCCCGAGAAGCTTATATACTGGGGGGAGTGGTGCGAGAGTACATTCGCACGGCCCGCCCCGTGGGCAGTACTGCCTTACAGCATCGCTTTAACCTGGCATTAAGTCCGGCGACGATTCGCGCAATTCTGCGCGAGTTGGAAGCAGCGGGATACCTGGTTCAGCCGCATACATCGGCCGGCCGCGTACCCACTGACCAGGGATATCGCTACTATGTTGATCATGTACGCCTCCGCGAACTCACTGCCGGGCAGCGGCACACCCTCCGACAGGAGCTTCAGCGCATGCAGGAGGAGTATCGCCACTTAGCCCGCACAATCTCTAAACTGCTGTCTCGTCGCTCTCATGCCATGGTTGTCAGCGGAGTGGTTTCAACCGGAGAATTGCAAGAAGCTGGTCTCCATGAAGTCTTAAACCAGCCTGAAGGAGATCACCTTGCCGCCGTGCGAGAAATGTCGGCCGTGCTCGAGGGGATTGATGACTATGTCGCCCAACTAGCCCACCTAGCGAGCGAAACAACAGTTTTCATTGGCAAAGAAAATCCTTTTTTTTCGGCCGAGCATATTAGCCTGGTGGTGCAAACTATTACCTCGCCGCTTGTTCCCCAGATGGTACTTGTTGTGGTTGGGCCAAAGCGGATGCACTACCACCGTACCTTGTCTCTCGTTCAGGCCCTTGCCACAATCATTAAACAACAATCTCTATGATTCATGCCCGTCAAGCTCATACTATAGGTTCCCCCCGTGAACAAGAATATTTAGAAGGCTGGCAGCGCTCCCGAGCAGAGTTGCTCAATTTCCGTAAGTCGCTGCGAGAGAACCAGGCGATACAGATGCTCCAATTACAACGCCGCACTTTAGAACCGCTGCTCGCAATTGCTGATAATTTCCAAGCAGTCACTTCCCACGTGCCGTCTCATCTCCAGGACGATGCCTGGGTGCAAGGTGTCCTCCATGTCGCGCGCCAGCTTGAGCAAACACTTCATAGTTTTGGTTTACAAATCATTGAAACGCAGGGACAGTCGTTTGATCCCCAGCTCCACGAAGCGATTGCCCAGGTCAAAAAGGAGGGAGTACCAAGTAATCAAGTGATCGAGGTAGTCCAACAAGGCTACAAGCTGGCCAATCAGGTACTCCGCCCAGCGAAGGTCAAAGTCAGTCTTTAATTTATAATTATCCTTAATTTCTTAATCTTCACATTCATATGAGTACTATTTTAGGTATCGACTTAGGCACCACTAATTCAGCTATCGCCTACATGGTAGGGGGCGAACCAACTATTATTGAAAATAGTGAGGGTAACCGCACCACGCCGTCAGTCGTAGCTTTAAGTAAGTCAAATGAGCGGCTGGTTGGTGTTGTCGCTAAGCGCCAGAGCATTATTAATCCCCATAATACTATTTACTCGGCCAAGCGCTTAATTGGCCGTCGTTTTAGCGATCTGGAAGTCCAGCGTGACAAAGAGCTGCTACCCTACGAGATTCGGGAAGGATCCGATGGGGGAGTAGAGATCCAGTTGGGTGAAAAATGGGCCCAACCCGCAGAAATTTCCGCCATGGTCCTGCAAAAGCTTAAAGCGGATGCCGAAAGCAAGCTCGGCACCACCATTACTGATGCGGTGATTACCGTCCCAGCATACTTTGATGATGCGCAACGAAAAGCGACTAAAGATGCGGGTAAAATTGCAGGTTTACAAGTCCGTCGCATTATCAATGAGCCCACGGCCGCCGCCCTGGCGTACGGCCTGGATAAGAAGAAAGAAGAGAAAGTCGTTGTCTTTGATTTAGGTGGAGGAACATTTGATGTCTCCATTCTCGAGATTGCAGCTGATACTATCGAAGTCCGCGCCACGCATGGTGATACACACTTAGGGGGAGATGACTTTGACCAGCGCATCATTGATTGGATCGTGAAGGAATTTAAGAGCCATGAGGGCATTGATTTAAGCCGCGATACTATGGCCCTGCAGCGCTTAAAGGAAGCGGCTGAAAAAGCTAAACACGAGCTGTCGAGTTCAACCACTACCGAGATTAACCAACCCTTCATTACCACCGACGCTCATGGCCCCAAGCACTTAGTCCTAACACTCACCCGCGCCAAATTAGAAGAGCTTGTTGATGATTTAATCGAGAAAGCACTCGCCGTGACTAAAGAAGCTTTAGCCGAAGCTAAGCTGCAACCGGCTGATATCAATGAAGTTATTCTCGTGGGTGGCCAGACCCGCATGCCAAAAGTTACCCAGGTCGTCCAGCAATACTTTGGCAAAGATCCCCACAAAGGCATTAACCCTGACGAAGTGGTGGCGTATGGCGCCGCCATTCAGGGCGGCATCTTGGGCGGCGATGTTAAAGATGTTTTACTGCTCGATGTTACGCCGCTCACACTCGGTCTAGAAACTCTGGGGGGTGTACGCACATCACTCATTCCTAAGAACACCACGGTGCCGACCAAAAAGTCGCAAGTATTTTCGACCGCCGCTGATAGTCAGCCCCAGGTTGAAATCCATGTCTTGCAAGGGGAACGCGAGATGGCCGCTGATAATAAATCTTTGGGGCGATTTGTCTTGGATGGTATTCCGCCCGCTCCGCGGGGTACACCCCAGATTGAAGTAACCTTTGATATTGATGCTAACGGCATCTTGAATGTTTCAGCTAAGGATAAAGCCAGTGGCAAGCAGCAAAGTATTAAAATTGAAGGTAGCTCGGGCATCTCGGCAGAGGAAATCCAGCGGATGCAGCAAGAAGCCGCCGCCCATGCCGAGGAGGACCGACGTAAAAAAGAAATTGTGGAGGTCAAGAACCAGGCTGAACAACTCATCTACGCCACGGAAAAAGCTCTGCGCGAGGCAGAAAATAAAATTGACGAGTCGACAAAAAAGACCGTCACGGAAAAAATAGAAGCACTTAAAGCAATTCAGTCAGGAGAGGACACTGCTGCCATCAAGCGCGCTACCGAGGAGCTCTCCGCGGCCGCCCAGAAAATTGGTGAGAAACTCTACCAACAATCAGCTAGCACTGGCTCTCCCGAGCCGGCGACAGCCCAGACACCAAACCCGGGTGGGGTAGTTGATGGTAAAGCCGAGGAAGCCCCCGACAAATCCCCCTCTTCTAGTAAGCAATCTTGAGGCTTAAGTGGGAGCTTTACTGCCGGGAGAGTAGCCAAAGCATGTTTAAGGGTTATTGATGAGTGCGCTACACTATAAGGACATGACTGCCTACCAAAAAGAATTAGCGCTGGTCATTTTTGTCTGCAGCTATAGCCTGTTGCCGTTTGCGGCAATGATGCTTCTGTTGCCGCTCTCGCTGCAGCACGGGTGGTATGCTCTGGTAATTATTTTACTAGCGCTGGTGTGGATCATGCTCATGGCGCTCTGCTTATCGATCCTTCGTCGGCCCGCTAGCCTCGCCGCCCTCTACCTGGTTCCCGCGCTCATGGTTGTCGCCTTCAGTATACTGTCACCAGTCGGCATTGGCGCCGCAGTGTTGCTGGTTGTTTTTATGGCTATGGCGCAGCGGACAATCGTTCGCGAAGTTCATAATCGGGTGTACTATCGTATTACTCAAATATTCCCGGGTGGCGTCCAGTTGTTAACCCTGGGTCTCATGATTGCTTTACTCGGTGTCGCCTGGCCACTGATTACTAACTCGGTGGCCCAGGCGCGGTTTCAGATTACTGAACGCCAAATAGAACCTCTCTTAAAACCCTTTGATCCAATTATTAATGATTTCTTTCCTGGTTATACGCCGCAGACTTCCTTTGACGAGTTGCTCGAAGCAAGCATTGCCGAAGAACGAAAGAAACTGCCTCCGGGGTATATAATTGATGAACAGCAATTGCAGCGTTCGCGACAAGAAATTGCCCAGCGGCTCGGCCAAAATCTAAGTGGTCAAGAAAGCTTTTCTACCATCGTAGCCGGCCTCATTAATCGCCAGATTAATGAGTTAACCAGTCAAAATCCTCTAATTGCTTCCATCCTCTTGATGATTATTATCTTTCTAACCTTCCGGGTGTTGGTACCCTTTATCGTCTGGCCCACGCTAGGGCTCATTGCCTTAAGTGTCCAACTTGGGCAAGAAGCACAGCTCTTTACGATTACCCGTACGCAAGCTATGGTGGAGCGTCTCCAGCTGTAACTTCCGATGAGGAGAAAACGCATAAACATTCAAGAAGGTCTTAAATAACTAATTACTTTGTGGCTCAAAATTACTACCAAATTTTAGGCATTACCCAAGACGCTTCCGCAGATGAAATCAAGCGGGCATATCGCCGTATGGCACATCAGTATCATCCCGATAAAAAAGGTGGGGATGAAGAGAAATTCAAGCAGGTTAACGCTGCATACCAAGTATTAAGTGATGAGCAAAAACGGGCCCAGTATGATCAGTTTGGCCAGAACTTTGACCAAGCCGGTGGGGGAGGGGGCTTTAGCGGATTTGGTAATTATAGCGTTAACTTTGAAGACTTAGGCGGCGTGAGTGATATCTTTGAACAGTTTTTTGGCAGACGACAGTCAGGGTCACGAACGCGCGCCTCGGTGCGCCAAGGCAATGATGTCGCCATTGATGTCACGCTGGATTTTGCGGAGCCGGCAGCCGATATGAAGCGTGACACTACTCTTCAACTCTATCAATCCTGTCGCTTGTGTCACGGCAACGGTGCCGAGCCCAACACTCCCATTAAGGAGTGCGCAATGTGCCGGGGCACCGGCAGTGTCACCACGTCGCGGCAAACTATGTTTGGCGTCTTTAGCCAATCCAGTATCTGTCCCGACTGTCAGGGCGAAGGCAAGAAACCAGAAACAGTGTGCACAAAGTGTCGGGGTGAGGGCAGACAACGCCGAAGTAAAACCTTAAAAATTACCATTCCAGCGGGTATTGACGATGGTCAGACGGTTCGCATTGCCGGCCAGGGAGAATTTCCGGTTCGGGGTGGTATCCCCGGCGACCTCTATGTCACTGTGCATATCCGGCCGCACGCCCACTTGCGGCGCGACGGTAGCGATGTTCGTTCACAGGTTGAGTTATCATTTGTCGAAGCTACGCTGGGCGCAACCAAGAACATCCCTACTCTTGCGGGAATAACGCCTCTCAAAATTCCTGCCGGCACTCAACCGGGGACAGAGTTTAAATTACGCGGCCAGGGATTTCCGGTAATTGGGGGGGGACGTAGCGGTGATCAGATTGTCAGGGCCCAGGTAATCATTCCCACGAAACTCTCACGCAAACAGCGGCAGCTACTCGAAGAGTTTACTGCCGCTCGTAAGCGATCATTCTTTTAGGTTCAGGCTACAGGTGTTTACCGTCGGTAATCTCTGAAACAGGTGCGGCGGCATCAGCTTCAAAACGCGAGCCGTACTTGACCTTAATGTTCTTAAGTGTGATCTTTTCGCCGTTATTCGCAATTTCATCTGCCCTCATCGCATTCCCATCCCGGCTGATAAACTTTACACTATCTTCATCGTAGTAGACACGGACCACAGCACCCTTCTTGAAGATATTTGCCTTATAGGCCTTACCAGTTGATTGAAATGTCACTGATTCAATCTCAACTTTCAAGAAGTTATTACTGACATCCTGTGTATCAACCGTCCCTAAAACCTTAACTAAGTTATCATTTTCCACTACCCAATCCGCATTATAGATCCCGCTCCCGCCGGTACCCCGAATCACGACTTCGTCACCCACGGCCAATGAACCGAGAGTTGTCCGTACCTTGCGCTGCTTGCTGTCATAATTGTAGAAAGTAGCCGAGCGGACATCAATCTCAATAGTTTGGCCAGCATCATGTTCGGCCGCTGAATTGACGTGACGAATATACACGTGAATATTTTTATTGGCAGCATCAAGCTTCATGACATCACCGCGCATCAAGAAGGTGTAGCGATCAGCGGCTGACGATTGCCGAGCCGCAAAGATGAGACCAAGCAGCAGTACCGCAACCATCCCCCCGTACAGCCAGGCCGAAACATTAAACTGCAGTGTTTTTGTGTGAGCCATAGGCGTGGATAAATTTAAATAAATGAATGAAGGATAAATGTGGATAAGTTATCACCTATATGGTATCACATTTAGTAGTAATTGACTATTTGCAATCAAATCGGTATATAGTTCGTACGCGCCCGTAGCTCAATTGGTAGAGCAGTGGCCTTTTAAGCCAACGGTCGCAGGTTCGATTCCTGCCGGGCGCACCAAACCGGACTTTGTAATAGGAAAGTCCTCTAAAATCTCTACAATAGGCGATAATTCATGGGTTCGACAAAGTTCGCCGTCAAATTCAATGCCCGCGGGAAATAATTCTCTTTGGAACCTCTGAGTATTTTCGGGAATTGTGTAGGTCAGCCATCGTTGGACCGGATCAGTAATAACTGCAATGCAGCGATCTAGGTACTTTTGGATAGACACCTCTGATACCTCACACTTGTTGCGCTCAATGCGCACGGCCTATTTTGGCGCATTGATTCATGGCAAGGGGCCAACCGAAGTAAAACTTTAGACTGGCATGAGTTGCCGGCTCTTATTAGAGTGAGATTGTTTGCAAGGGACGACTGATAGCTTCAGGCACTATACCTGCTTTCATGCAAGCCAGGATGCCTAGGGCTTCAGAATAATTGCTGACTTCTCTGTATTGACCTGGCCGCCAGGGTAGAGCACGAATAACCTCAGTATGGTCTTCCGCGTATATTTTATCCGCTACCGCGATAACGCGAATACCTTGGTGCAGTGCAGCGTAAATTGGCATGCCAAAACATCCACGGGGAATTATTAAGGCATTAACATCGGCGGCAGTCAAACTGTGGGGCGTAGCTGGGTCTGCAACGACAGGGGCCCGCTGCAATCCCTTAAGAACACACTGTAAATACGAAAGTGAAATCATCTCGGCGGCCACACGGGCATCAACAATGCCGTAATTAAGTGCCTCTACCTCTAGTGATTCCATCATGGGTGCGTGTGCAACAGGGACTTGCATCCTCATAGCAATAGCATGTGTGAGTAGTGCCTCGATACCACCCCACGGATTTACGGATTCCCCCTTTGTTTCTTCGAGATAAAAGTCACGTGCTTCCGGATTCATAGTAATCGGCGACGTGATGGCAATAGTATCAAATTCTCCCTCGTGCTTGTTGAGTTCCTGCCAGACATTATCGAGCCCGGTAATTTCTCCAGATGCCCGACCAGAGGGCGACCAATCAGCTTTCATGGTGAGCGGAACAATGGCTAAGGTTAAGCAATCAAGGCCGTAAGTCGCACGAGCGGCATTAATTGTGTTTATTGCAGCCTCAACGTATCGCCTGTGGTGTTGACCGAGAAGTGCGAGGACGCGATTACCTCGGCGTCGCATAAGGCCAATAGTGCCCATTAGAAACGCTGAGAGTAGGCTTCCTTCTACATAGAGAGTATTATTGGGCATCTCATTTACATCGGAGGCATTAACCACGTTTGGATGTGTAAAGACAGTATCGGCAATACTGGAAATGGCCTTCAGAACCGGTGTTGCATCGCCAGCGTGCCCACCCTGGGCAGCACCGACGCCAGTGGGGACGATGTATGCCACATTAAATTGGGCTTGGTTTTCAATAGCACGTTTTTGGAACGAAAAAGGCGTTCGTGTGGGCAGAGCTATGTCTAGCAAGCCGACTTCTGAGGTATCTGTCCCAAAGACGCATCGGACAATTGATTCGCTTGCCGCAAGCTGTGCTAAAGCCTGTTGGTGTAAATCAGCCGGCGAAAGTCGCCAGTCGAGTTTAAGATTTTTCTCGTAGGCGCGCGACATACGTTCGTTCAATCAACTTACTTTCTACGTGTTGAGCTTTGAAATATTCCTTGACGAATTTCTCCACAGCTTTTTGCTCGAATGGCTTACAAGAGAAAATATTAAGGAAAATCACTTCGAGCATGGTCAGCGCGTGAATGGCAATATTGCTCGTTTCAATAAACTGAAAAACCGATACTCCTTTTAAGTGCGGTTCAGGCGTCGAACCGCCATTAATCTCGTCCCAGAAATAAGGTTCGAGCGCGCGCTTCATGTCAATTCTCTCACATAATTGCTCAATGAAGACTGCTAATTTCTCACGCGTCATGAGTGATGGGTCGCAACCGCTCGCATTAATAACCAGTTCAATACCGTAGTGAGTAGGTGAATGCATAAAAATATAATATTGCTTAGTACAAGTCTTATTATAGTAGCGGTAAAGAAAAAGCCTGTCTTGGATAGTCAAGCAGAGGGTGTGTTACTTCGAGGACACCGAAGTATATGTGGCCATATCTCTAAAAAAGCGTAAATCGCTTATCGGGCTCCTGATTTTTTTGGGGGGTAGGGGGTGTCGCTGTCGCGCGCTATCAATTAGGAAGTTTCTTTTTGTAATATAGACCACCAATAAAGAGTGCCGTTTTTTGGGCTAGGGGTCTGCGGGATGCGGTAAATAAAAGGGTTCGACAAATAAAAATAAAATGCGCTGCTATAGCCGCAACCGGCTACCACGCAGCCGCCGAGGCTTCTTCTATAGCTGCTAAACGCCTCATTTGCTGGACTAAGGGGTTCCACTCTCTAGTCTTGGGTGCTTTTTACCTGCTGACTTTTACATTAAGGAAGCCCCGCTGCCAGCTATACACCAAAAAGGTTATATACTCACTCATTAATTGTGCTGACCTAGTCATGGGGACCGAATGCCAATGGTCAGGCGGTCGCTCTCTTTGTGAGACTTGGGTTGGGGCGATTGAATCAAGAGCCGCTGCTCAATAATCTGTATGGCCGTGCCCAAAGCTTTGGCAGAGTTAGCTTTCAGCCGATGGTAGGCTACTCGCTCGGATTCTAAGTAGACCTCCATATCCCGATTGATTTCCTTGCATTCGTCATACGAAAGGTGGGTCTCGAGCCGCACGCCATCTTGGCGGGGAAGAAAAACGTGGGTGAGTAAGAAAATAAGATCGTACGATTCAGCCGAGATGCGGGCGAGCGTCCGCAACATATCGAGTAAATGACGATACTTTGGCCAGACCCGTGAATTAATCATCTTCGGCAAAGCTCGCTGGGCATACACATAGGTAGCAAATGCCGCCGCATCGGTAACCATATGATCACGAGTGGTTTTTTGCTCGGACAAATATTGGCCGATACTAATCACTAACTGTTCCCAGGCTTGCTCGGGCGCGCCCACTTGTTGGATATAGGCACTGGCGTATTCCTGGACTAATTCACAATTAATACCTCGTTTACCCATCTCGGCCGAGAGCGTCCGCGCAAATACTGACTTGCCCGTACTCGGACTACCAATAACACAAATCTTCATCTCCTTTATTGTGCCTTACTTTTTAATTGTTGAGAATATCCATAGTATTGACGGTAAAAATTGACACATATTTTATAATAAAACGGCTTTACTTGGCAGAAGAATCAGATAGTACAAGGAAAATGTAAACAAAACTTGACAAACTATCACGGAAGAGTATACTAAATGGTTATTGCCGTACCTTGAGAAGAGAAAAGCATCTTAAAAAACTTCTACACCTTCTTAGTGGTGAGGAGGGAGCTTGCGTGCAACTACAGCTCGGTCAGTTTCGACTTACCGTGTCTTGCGCACGTTTAAGTATGTCGCGTGAATCCTACTGCTCACACGACGTTATAAAGAACCTATGTCTGTAACTAGACTCCAGGTGCTCCTCGTCACTAAGAAGGTATCAGAAGTCTTTAGCTCCGCGGCCTCATCTCCTTTCTCTTAAAAAGGCGGGGTCGCGGAGTCATCATAGTGTTCTTTTTCATCAGTTGGACGGCAGTTTATCTGCGTCAAGTCCAACAGAGTAACCCAGTGAGTAGGCCATAAAGGTAGCCGTGAAGGCCTGGAGGTCCTCACACAAGGAGGTCCGCTATCCCTTAGGCTTACATACCAGCTAACGCTGGAGACTGACCAGCTCACTGGGTTCTTTCTTCTCTGTCGGAACAGAGGAGACTATGCCGTGTGGTATGTGTCCGCAATCCTGGTACTGCCCCCTAGGAGTGCTCGCATACTACACGGCTTTTTCTTTAAGTTTTAGGGTACGACGTAAGGAAATGCAGCGGACTTGCGTTTTCTGTTTGGCTAGTTATACTAGAAAGTTCTTTAGTAAAGCTCCTTAATCCATGAAGAGGGTGCTTATTGCCCAGGGCTTTTGCTTTAGGCAATGTGCGTCTTCTTAAAGAAGACGTGCAGTGTTCTTTATCTCGGCATGCCTACTACGTAGGGTGCCAACAAGCTAGCCCCGTCTGAAGGAGCGGGGCGCATCCTAGGCATACGACCTCCCCGCCTATGAGCGGGGAACCTAGGAGTCTTTATACAAACTTTTCTTACCCGGTTTGCCGACAGACTTCTGGGTTACTACCTTCATGTTGCATCACTCTCGAGAAAGAAACAGTAGAGTTCTTCAAGCTACTTTTTTAAGACTTGGATCTGTTGCTCTCTCCTACGCTCTCATCTACCCTCTAGGTATGCCCTTGGCCTCCACCCTGATTACGCCCAATAAATATCGAACGCATACCAACAGTGAGTTGCGTCCCGCTCACGTGGGACAGCCAGTGCGCCTGACCGGGTGGGTGCATGCTCGCCGTGATCATGGCGGACTAATTTTTATTGATCTGCGCGATCGGTGGGGAATCACGCAGCTGACGTTTAATCCTACGGAACAGCCGACAACACATGCCGCGGCCGAAAACCTACGCAGTGAGTTTGTGATTGCAGTTGCCGGGACCGTGATGGCGCGTCCGAAAGCCATGGTTAATAAAGAGCTGACCACTGGCAAGATTGAAGTAGCGGTCACTACTGTAGAAGTGTTAAGCGCGGCCCAGCCGCTGCCCTTTGAAGTAGCGTCTGATACCGCCGTCAATGAAGAATTGCGCTTAAAGTACCGCTTTCTTGACCTGCGACGAGAGCGGCTCAAGGCGATAATCTTACAACGAGATGCTTTTATTGCCCATATTCGGGCCTACATGCACGCCCAGCAGTTTGTCGAAGTGCAGACACCCATTCTGGCTAACTCTTCGCCCGAAGGCGCCCGCGATTATTTAGTTCCCAGCCGGCTGCACCCGGGTAAGTTTTACGCGCTGCCGCAAGCCCCGCAGCAATTTAAACAGCTGCTCATGGTTGCTGGTTTCGACCGCTATTTTCAGATTGCCCCATGCTTCCGCGATGAAGATCCACGGGCGGATCGCCACCCCGGTGAATTTTATCAACTTGATTTGGAAATGAGTTTTGTCACCCAAGAAGACATTTTTGCTGTTACTGAACCTTTAATGATTGCCCTCACGGAAAAATTCAGTGATAAGCAGGTCGCCGCTAAACCATTTCCGCGCTTAACCTGGCGTGAGGCTATGATAACCTATGGCAGTGACAAACCTGATCTGCGTTACGATCTTAAAATTACGGTCGTGAGTGACGAAGTTGCCGCCAGTGAATTTAAAGTATTTGCGGACGCACTCGCGCATGGGGGAGTAGTGCACGCTCTCCGAGTACCTGGTGGCGCGAAGCTGTCGCGCCAGGCCATTGATGAACTAACCCACGCCGCCCGCGCGACCGGCACCGGTGGGCTGGCCTATATCCTCATTAAGGATAAACCGACATCCCCAATCCTTAAGTTTTTGGGTGACGACATAGTGGCAGCGTTACTTAAGAAGGTCGGGGCAAAATCTGGTGACGCTATTTTCTTTGCGGCCGACCAGTGGTTGACGGCCAGTAAGGCCCTCGGGGCAGTGCGGACTGCTGTGGCCCAAAAGTTGTCATTAATTGATGTAACTAAAGCCGCTTGGTGCTGGATTGTTGATTTTCCCATGTATGAGTGGAATGAGGCCGAAGGTAAAATCAATTTTTCTCACAATCCTTTCTCTATGCCCCAAGGGGGATTACAAGCGCTCGAGCAACAGGAGCCAACTGATATTTTAGCTTATCAATATGATCTGGTGTGTAACGGCTTTGAGATTAGCTCCGGCGGTATTCGTAATCACAATCCCGCCATTATGTATAAAGCTTTCGCGTTAGCTGGCTATAGTCAAGAAGCCGTGGATGAGAAATTTGGCGCCATGTTGCGGGCATTTGCGTATGGCGCCCCGCCTCACGGCGGTATTGCCCCAGGAATTGACCGCCTTATGATGGTCCTATGGGCGTGTGAGAGTATTCGTGATATCTACGCTTTTCCCAAGAATGGCCGGGCGCAGGACGTTATGATGGGGGCCCCCTCACCCGTATCGCCAACGCAAATCGAAGAGTTGCACTTGGCAATACGCGAACTCGAATAGTCAATCTCGTCGCAATCAGTATACTGTGATGGAGATGGATAACCCAGTGCCAATCATATTGAAAACTTCAAGGCGGGCCCAGGTTGCTCGCCGGCTGGGCGTCGTGGTTCTTATTTTAGGTCTGGGTATTTTTATTGGGCGCTACATTGTTCCGGCCACTCCTTTTGGGCCTAACTCACCCCTGCGCTTTGTCCGGGTAGAAGAAGGTAATCGCCAGCTGGTTTTCCCGACATTTTGGGAGGCGTGGGATAAATTGCACGAGAAGTACATCGATACAGGGGAGTTGCAAGATGAAGATTTATACTACGGCGCGGTAGCGGGGATGATCCGCGCGGCCGGTGACCCGTATACAGTTTTTGCCGACCCCGAAGCGACCAAGCAATTTGAGGAAACAATCGAAGGCAGTTTCTCTGGTATCGGTGTCGAAATTGGCTTGCGCACAGGATTAGTCACGGTGATTACGCCTCTCCAGGGTTCACCTGCCCAGCAAGCGGGCATTCGTGAGGGAGATATCATTGTTGCCATTGATCATAAACCCCTAACGCCCGAGTCAAGCTTAGATGAAATCGTAACCCAGATTCGGGGGGAGCGCGGAACGAAAGTGGTGTTGACCGTTATCCATAAGGACGACCGTGAGACCCAGGATATCGAAATTAGGCGTGACCGCATTGAAGTCGAGAGCGTCAAAGCCCAACAGGAAGGTGACATTGCCATTCTAACCATCACTAGCTTTAATGGTGATACCGCTGAACGTTTCACGACGGCAGTCCGGGGTGCGCTGCAAGCCGGTGTGCGGGGCGTCATTGTTGACGTCCGCAATAATCCCGGTGGTTTTTTGCAATCAGCGGTGGAAATTGCTTCTCGTTTTGTGCCAGCCGGCAGTGTTGTTGTTTCGGAAAAGGGAAGTGTCACAAAAGATTATACCGCGGAGGGCAACGCGCTGCTGGAAGCCCTCCCCGTCGTGGTTATGGTCAACGGTGGCTCGGCATCAGCTTCAGAAATTTTAGCGGGTGCTCTTCATGATCACCGCCAGGCGCCTATCGTCGGTACAAAAACCTTTGGTAAAGGCTCGGTGCAAGAATTTCTCAAATTACGTGATGGCTCAAGCTTGCGGATTACCGTGGCTAAGTGGTTTACTCCGCGCGGTCGCAACATTAACGAAGAGGGGATTGAGCCCACTATTACCATCGAGCAGAACCATGACACAGAAGAAGACGAACAGCTCATTCGCGCTCGCGAGGAGCTGCAACGCCAACTCGACCAGTCTTAAAGCTTCGGGGCCACTATGGCGGACAATTTTTCGACCCTCCAGGAACTGCAGGTAAAAATTACCGGTAAGGTCCAAGGGGTATTTTTTCGTCAGACAATAAAAGCCTGGGCCGTCGAACTACACCTTCAGGGTTTTGTTCGCAATGAACCAGACGGCAGTGTTGTGGTGTGTGCACAAGGGGAAAGAAGCGCTCTAGAAACACTCCTCAAGAGATGCTACGATGGACCCGGAAGTGCCCGGGTAGATCAGGTACAAAGCAATTGGCACCGGGCCAGTACTCCATATTCATCATTCACCATGTACTAGATTGACCTAATGGCAAAACGTATTCAGGTTATACTTTTGGAGGACATTAACTCCATTGGCCGAGCCGGCGATATCGTGGCAGTGTCCGAAGGATATGCCCGAAATTTTTTATTTGTACAAGGTAAGGCGGCCCTCGCCACAAGTAAAGTAGTGGCAGAGAAAAAGCGGCATCGCGCCACCGCTTTGAAGCAACAAGAAGCCGAGTTACAGCAGTTGCAGGAACAAGCGCAGCAACTTGATGGCACCGAGTTGGTGATTCCTGTCCGCGTCAAAGATGGCGAACAGATTTTTGGCAGCATTACCGCCAAGAAAATTGCCGAGGAACTGCGGCAGCAGGCAGGCCTAACTATTACCCCCAAGGATGTAAAGCTAGCCCATCCGATTACATCTATAAGTAGCCAGGCAGTGACGGTCCGTCTCGCACCCACAGTGGAAACATCAATTCAGGTAACAGTTACTGCTGAACCGCACCTGGGCCGCAAGCCTGCGGCCGCTTAAGGCTAGTTATATGGTTACAAGCTCTTCTTCTCCCCGGCGCCGCCGGAAGAAACAGGTAAAGTATATTTTTGTAACAGGGGGCGTGCTCTCTGGTCTTGGCAAAGGCATTACCGCAGCCTCAATTGGCAACATCCTCAAGAGCCGGGGGCTAGCGGTCAACATGCAAAAGTTTGACCAGTATATTAACGTGGATGCAGGGACGCTTAATCCTGCCGAGCACGGCGAAGTATTTGTAACGGATGATGGGGCGGAGTGCGATCTTGATTTAGGACACTATGAACGCTTCTTAGATTCTAACTTAACAGGCGACTCATCGGTCATGACAGGCGAGGTTTACCAAAACGTTATCGCCCGGGAGCGACGCGGTGATTACTTGGGTAAAACCGTTCAGGTCATTCCTCACCTCACGGATGAGGTCAAGCGCCGTGCCCGCACTGCCGCTCTTGAAAATCACTACGACGTCCATATCGTAGAAATTGGCGGCACGGTCGGTGACAACGAAGGCTTCCATTTCATTGAAGCTGCCCGACAGATGATTCTTGATGAAGGCCGCGAGAATGTGCTCTACGTGCACGTGGTTTTCTTACCGTACTTGAAGGCGAGTGAGGAGGTTAAGACAAAGCCCGCGCAAAACAGCGTACGGGAACTACGGAGCATCGGGATCCAACCCGATATTCTCATTACCCGGACAGATTATCCGGTCAAACACGATCTTGTACACAAGCTTTCACTCTATACCAATGTAGCGCCCGAAGCCATCATGCCGCTTCTGACGGTTAAAAGTGTCTACGAGGTACCCCTCCTCATGGAAGAACAGCGGCTCGACGAAGTGATCTTAAAAAAACTTGGCCTACGAGTGCGCCCCCGGCGCAATGGCGATTGGCAGCGGTTTGTAACTAAGATCAAGGCCCCTAAACCCACCATTACCCTGGCCATGGTCGGGAAATATACGACCATGCTCGACACCTATGCCAGCTTAGTTGAGGCTCTCAAAGCCGCCTCGTGGTATAACAACCTAGACTTAATCTTGCGGTGGGTGGAGGCCGAGCAATTAGAGAACAAGCGAGGCATAGATTTACTTAACGAGGCTGACGGTATTGTGGTCCCCGGCGGATTTGGTGTCCGGGGCACCGAAGGAAAGATCAGGGCAATTCAACACGCGCGCGAGCAAAAAATTCCTTATTTTGGGTTGTGCCTGGGTATGCAGTTAGCAGTCATTGAGTTCGCTCGGAATGTTGCGGGGGTCCCCCAAGCAACCAGTCAGGAGTTTATTGAAGCAAAAGAGGGGATGGTTAATAACGCTCGCTGCGTTATTCACTTAATGGCCGAGCAAAAAACAATTGCCGACAAAGGCGGGACAATGCGACTGGGCGGTTGGGACTGTGTCCTCGAACCAACCTCGTTTGCCTACAAGGCATACCAAGCCCGACAGATTCGCGAACGTCACCGGCATCGGTATGAGTTTAACAATGATTTCCGGGACCAGCTAACACGGGCGGGTTTACGCATTGCCGGTACCACGCCCGATGCCAAACTAGTAGAGATTATTGAGGTTGCTGACCACCCTTGGTTTGTTGGCGTGCAGTTCCATCCTGAATTTACCTCGCGCCCGCGCACCGGCCATCCCTTATTTAATGCCTTTATCGCTGCGGCCAAGCGGTATCACCGCCGCCACCATAAAACGTAGGCGACTCATTTTGCGGCTATTAAAAAATTCCCAGTCGGGAATTTTAAAGAGTCATAAGATCGTTTTGCTACTTTGTTTGCCCTTCAACACTGACGAAGGTTGCTTTCTTAAGGGCGCCGGTAAACCGTTTAATATGGCGCCGGGTAAAGCGGACAATCCCAGCGGAAGCAGCATAGAGGGTATCATCACTCCCGCGTCGTACTCCCTGACCTTCGCGGTAGCGGCTGCCGCGCTGTCGAATGATAATTTGGCCAGCACTAACTGATTCACCGCCATAGATTTTAACTCCCAATCGCTTGGAATGTGATTCACGTCCTAAACTAGTTGATCCACCAGCTTTCTTATGTGCCATAGTAGTACTTAAGTACCAATGCTTTCCCAAAGAGTTATTTCCCGGCCCACGAGAGCGTCGCTCCGGCTGTAGAGCAGACTGTGGCGGGGCGAAGGCCTAAAGATGTCCGCAAGCTCTTCAGGAATAAGCTGTCTTGGACTATACCCAAGCCGGCCCACAGCGTCAAGAAAAGCTTGAGGAAACAGCGTAAAAGAGGCAGAGCTGCGTTTGCCTCGCCGGAAAGCAGGCAGCAACACGAGAACCATCCCGCCGGGCTTAAGCAAGGGTCGAACATTCTCGAAGAAAGCCATGTAGAGATCGGCAAGCGGCGCAATGTGATATTCGGCCTTAATAGCGGGTAGGGGAGAGTGCAGCGGCGGACCCAAGTAGGGCTCCGTTACCACCGCATCAAATTGGCGCCGCCAGTTTAGTGGAAAAGGCTGGCGGACATCATGTACCTGGAAGCGGGGTAGGGGAGTAGGGGAGACTACCCCATGTCCTGCTACCCAAGCTATGTTTTTCTGACTAGCGGTAATCATAGTGGCCTCGATATCTGTCCCCACCATTATTTGTCTCTGCAGCCAGCCTTCCTGCACAATGGTCCCCATGCCACAGAAAGGATCAAGGATATGGAGGCTAGGCTGCGGGGAAAGAGAAGCGGTAGCCAGATTCAGCATGATCTGGGCCAGCTTCGGCGGCAGCATGCCGATTTTTGCGTCACGAACGGGGCGCTGCGTGTCGCGAAGTTCGTAGGCAGCAATATCTTGAATTTGGACCGTCTGCAGCAACCAGTAGCGATCACTATGCTTGAGCACCGTAATTTCTTGATGGGGAGCCGAGAGCAACTTGTTGAACAGTACCTGGGCACTGTTTAAGCGCGGTGACTTACCTTGCGGTAAGATGAAACGCAAACGAACATTATGCTGGCGCATAAGATTTTTTAGGTCTCGCCCGAGCTGCTTACCATAATCTTTGCCTATGTTGAGAGTGCTGACCCCGAGCGTTAATTTCTCGGGCAATGATGAAGGGAAAAGCCGCTCCCGGAGTTCGTGTGCCTGCCAGGGTTTTTCCTGAACTGCAACGACCCGGGCAATGCGCTCGGTGCCGCCCAGCCGCGATAAGAAACCAGCGGGCAGCTCAGGCGTTACAGAAATAATAAAATATGCCGGGGTAACTACCTCAAGCTGCCAGGTTATTGCTTGAGATGAAAGTACCCCCAGACATTCTGCGCCGGACAGCTCGGGGTGATTGCCGAGGAAGAAAACATATTGAGATTGCGACATAGTAGGAGAGATTACTGCTTAGCACTGTACGCGTACTGATTGGGCGGTCAATCTTCGATAAGCCCAGATTGAGCTTGCCCTTCGACCGGCTCAAGGTATCCTGGGTTAGTCGAAGGGTGAGCCGGTCGAAGGGTCAATTACCCACGGGGAGGAAATGTGCTACAAAATAGCCACAGGAGATTAGTTACTACTATGGCTTTACCACCACTGCATCTCGCCATTATCCCCGATGGTAATCGCCGCTGGGCGCGCCAACGGGCACTGGCACCTTGGCTGGGTCACCAGCAAGCAATAGAAAACAGTCGGTCCCTGATCGACTGGTGCTATCAACATCCGCGTATTGCCACGGTTACCTTTTGGGGATTTTCTACGGAAAACTGGCAGCGGCGAGATGAAGAGATTAAGCATCTGATGCGTCTCTATGAACAGTTTCTGCGGCAGGAACGAGAGAAATTTAACCGTAACAAAACTCGTCTGGCCCATTCCGGCCGCCTGGACCGTATTCCTCCTTCTTTAGCCAGATTAATTACTGATCTAAGCGCCGAGACGGCGGACTATACAACTTTCACGTTAAATTTTGCCTTGGATTATAGTGGAAAAGATGAAATTATTCGGGCCGTGCATCGTCTATCTGATCTCCAGGCGGTTACGGAAGAAAACTTTAGACAGTATCTTGATCAGCCCGCATTACCCGATATTGATTTGGTAATTCGCACTTCGGGCGAACAGCGCACTAGCGGCTTTGCACTCTGGCAGAGCGCGTACGCCGAGTGGATCTTTGTACCAAAGTTTTACCCCGATTTCAGCGTGGCTGATCTTGAGCAAGCTCTCACACAGTATGGCCAGCGGGCGCGGCGCTTTGGCACATAAGAAGAAATCTCATTTACGTTTTGGGTCACAAGTTCTAGGCTTAGATCATGGACATAACTTCGCTCTGGGTATGGTCACAGCAACATCGCAGCGTGCTCGTATTTCTAGTGGTGGGGATAGTGCTCTTCGGGGCAGGGTGGCAGGTCGGGCGTGTAATGTCTCCGTACTATGCTTCGCATCCCATTGTCTTTAGCGACCAAGCCTACCCGGATAAACCGAGTGCCGGTGGCACAGCCGAGGCCTTGCAGGTTTTACAGGCAGACGGCCAAGCGCTCGCTGATGAAAAAAATAATATCACCACCGAATCTTCCACGCCCACTGTGGCGGCGGTCCAACAGACAGCGCCACCCACTGCCGGCACGTTAGAAAAATTATTTGTGGCTAGTGTTAACTCCGATAAGTATCATCACCGCGATTGTGCGGCTCGCCGGCAAATAAAGGCCGAAAATGAAGTATGGTTTAACTCTGCCGAGGAAGCCGAGTCAGCGGGGTATGTTCCGAGCCAATGCACCCGCGAAAAATTAGGCCAGCCGGCAACCTAGGGTAGGGGAGTGGGCACCCCCGCTCTACCCTCTCTTATATAAATAACTTCATATTTTTACTAAGTCCTCACCTCAGCCATACTCTTTTCCCTGTAGGGTAGGGGAGGAGAAGATAGTTGGGCGGAATAAGTTAATGAGAGAGTAAGTAATAAGGAGGGAATTAAACCGAGCTGAAAAACACTACGACATAAATTGACGGATGTATTAAATATGTTCGTATATGTGGATAACATAAAGGGGAAACATAGAATGTCGCAAAAGGTATATTGTGCGACGTACGCCATCGCTGAGCATGATCTACCGCTTGAGCTACATCGCTCTCTTTTCTGTCTCCCTCCTCGCCTGCCCTGCTGAAAAGTTCTGCCCCGGCGGGGACGTACATATCTCGTCTATCTCTCTATCATACTCACCCTGGAACATTTTGTTATTCTCTCGAGCCACATAGATACATATGTATCATGGGTACTAGTAAATATTACCTATCACGAAGCGTTTAAATCGCGTATGCGAGTTTATAGGTACCTAGTATGAGTCTTGTGAGCTTATATATTCTTTATTAGCCCCTCGGTGTAGCTTCCCTCTTATCACCTCTTCACCCATACGTGAACTTCAAGATCAAAAATTTTCTCTTGCAAAGAGTATCTTCCGGAATATTTTTTATGACCTCCGCAGTAGTAGTTTTAATAGCACTTTTTCTCAAACGCCTAGCGTTGTCGCTTAAGCTCTAGAAACACTCCGATAGTGGCAAAATCCGGCTTATGAGTTTCTAGCTACCTAAAACGTCGCACAATATAAAAATCGCAGAGAGTATTCTTCCCCTGCCCTCTCGGCCTCGCGATAGGCCATTGACATTGATAGGTATTAATTGTATTATTACGCTGTTCTTTTCAGAGGCGATGTATCCATTGCTAGGTGCAATAAGGTACTGGCCTACTACCTAAGAAGGAGGATTGCCAGATGAAATCGGCAACCTATCGGCAGGCGCAGCAAGTGTTGAAGTTCGTTGGTCAGCAGGACCTCTCTGGCAAGCAGCTCCAACAGCTGCTCGTCAGCGGTCTCTTCACCGACATCCTGGAAGCCGCTGCCACGGACGGCTTCCCTACACTTCATCGGGATACGGTCCGCGTGGCTCTGGGTCTCCCAAAGCTCACGCCTGACCCGAGCGTCACGGAACTGGGCGAGCTGACGGTCGGCGAGAAAGCGACCACGGAGGAGATGGTCCGCGCTGGCGAGTACAACTACGCCAACGAGAACATCACCACCGCCAACTTCCCCATCACCCGCCGCGGTCCGCGCAAGCTGTACCTCGTCCATTTCAAGAAGGATATGGAGAGCGAACAGGTGGAAGCAGCGGTCGCAGCGATGGGCGACAAGGAGCTGGCGAAAACCGAGGACCTGCTCGCCGTCGGTTTACACCCGAAGCACAAGGAGCTGCAGCGGGAATTCCCCACCATCTGCCTCGGCTCCTCTGCCGTGCTGGATGGCGATCGCCATGTCCCGTGTCTCGGCAGGTGGGGTGACGGGCGCGAGCTGGACCTCGACTACTACGACAGCAGGTGGGATGACTACTGTCGCTTCCTCCTCGCCGGCTCTCCTTCACCCGACGTTTCGGAAGGGCACAGCAAGCCCCGCTTAGCGGGGCAAGTAGCCGCTTGGGTCTGCACTAAAGCCTCTTTGTTCCTATCCCCTACTCTTTAAGTAAGAGCAGGGGATTTTTTTATGTGGTCAGATACATAACCACTGCCAGCATAATCACACCTAAAGCAATAATCATGAGAAACCACTTAATTGTTTTAAAAACGAAACGACTAAAGAAAGCAGTCAGAACTAAAATGACAGCCATAATGACGTACCACTTATAAGGTCCTTCCAGTTTTTGAATAAATTCAGCCAAAGTCGGCAATGCCATTAAAAGCTATTGTACTAGTTTGTGATCAGTCAGGCGATGGTTGAATACTTCAGGGCTCGCGGCGAAAAAGCTCTCGCCAAAAAAGACGCAGGATATAAAACACCGCATAGAAAGGTCCCCACACTGGGGAGAGTCGAACCACCCAGGCCTCAAAAATTTTATCCGGATCAAAAGCCATCACGACGCACCTTAAGGTAAATATTTATAAGTATTTAGCGGGATCCACCGGCGTGTTATTAACCCGTACTTCGAAATGAAGATGTGGTCCCGAGGAAAGCCCCGCTCCCCTTGTGCCAGGCGCCCCGCCGGTATAGCCAATGATCGTGCCCCGAGTGACTAGTTGGCCCTCATTAGTAGCAAAACCAGAAACATGACCATAGACCGTCGAAACACTTTCCCCGTGCAGCATCAAAATATAACTGTAGCCTGGTCCTCCCGCGTCATGCAGCCGGGCCACATAGCCGTCAGCCGGCGCTCTAATAGGCGTCCCTACATAGGTTGGAATATCAATCCCGGCGTGCGGGCCAATGAGATACTGATAAGGATATCCGGCACAGTGAAAAGGACAGGAAACACCAAAAATTGCCTCTACCGGCCAATCAAGTATGCCGATGGCGGGTAGCTTGCCAATACCTTGCTTACGTAGCTCCTCACGAATGAGCTGGTCAATTTGTTTAATGTCGGCATCAGCTGCTTGATGGGCTTGCTGAGATTGCTTGAGAAGCTGCTGAAATTGTACCTCTTGCGCATTAGTAAGTTGGAGAATTCGTTCTTTCGAATTACGCTGCACGGTTAGTGTTTGCTGCTGCTGTTCTTGTCGCCGCTGGAGGGCTTCTAGCGTCTGTTTAAAATCTTCTAGTTCACGCTGCTTAGCGCTTAGTTCATCGCGCAGTTGCTGGACGGCAACTAATGTCTCCTGCCCCCTATTCTGTAACTCTTGATACGTGGCCGCTTCGCTAACTGCCTCGGAAAAAGTGGCATACTTAAGGAATACGGTGACGGTCGATTGTTGATCCAAGATATGCATGGCCCGAATGTACTCCGCTAGCTTAGCCTTCTGGCCAATAATTTCTTCTTCGCGCTGCGCAATTTCGGCAGCGACTGACTCAATCTCACTATTCGTCTTCTCTACTTCGGCGAGGGTCCTGGTAATCGTGAGCTCTATTTCATCAATATTGTAATCCATGAGGTCAATTTGCTCTTCGAGCGTACGGGCCTCTCTCTTTTTTAGTTGAATCTCTTGTTTAAACTGGGCAATGTTTGATTCCGCCTCTTTCAACTGTTCGCGCCGAGCATTCAGTTCCGCCCGGAGCTCCTCAACCGTTTTTGCCCACAATTGACCAGGCTGCGCCACTATAAACAGCGCTGCCAGGAAGAGCAAACCAACAACAAAACGTGGCTTCACAAGTAATGCGTGAGGACCATAAGCTAACTCTCTTATTATGCCACGACTTATCGGCGCGATACAGCCTGCCCAGTATATCAACGGCTCCGGCCCATCAGGGGCCTTGGATATTCATTATGCCGAAGCGCCAGGCTATTCCTGCAATATCTCCCAATCAGGGATTGCTTAGTAGATAAACGAAATAGATACCATACCAAGGGCCAACAACGCCACAATGATAGTGTAGAGGATGCGCTGCCAGCGGGGGCGAAAATGTTTCATAATGGTTAAAATTATAATAGTTTCTCCAGCGCCTGCGCAATGCGCTGCAGCGTCGCCTGTTTGCCCAGGACGGCGGCTACTTCAAAGGGCCCAGGTGAATGCTCGCGTCCAGTCAGGGCCACCCGCAGAGGCCACAGTGTATCCCCTCGTCCCAACTGTTCTGTCTCCAGCCAGTTCATAATCTCATCGTGGAGACTTTGCACCGTAAACGTCGGCTCGGGCAGGGTCTCAAGAAACTGGGCTAATTTTTCTAGAATCTGCCGTGTCTGCTGACGATCACTTTTTTTCCATATAAGCAGCGTCCCCGGGAAATCACCTTGCCAGTCTGGTGCAAAAAACGCTACAGCCTGGCCTAATTCTTGAAGAGTACTCACCCGCTCTTGCTCTGTTTGCAGCGCCGACTGCCAGTAAGCCGTATTATCCACCGCGATTCCCGCCTGGCGTAAATACGGCTCGGCTGCCGCCAACAACGCCGGCGGTGATAATTGGCGTAAATAATACTTATTAAAACCTTGCAGCTTTACCAGGGAGAAAACTGCTCCGCCCTTTTGGATACCCGGCAGGTTAAAGTTACGAATTAGTTCTTCGTGGGTGAAATATTCTTGGTCATTCTTGGGATTCCAACCCAGCAGCGCTAAATAGTTTAGCAGAGCATCCGGCAAGTAGCCGTGCTGTTGGTACGTGAGCACACTGACTTCCCCTGCCCGCTTCGAGAGTTTCCGGCGATGCTCATCCAGGAGTAATGGTAAGTGAGCATAGTGCGGTGTTGGAAGATTAAGCGCTTGCTGCAGTAAAAGATGGCGGGCGGTATTGCTGATATGGTCCTCTCCCCTAATCACATGGCTAATCTGCTGGGCGGCATCATCAACCACAACCGCGAGATGAAAAACAGGATCTTTAAGGTCGCGCGCGATCACAAAGTCCCCTCCCCAACTATCAGTATGGGTAATAATTTCTCCCCGGATAAGGTCAGTAAACCGTACTTCTTGAGGAGCCACACGTAACCGAATGACGTTATTAGCTGTCTCATCATAGTAAGCTTTATCCTGGTCCAAGAGCGCCTGCAAAGCGGCGCGGTAGTGTTCAATACGTTCTGACTGACGGTAGGGACCAAAACTACCGTCTTTGTCCGGCCCTTCCTGCCACTCTATTCCCAGCCAGGCTAAGCCCTCGAGAATATTACGTTCAAACTCGGGACGCGAGCGCGCCTTATCAGTATCTTCAATACGGATGATGAAGCTGCCGCCGTGGTGGCGAGCAAAAAGTTCATTAAAAAGAGCCGCGCGGACCGTGCCCACATGAAGATTACCGGTGGGACTAGGCGCGATCCGGACACGAACCTGTTTTTCACTACCGGGCATAGAGTAAGTGGTGGAGATCTTGTTTCTTTTGGGGATCAAGCTGGGCTTCAAGCAGCTTAATACGTAACATTCCATCTCGTACAGCCGGGTCGCTCCCAAGGGCGACAAATTCCGCAAAAGTGTACTGCTTAAGCGTGATGCGCTCCCCTGCTTCAAGCGCGGTCTGACCGTGCGCTGTAAGATGGCGGGCGATGAAGAAGTGGCACGTCATAAATAATTTACTATTTGGCTGATACGTAAACCAGGGTACAAGCTGCCTGGCTTCATAGCCTGTTTCTTCCCGGAATTCTCGTCCTGCGCCCGCGCTTGGTTCTTCACCCGGCTCGAGTTGACCGCCTGCCGGCGTGATGATGGCTGGACGATCAGGTTGTTCATCTTCCACTAACAGGAGTTTTTGATTAGGCAATATTCCAATAGCACAAACATAGTCGGGGCGGCTAATCCCTTCAAAGATTGCCGTACTACCGTTATATAGTTGCTGTTCCCATTGCCACACACTAAAAATGCGTCCGGTAAAGACGCGCTTAGCCTCGGATGGAAGTTTACCCCACTTCGCCGAAAGCCACGGGCGTGAGCCCGTGGATGAAGGCGAATGGGGTACCCCGCGGAGCTCGCCAACGGCGAGCGAAGTGGGGTAGCTGGGCCTTCGGCTTCGCGGGGTTCCGCTCACCGCCTGCGGCGGCGTCCCTTGACGGGAGAGGCCACGGGCGTGAGCCCGTGGAGCTTCACGGGTAGGTAAGGGTAAAGTCATAGCCGCGACATGGTACTCATAGATTAAGGCAGTGTAGCAAAAAGCTCCACCGTATACAGTGGAGCTTTTTGATTCCCCGAAAGGCCCACTACAATCATGTTAATGCGTGGGTGTACTGGCTTAGGTTACGCAGTTGCTGCTCGTTTAATTGTCCGGCGGCGGCGACTGCCTCACGGATTAGGTCAAAGGAAATGGATTTTTCTCCGCCTATTTCTAGACGCTCACTTCCTAGACGATTCTGGATATAGTCCTCGATGTAGATGCGGTGTTCATTGGTTACGGAATAGCCGGGTTGATTTTCGGCGAGCCAATGAGTGACCGCTCGACGACTTAGGTGGGTGATCCCATCACCCGCTTGTGCTACTTCCACGTACGCATTGTCAGTGGTGCGTGCCTGGGGCAAGGCTTGGGCGGCCTCGCGCAGCTGCTCTTGGGTGACTGGCTCCGAAGGCGCGGCGGGCGTTGTTGTTGGCGCGCTCGTAACGTCTGCTCCATCCCCCTCGCCTGGCGAGGGTGTCGTCTCGGTTCCCGCTTCTTCTTCCTCACCCGTTCCTGGTTCTTGCGTGGTAACTGCTACCTGGTCACCAGGCTCATCTTGCAACCCCTGGTCATCATTTCCGGAAAAAGCGTAAATCGCGGCCGCGACAATTAAAATGATAATTAGGGCAGAAACAGTTCGAGGTGATTCTTTGATTCGATCAAAAAAACTTCCTTCCTCATAATCTACTGCATCGTCATCTTTATCGTGATCATTCATGTCTGCCGTCACCTCCTTTAAAGTCGGTAAGGATATTCATACCCTGCTAAGTCTTACAAGAGCATTACGCCTCCCGGATGAGACTAACTAAAACCCTTGTGCTAAACCGGTAGATAAATTCGACCATCATTTCACCCTAAAAAGGGCATGATATTGCGTCAAATATAGCTACATGTGCAAAAGCCTAATTATTTACCAAATAAAGCTAATATTTACTTTTATAAATGCCGCGAGCACATTGAAAATAGTAACTTTACCCCCTTTCTTGCTCCTTATCTTGCAGCAGTATCCTGTTTGTCTAACGGAGGTGTAGCGGGCGTAGATTGAGTATCGGGCGAGGCAAATAGTGGCGGGTCAGCCGCTTTTTGGCGCTGGATGAGCAGTGGAAACCGGACAGTTGCCTGCCAAATACGTGGTAATCGTGAGGGTTCTAACAAGAGTCGCCACAACCATTCCAGGTTAAATTGCCGCAAGATTCGCGGTGCCCGCGGTTTCTCTTCGCTTAAAATAGAAAAGGCGCCACCGACCCCCACGGCAATTCGGACACTCGGAAGTTCCTGCTTATGGCGTTCAATCCACAATGTTTGCTTGACCGCCCCATAAGCCACTAAGAGTACGGCGGGTGCCCGGTGGCGAATGTCTGCTAAAATTTCCGCGGGACCCTCAAGATTGTAGGTATGGTCGGCACTCGTATGAACCTGAAGGCTCGGCAGAGCATCACGGAGCAGCGTAGCTGTTCTCTCTACCTCCCGAGCCGTGCCGCCTAAGAGGTACAAGGGGTGATCAAAGCGGGCACACAGGCGGGCCAGTAGCCAAACTGTGTCAACCCCCGTAATGCGTTCAACATCACGGAAAGAAAAAGCGATTAAGCTAGGAATCAGCGACCAAAATTGAGAACGGATAAACCACTGGGCCCAAATTAAACCAGCCCCGTCAGGAACGCGCAGCTTTGCTTGTTGGAGCGCCTGGCGAAAAGGGATATTACTTTCCGCGGCCATGACCATCTCCGGGTTAAGAGTGATTACATGATGAAAACGTTGTTCATCATTAGTGAGCCAGGTGGTACACAAGTTCTGAAAGATCTCCTGCCGCAAGAAGTCACAAATTACGTGACCTAGTTGCAATTGCTCGATTGTTCCCCGCGGTATGGCCGCAGTCAGATCGGGCTCACTCCTTGGCGACAAAGTTGCCGCAGCCGGGGCCAAGACTTTTTCTCGTTGTGCAGTACGGGTAGATAGCGACATACTTACGCACCTAAGGGTATAGCCGCTTCTGTCGCGTACTGTGATCCGTGGGCACCCGGAACGCTCCGGTATACTAGGAGTTCGCGGACGCTAAAAGTGGTGGTAACGGCTGCATCAGCAATCCCAATGCCCCGTGCCATAGGGTATAGATTGGCCACGTGAACGTGTGGCACAAAATCATCGTACTGTTGCCGGGGCAAAGGAAAGCGCATGCCGCGCAGTCGTTGTCCCAGCTCGCGGTATAAATTAAAGAGAATAGCTGTCGGATGGGCATAGGCCCATAATTGATCGCGCTGGAGACCGCGCCCGATGTGCGTAATTGAGATGGTTGGCATAAAGGCTTGCGGTAAGGCCTTGGTAAGTCGCGACCAGTATTGTCGTGGGTTTTCAACTTCACCCAAGAAAACGAGCGTCAAATGCCACCTTTCTTGATCAATTGTCTGCTCAATGTACTGCGGAAAACTATTAAGCGCTGCTATTAAATTTTTCTGGATAAGCGCTGGTATCGGTACAGCCACAAACAAGCGAACACGAGTATCAGTGCGAATCATCGACGGCTCCATATAGCTGCACTGTAGGTCAAGCGGCCGCTTCCAGCAAGGTAAAATGATGCGCGAGACCCGGGTATGGTATCTTAGAATGATTTACTCATCATGAGCACCTACGTTAAATTAGCCCGCCATTCTGCCGAACATTATGTTCGCACCAACGAACCGTTGCCCTTACCCCCTGCCCTACCGCCCGAGGCCTTGCGACAGAAAGCATGCTATGTCTCAATTTTTGAGAATCCGGGACGGCGCTTGCGCTCCATGTATGGCCAGCCTTTACCCTATCAACCCACTCTTGCTGAAGAAATTATTACTAATACGATTATTGCGATTAGCAATCACCAAACCCGCCGCGTGCGCCACGCAGACTTATCGTATTTGGTTTATAGTGTGGCACTGTTGGGCCCCCTCCAGCGTATTAGTGATCCCGATCATTTAGATCCCCAACATTTTGGGCTATACCTCAAGTCCACGACGGAAAAATCAGCGCTGCTGTTGCCCCAACGGGTTGGCATCGAAACAGGCCAAGACCAAATTGCTACGGCTTTGCGTGAGTCACGGATTGATTCCCACCGCGAGGATTTCACGATGTATCGTTTTGAAGTGACCCATTACGATGAGTGATACCAACCCTACCTGATTCATTCCCCCATCAGCCGCGGGTGACTTAAGCCTTAGCGAAGGCTGGACCCGCGGTTGTGGAAGTAAGTACGTGGGGTTGGTATGAGCTTGAGGGAGCATGGTGGGCGAACAGTCTACCAAAAAGAGCGGTGCAATTCTGGTCCTCATGGTACGGTGATAATGTATGGTATCTACAAAAAAATCACGTGTGTATGTCGAGGTCGCCCCTGCCATTCCTCTGCCGGCCACCAGCGCCCAGGCCTACACCTACCATGTGCCGGCTACCCTACGCCATGAGCCCGAGATATTTGCCCGGGTAACCATTCCTTTTGGCCGCCGTGTTGTGCCGGGCGTAGTAGTTAATGTACATCGTCAGCGTGTCCCCTACCTCACCAAGGAGCTAACTCTTCTCTCCCCCCTGCAGCTCACTGCGCGCCAGGTGGAATTTGCGCATTGGATTCATCGCACCATGCGCGGGGGTTTAGGCTACACGTTGCGTCTCTTCTATCCGCCAGCAGTCACGCGCCAGCAGTCACCATCTTTTCCGGCTGCGGCGCAGACCGTTCTCACCCAGCCCTCCCCCGCTCCCCCGCTCATTGCCAATGATACCGTCGTGGTGGCCCGAAGGCTTATGAGTCGTTTTCGCCGCTACCTACCCCGGATGGAGCAAGCCTGGCGCCAAAGCCGACAAGTGTTAATATTAGTCCCGGAAAAATGGATGCTCGAGCATATTGCTCGTCTCGCGGAGACCACCACCGCCGCTTCTCGCTTCGCCCTCATGCACGCTGATTTGACCCCGAAGCAATCTACGCTGATCTGGCACCAGGTTCGCACGGGTAACCTGCAGCTTATCATTGGTACCCAGAAAGCAGCTTTCTTACCTTTCGCTAACCTTGGTGTAATTGTGATCGAAGAAGAATTTTACAGCACCCACAAATTATGGGATCAATATCCGCGCCTCCACAATCTCGATATCAGCCGGGTGCTGGCAGGAATTCACCACGCTGTGCAAGTCTATGCCACAAGCTTCCCCTCGCTCCGCATAGAACACGCCGTTGCTTCTGGCACCTTACCGCCGCTGACACGGCGTCCCCGTCTGCCGCAACCTAGGGTCATAGCTTTATCCGAGGCGGAGCAAAAGCAGTACTTGAGTTTGCCCTCGACGTTTGTGAGACAGCTAAAAAGCTGGGTGGCCGCACGTGAGCGTATCGCGATTCTCCATAATGTACGGGGTGTCTGGCAAACAATTGTTTGTAGTTCATGTCATCAGGCTGTGCGCTGTCCCGAGTGTAATATTGCTTTCACGGTGCATGGGCCCGGCTTACGCCGTCTCCAATGTCATCACTGTGGGAAGGTACAGGCAGTCCCGTCTCGTTGCCCGCACTGTCACCAGGAAAAGCTGCGTTCCTTTGGTGCCGGCACAGAAAAAATCGCTGACCTTTTGCAGGAACTTCTGCCTGCTTCCGCTTCCCTCCTCCGACTTGATGCTGATACCCTCCGTCGCCCTAATTCTCCCCTAAGCACTCTCAAGGGTGGGACAGTCATCCTGGGAACGACTGCCCTTTTTGCTGCCCTCGCGAATCAGCGTCTTGAGCACGCGGTGTACCTCTTCCCCGAACGGGGCTTACTCTACCCTGATTTCCGGAGTTCGGAGCGCACATATTATACGCTTGTTCGTTTACAGTCTCTCCTGCCTGCCCGCCAGCCTGTTGTGATCGTGACGCGCAAAGAGCAACTGGTTGCCGATCAATTAATCCTTACCCCAACAGCCTTCGCCGAGCGTCAGTTACGCGAGCGCCAGCATTTTGGCTATCCTCCAGTCCGGGAAGCAGTGATTATCACAGCCGCCAGCGCTACCCCCGCCGGAGCAGACCATAAAGCTATCGCATTGCGTACAGCTATCGAAGAGAAAATGACAGCGGGTACGCCGGTCAGTATTCGGGGACCGTTTAGCAGTTTTCTTACCAAGCGCCGCGGCAAGTATGAACGCCACCTCTTACTATTAGGTGCTCTCGACACACTTACCTCGCTGTACGCCTCTCTGCCACTCGATCGGGTTGATGTCACTCCTGAACGAATTCTCTAGTAGGATCGAGGGGTTGACGAGCTGATCTGCGGCAGATAAAATCTCTTCACTGCTTATCCTACCGACCAATCTTGCTTGCGGCCCACCTGTACTTTCTTACCGTTCTTTGACAGAAAGGATTCCCATGAATAACGTGGAGATGTCGTCTCGCCATGAACACCCACAGCGGCTGCTTAGACTCCTGACTGGCGCAGAGCTAACCCATGAGGATTTGGATCACTGGTGCCATCGCCCTACTAGTCGGACTCTTTCCTTGGCGGCGGTCATTGCCGAGAATGAGCCTTATTGTCGCTCCGCTCACCAGTATGCTCTGCAAAAAGACCCTGACATAACGTACGGAGTTTACTGTCTTGCCCTGCAGAATAACTCGTGGTGGGTCCGTTACTCTTCGGGCGAGCGCAAGCCGCACCAATGGGTCAGCGCGCAGAGTTGCTTTAGCGAGCGCCTGAAAGATGCATACCACCTGGAGCGCCGGCCAGATTTATCCTGGCGTTTCTTAAAAGAAGGCCGAACCGTTCCCGTTGCCGTCTCTTAAACTACTCCTGCTCTGCCCGTACAAAGTTTGTGCGGGCTTTTTGAACTTATACCAACCCTACCTGATTCATTCCCCCATCAGCCGCGGGTGACTTAAGCTTTAGCGAAGGCTGGACCCGCGGTTGTGGAAGTAAGTACGTGGGGTTGGTTACTGCCTTGACCGTAGGTACCAATCAATACCTATCACTAGTAGTAAAATTAGTCCGAGATACACTTGCTGCCGGCGGCGCTGGTGAGAGGAGTAGCGATGTGCTTGTCGATTGAGCATGGCCACCATGAGCTTATCGAGTAAAGGGAGCATCAATGCGCAGTGGCAAAGCGGTGATCACACGGTCAAGATAGAAAACTTGTAACGTGTAATCATTGCCCTGGGCAACTTGCCAGCAACAATGGGTCGAAGTGCCGGGTCTAAAAGTAACTGACGAGGGTTCTAGTTCTACCACCTGGCCGGTTGGGGTCAGCAGGCGGGCCACGAGAGTCACTGGCTCGGTGACGGCCGGGTCCATCGTAATCCGTAAAGCAAGCGGGTCGTTGACGCGGTAGCTACTTGCTTGGCGCAGCTTCGGGGTAGTTTTGGTAGCTTCACCAGGTGAGGCCAGTGTTCCCAAGGTAACTTCTCGTAACAAAAGCATCGGGTCAGGTGAGGCTCGGCTTTTGCCCCACATTGTAAAATCAATCTGGGTTGCCACTAGCACCCCCGCGCCGACACACAGACTAGCGACGAGTACGATCCCGAAAATACGTTGGCGCGGACTTAACCTCGGCTTCATGGCATCTTCCCTTTGTCTAGACTTTAACGGGTGTTAGTGCCGTCTTGCCGGCGAGCACCGCGATAATATTATCCGCCGCCAACTCCGCCATCGCCGCGCGGGCTTCAATTGTAGCCGAAGCGGTATGCGGCGTGAGAACCACGTTGGGCAGTTCAACTAAACCAGGAGTAAGCTCTGGCTCCTGTTCAAATACATCAAGCGCGGCGCCTCCAATAGTCTGGTTTTGCAGCGCTGCTACCAGCGCCGCTTCGTCTACCACTGGTCCGCGCGCAGTATTCACCAATAAGGCTGTAGGCTTCATCAGCGCCAGCCGCTCCTGGTTAATCAAATGGCGTGTGGCGGGCAGCAAGGGCACATGCAAAGAAACAGCATCCACGGCAGGCAGCAGGTCATCCAGATGCTCATAGTAGGTCGCGGCAAACTCTCGCTCGAAGTCAGCATTGGGCTTGAGGTCGTTGTAGGCAATTTTCATGCCGAAACCAAACTGCGCGCGCCGCGCTACTTCCACTCCTATTCGGCCTAACCCCACTATCCCCAGAACTTTATTATCTAGACCCGTTCCCAGCAGCAACTCGGGGCGCCACCCGTGATACTTACCCATTCGCAGGAAGCTGTCTGACTCTACAATCCGCCGGGCGAGAGCTGCTAAGAGCGTCACGGTGTGTTCAGCAACCGCTTCGGTTAATACCTCGGGCGTATTGGTTACCGCAATCCCCCGCGCCTGGGCCGCCGCCACATCAATATTGTCAAAACCCACGGCATAATTGGCAATTACTTTGAGCTGGGGGCCTGCTTGGGCCAGCAAGGGCTGGTCTACCTTGTCAGTCAACAGGAGTAAGAGTGCCTCATACTCCTGGACCGCGGTGACAAGCTCTTCCCGCGAGACCAGCGTTTCTTCTTCGCGAACAACCACACTGTGACCGGCTTGTTCCAAGCGCTGCTGTGCGATTACTGGTAGTTTATAACTGATGAAAACTTTCGCCATAAAATTAGGGTGTTTTAAGAATTTAAGACAGGAAAAAACTATCGTGAGGAGCGCTTACGTTTCACCACGCGCCTGACTGCGTCGGCAATTGCGTCGGCGTCCATGCGGTACTTTTTCAGGAGCTCCATCGGCTCGCCTGATTCACCAAATGAGTTATGCATGCCAATAAACTCTATCGGTACGGGGTAGCTCGTCGCTAAAGCCTCGGCGATGGCGCTGCCCACGCCGCCCATAACTTGATGTTCTTCACAGGTAACCACTGCGCCACATGCTCGCGCGGCGCGTTCAATTGTCTCCGTATCGAGCGGCTTGATGCTGGGTGAATTAATGACCCGACAGGAAATACCTTTTTCGACTAAACGGTCTGCGGCCATCAGTGCCGAATGAATAATAGGCCCGGCTCCAATAATCGCAACATCACTCCCCTCGCGGAAAACAGTCGCTTTGCCGATTTTAAAAGGCGTTTTATCTGTGGTAAAAGCTGGTGTGCCGGTCCGCGCAAAGCGAAAGTAGACTGGCCCGTTAATTTTTGCCGCCGCGTGGACAACCTTGCGGGTTTCTTCTACATCGCACGGTACGAGCACTGTCATGCGAGGCAGCACGCGCGTCAACGCAATGTCTTCCATCGCTTGGTGCGTGGCGCCATCCGGCCCGACCGAGATGCCGGTATGAGCTCCCGCATACTTAACGTTGGCATTATTGTAACAGCCGGAAATACGAACCTGGTCCCAGTTGCGCCCTGGACAGAAAACGGCGTACGTAGAAATAAAGGGAATCTTACCTTGGAGCGCCAAACCGACTGCGACCACCGCCATATTTTGTTCAGCGATGCCTACTTGGATGAATCGCTGGGGGAAGGCATCACGAAATTTCGCGCTCCGGGTTGATTCCGATAAATCACCACACAACACCATAATTCGCTCGTCTTTTTCACCCAACTCCACAATGCCCATGCCATAGCCATCGCGGGTGGGAATTAGTTCCACGTCGGGGTCGAGGGTGGTGCGCTTAAGGTGCGCTCCCTTGCTGAACATAGGCTAGAGATCCATATTCTTAATTTTGCCCTGCAGCGTTCGCAGTTGCTGCAAGGCGATTCTCCCTTGGTCTTCTTTAGCCGGCGCTCGCTCCGTCTCGCGCTTACCGGGCGGGTCGCCATGCCACCGGTAATCAAATTCCATAAAGTCAACTCCTTTGCCGGCAATCGTGTGGGCAATAATACACACCGGCTTCTCAATGATGGCTGTAGCCTCTTGGCACGCGTCAATAAATTCCTCGATGTTGTGGCCGTTCACATCAATCACGTGCCAGCCAAAGGCCTCGTAACGTTCACGCAGAGGCTCTTTCGTCATTATCTGTTCGGTTGGCCCATCAATTTGAATGTTGTTGCGGTCAATAATGGCCGTTAAGTGCATGAGGCGGTAATGACCGGCAAACGAAATCGCTTCCCAGACCGAGCCTTCGTCATGTTCTCCGTCAGATAAAATGCAGTAGGTCTGGTACCGTTTGCCGTCGAGCTGTCCCGCATAGGCGCAGCCGGCAGCGACACCTAAACCCTGACCTAAACTGGCGTGGCTGCTTTCAATACCAGGCACGGTCAGGCGATCAACATGACCTTGCAAGCGCGTGCCGAGCTTCCGCAGGGTTTTGAGTTCTTCAACAGGAAAAAATCCTGCGCGTGCAAGCACGGCATACCACACCGGGGCGGTGTGCCCGCACGAGATGAACAAGCGGTCCCGGTCGGGATCGTCTTTCTGCTTCGGGCTCATATTCATGACATTGAAGTAGAGGGCGGTCGCAATATCAGCTAAATCCAGGGGTCCGGCGCTGTGCCCCGACCCCGCCGCCAGCAGCATCTTAATAATATCTGTCCGCACTGTGTTAGCCATGCGGTTGAGTTCCGGCAGAGTGGTTAGTTTTCTCATGACGCTACGACCTGAAGAATTACTACCCTAGTATCATACCGTAACTTTAAGAAAAGTACGCGTGCTTTTTCGTTCACGTTTAAGCGCGGACTGCTTGGTGGGCCGCTTCTGCCAGGAGTGTTAATTGGCGGTAGTTTTCCACTGGTTCTCCCTGGCCAAAGATCGCCGTATTCGCGCACAAAATGCCCGCGCCGGCGCGGATAAACGGTTCAATTGTTTCGCGATTGACGTGGCCATCGACCGCTACCGGAAAGTCCGCGTGCTGCTCGCGAAAAGACCGAATTTTGTTATAAACAATCGGATTGAGCGGCTGGTTGGCCCAGCCAGGGTTGTAGCCCATGAATAAAACGTAATCTAGAAGCGGCAGGAATTCTTCGAGGCGCGCCGTTGGACTTTCGGGATTTATGGCCAGCGCCAACTGGGCTTGGGTTTCCGCCCGCAGTTTCTGGTAAATAAATTGCAAATCATTGGTCCCACTGAAAGCCTCCAGGTGAAAAACGCAGCGCGCCGGATTGAGATCAACAACCCCGTCAACATAGTGTGCTGGTGTATGCACCATAAGGTGCAGCTCAATTTTTTCACTGTTGACTAGTCGCTTGAAGCGCGGCAAGTCTCGAAAAGAACCATCCCCGGCAAAGATCCCATCAGTAATATCAATTTGGACGTGGTGCGCCACTACTTGGATCGTATTCCAGTCCGCCTCGATTTTTTCGTAGGTGCGCCGGAGGATGGCGGGGACAATCTCTACGTTAAGCACAGGGGCACGAGTGTTCATGCTCATAGCGCTGAATCTTATCAAGGCGGCGCTGGTGCCGGTCTTTACCCGAAAAATCAGTTGTCAGCCAGGCGGACACTACCTCCCGCGCCTGTTCTTCATCCACGAAATCTGCCCCAAGCGCCAATACGTTAATGTTATCATCACGGCGAGCGGCTTCGGCAATCCGCGGGTCATGAATCAAGCCGGCCCGCACCCCCTTGACTTTATCAGCTACGACTGCCATCCCCACCCCTGAACCGCAAATAACAATCCCCCGCCGCTCTTTGGGAGCCTCCCCAACGGCCCGTGC
Source organism: Candidatus Anderseniibacteriota bacterium (assembly GCA_040900375.1). Taxonomy (GTDB): domain Bacteria; phylum Patescibacteriota; class Andersenbacteria; order UBA10190; family UBA10190; genus JBBDZC01. The sequence goes on along the minus strand of JBBDZC010000012.1, from coordinate 53,237 downwards.
GACTTGAATGCCATAATCCGGGTAGTCATCATCTTTATTGACTGTCGTGGGCCCGACGTCCGTAACCTCATGGCCTGCCTCCTGCAACCAATTCTTGAGGCTCTCTTTTAGGGCCAGTCCACGGTGGTCAGCGCCAATGTAGATTTGCATATTTCCATAATACTCTAATAATCAGAAGGTGAAAGTTAATCCGGGATCGTCTAACGGCAGGACGTCAGGCTCTGAACCTGAAAATTGGGGTTCGAATCCCTGTCCCGGAACACGCACAATAGTCGCTAGATCAAGATGCAGAAATAATTGTACTTGACCCCTTTATCCTCAAGCCAACTGGCAGAACTCGTTTCAATGACAGAGTTACAAGCCTAGCCTTCAAAACCCCCATTTCCTGCTTGAAATTTGCAGGAAAAAGAGCAAAATGCTGATGATATGGAATCATCTTGGTTTAAAGATTTGGTCGGTAAATTGTCTATTCCGTTTACTTGGAATCGGAACAATTCCCATAACTTTAAAGAGCATAAAGAAATTGCCAGTAGAAATAAGCAAAAAATGACAATTAAGGATATTGAGGGTGGTGTCGGCAATACTACTCACAACTCCAACTTCAACATTTACCAAATATCCGGCGCCAACGATACCATGGTGGCACAGATACAAGACCTTATGCGCACTACATCCTCAGACAAGCCACCCGTGGTAGATGATAGTCCAACTGAACAGTCTTTCTTAACGCTTAGTCCTTTTATGGGCGTTATTAAGAGCCAGGAGCTTCCAGGTACTCGCATCCACCTAGAATTTACCTTTCACAACCAAAGCGAGGCGCCGGTGGCAATTAAAGCGGTTTACGTTACTTTGGGTGATGGTATTGTGCATTTCAAGAAGTTTTTCAAAATTAACGAGAATGGGAGTAGAGCAGATGATTTTACGACTCGCCTTCCTATTGTGGTAGCTAGGAAGGGAATCGCCCGCCTAGCAATTGAGTTTGAAAATCTTGAAATTAACTTGATTCACGAAGGCACAGTTAGCGGGGCGCTGAATGTCTTAGCTAATGACCGAATGGTGGTAAGTAAAGATTTTGTTTTTGAGGTGAATAGCGCAATGATTTCAACCCTTGCTAGCTTGCAATCTGAATCAGCAAAACAAGGTGGTCCAACCTTTTTTGACGCTATGATTCGGAGCTGAAAAATCGTGTTAGATTTTAGATAAGAACACGAAGGTACATATGAAAGGAAAGGAAAATAAAATTAAGATTGAGCCTGCAATAAACAAAATCATTATGGGCTTGAGTGGGGTCCTTTCTTGCTTGTTATTTTCACCTGTTTTGCCCGCAAACACTTGAAGCAAATCATTATTCTTTTGCGTTAAATCTTCCATATCAGCCTTTTCTACCTCTTTCTTTTCTAAGTAGCTGTTGTAGATTTTTCTGAAGGCAGCATTACGAGCAGCAAAACCTTCCTTGATTCGCACCTTAGCTTTATCCAACGCATCAAGGTTGCTTTCATAAACTTTTTGCACCCAATACAGCCCGTAGATAATTGCAGCGAAAAGAAATCCCTCGCCCAAAACGAAGAGTAATATACTGTGCACCTTATCTAACCCGGTAAATCCAAAACCAGCCACTAAGGCGATTACCGTCAGAGTTTTATAGGTAAAATCAAGAATTTTGTAGAAAAGTTCCATTTGCTTATCCCCATAAGCACCCATTGCATCCGATTCTATTTGAAAAAACTTTGAACCTTGCTTTTGCATGAACTCCTCAAAGTCTTTTTCGGATATTTTTATTTTTTCGTCAGGCATACTACGGAGTTACTTCTTCAGGCATTTCTTCCACATATTTTTTAGTTTTTTCTGTGTTCTCAATCCAGTTCACAACTAAGGATATCAAGTCTTTAAGGTGAGTCAGGTCCTTAGTGGTCCATTTGCGTTCGTAGTGCGTTTCGTCATTTCCCAGCCAAGCAGCACGTTTTGCCGTTGCCTGAATGTTGCTATCGTCAATGTCTTTTACGGCGGCTCCTAGCTTCTTCTTTTTTACCGCGGCTTCTTTATGTGCATCTCCTCCACATTGCCGAAGCAAATAATCCTTAATCAAAAATTCAAGTGCCTTTCTATACCCTGGACCACATATCTCCTTTAAGCCATTATGCTCCGCAATTTCGGCTTGAAGGTATATAACCGTAAATCGTTCTGACATATCCCTGATTATCTGGTCAAAAGAGCGACCTTCCACTGATGTCAAAATGCCAATCTGGCTTAATTCCATTAAATCGGAGCGCATACTTCTTGAACCGACATAATACGCAAGGAAAATTCTCCCGCACTTATGTCTTGGGCAACGAAAAACTGCCTGCAGAAAACCGTCCATGCTTCCAGTGTAATTAGAGAAGGCATCAACGAAGACTGGCTCAATAGACTGGTCGCATGCTGGGCAAGAATCAGGAAAACGATCAAGGGCTATGTAGCCGCCCTTCCCATCAGTTGTCCTAAATTGAATATCACGAAGTATGCTCATAGTTTAACTATGGAGTATATCAGCCTTATAGGGCACCGTCCATGAACCAACAATGGAGCCAACGTCTTAGTCGGAAGCATTTGGTATCGCAAAGGTGGTGATAAAAAATTGGGCGGGTGTATTCTGGAAAAAGGTTCTGATCCTGTCTATAGTGCGAAACTATGAAAATTGAATATTGTGATAAGCTATCACAAAACGGATCAACATAGATAACAAACTGCTCTTTTGAAAGGATAAATTATGTTTGAAGCGTATTGGGGACAAGCTCTTCACGTCGCTCGTGTTGCGGCTAGATTGTCTCAAGACGAAGTGCTCACTGAACTAAACAAACGCACGAGCAGAGTAATTTCACTTGTTTTACTGGATGGCATGGAAAAAGATATTGAAGAGATTAATGCAGAAACTTTCGATGCCTGGTGTGAACTTCTTCCGCAGGGTAAAACGAAAGTGCTTAAATGCGCTCAATTTCTTCAGCAGAATGCTCACCGACCAGAGCAGGAACTTCTTGAGGAACTTCGGCGTGAACTAGAATACCGACAATGGAAACCACAAGCAGAGAATCAATAGCTCATTTAGTTTTAGGGTGCCACGGACTAGCACCCTTTTTTGTACATTACTTGCCTGTCATATTAGCTTTATCTGGAGCCCGTAAGACCTCGGGCGTAAGCCCGAGGATGAAGGGCTTTGTCACTGTTCCGGCGGAGCCGGCACGCCACAGACAAAAGTCCCCCGATACCACGGGCTTATGCCCGTGGTGACTTTTATTTGGACTAAGTGGTGAAAAGGTTTCGAACGGCGTCCACCGACTAGCGTAGTTCATAGGTAATGGTGACTTGAGCCACGATATCTTGCGAACCTGGGGGCACCGGAAGCGCAGCCGCACTCCCCGCCGCCTCGAGGGCTGCTCGCTCGTATAAAATTGGCGGGTCTTGAGGTGAGGGCGATGAGGAAAAAGATTTAACGGACCCTAAGCGGACTTGTAACGCGCGCGCCAGTTGTTCCGCTTTTTCTTGGGCGTCTGCGATCGCCTGTTCTTGCGCTTCTTGTTGGAGCGCCTCGGCATCATCAATCGCAAAGGAAATTCCGCCAGCTTGATTAACGCCTTCAATCGTACTCCGCGTTAATACTTCCCCAATGCGGTTAAGTTCGCGAATTTTTACTCGGATAGACTCCTGGGCTTCGAAGCCGCGAAGAATTTGTCGGCCCTCGACATAGTCATAGACCGGATTAATGGATACATTGGTAGTCGTGATATCGTCCTCGGCTACCCCGGCGCCTTTCACTGCCGTGACCACGGCGGTAAAGCGGTCGCTTAAGTGGCCTAATGCCTCTTCGGCCGATGGCCGCACGCCCGTATTGACGCCTAAAGTAAGATATGCGATGTCAGGCCGACTGTGCACTTCACCGCGACCCGAGACGGTAATTTGGCGTTCTGCTTCCTGCTCTTGAGAAGCACGCTGGGGCGCTGAAGCAATATACTGCCCCGCTAAATAAAAGAGTCCGGCAACAATAACAAATCCAAGTAGTTTTCCGGATTGGGTCGTGGGTATAACATTGTCTGCCATGATACGAAAAAGTATACGTTGCCATTAGCACTGTCGTCCACTACTGGCACTGCTTCTCGTTGAGTTGCTAGGCAGGTGTTAATTGGATGGCCTTAGTTTGCCGTAGTTCTTGGCCGCCAATGTTGGCGGTGATTTCTACATTGATTGTACCTGGCGCATTACCAAATTTAAAGTCGCTGGAAAATGTGCGCGGCACTATAAATGGGCCGAAGGAATTAGTCGTATTATTTGTAGTCGCCGCCTGGCTGCCATTATTGGCAGAGTTAGTCGCTAATGAAACTTTAAGAGCAGTCTTCTCCCCTGCTGCTCCCGCGGGTCCCGTCACGCGCCACCGCACTGTAAAAGATTGCCCGGTACGGATGGTATCGGGAGTATCCATAAAATCGAGCATAAACGAGGCTGAAGAATCGGTCGCGGCAGGCGGGGGCGAGATTGCTACTGACAAGGATGATGGTGCGGGCGACGGAACAACCTGCTGGCTCGTGCCCTGGACCAGGGGGCTTGTCACTGTCTGTTCGTCGCCTTCCTTGACGTCAGGGCTGGCGGGAGGTGTAGGAGCAACCGACGGCAAAGATATTGCTACAGATGCGGGGCGAGGTGTTGTGGATGAAGTACGCCAGTAGTACGTCCCTAGGGCTGTACTGCCCGCGACAATAGTTACGGCGACCACAATCGTAATAATGGCTGCACTCGTCATCTCTTAAATCTAGTTAGGTAATGAATATTTCCTTACGATAACGCGGCTCTATTAGAGGAGCAATGACATTTCCCTGCCATTTTTAACATCCTTAACGCTAAAATTGGGAGAATGGGCGAAAATTATGGACAGATACCCCTGTTTGTTGGTAGGCAGCCCGTCCTGCCGCCGCCGCTAGTACGAGCGCCAGGCTCGCTATAGCCAGACCATGTGCTGGACCAGTGCGGGCCGTGGGCACAACCGCTGGTGGCACCGGTGTAGTCACTACACTTGGAGCAGTGGTGGTAGCTGCTTGTTCGGTCACAATAAACGGCACTGATTCCACAAGTGTAGTGTCCGTAGAATTACTGCGCACCCCCGGACCAATAATCTCGGCGGCAGTGCGCAGCATGGTGTTAGGAGGTGTTTCTTGGGCGATTTGGGCACGGAAGGAAAAAGTTTGTTCAGCTCGCGCCGGCAGAGTAATATTCTCCCACGTCAACGTGCGGGCATCGGGATTTGCAATAACCGCTGGCGAAGTAGAGAGCGGCACGAGGTAATCAGGAATATGAGCAGTGATTCGTACTCCCCCAGCATCACTGCTTTGCGAGTTGCGGGCGGTAACGCGAAACACAACGCTCTCGCCCGGCTGCACGGCGTGTCGATCATCGGTTATCTGGAAAACGACTGCCGCTGAACTTTCTTGCGCAAGTACATGATCAGGCAACACGTGTCCCCAGGAGGCACTCACGAGTGCGCAGGCAACAAAGAGAAAACCTAAGGGGGATATTCTTTCCCCACGACATATGGACATCATAAACACCTAAGCATACCCAGGGACAATCCTCCTGTAAAGATAGCGCGGCAGCATGCTTGCGGGGGTGGTATCTGCGTCGTATAGTGAGGTACGCCCACATTTGGTTATGTCCTTGTAGCTCAGGGGATAGAGCGTTGGCCTCCGGAGCCAAAGGTCAGAGGTTCGAATCCTCTCAAGGACACAGTATTGATTTCCAAACACTATGTGGAAAAATTCATTCATTCTTACTTGACCGCTTCGCAACTTTAGGAATACTAATAAGTAAGCAATTCGTTGCCAATTAAAAATTGTTTGTGAAGTGAAGTGGGTGTAATTCCCACACTGTGCCGCAACGGTTTACCCCGAGCTAGTCAAGGGGTTAAAGTCCGATCCTTCGCTAACGTGTCACTCTCCCGAGCAGGAATCCACTACTAGTGGTGTAAAAATATCCTCTGTCTTGGGCAGAGGTTAATTTTTTTATCACTATTATTATCATGAAGAAAATTGCCGATCTTCTCTCTGGGGCGCCACCCTATAGAAAAAATGGACAAACAGGTTTAATTCAGGGGGAAGCTATTATCCTCGCTATTCTTGTCCCGCTGGTCATCATCCTCGGTTTCGTACTCACTCGCTGGCCCCAGCAACCAGCCAGTGAAACACCCCCATCTCTGGCAACCACACCGGCCACCGCCACCTTTTCCGCCACTGCTTCAGTGGCTCCAGTAGTTCTCCCTCCCTCCACGACAGCTGTCGTAACGACAGCCAGTGCACCCACAGAAACAGTGGGCTTACGTATAGCAGCGCAGGGCCAGAATACCGATTATCAAGTAGCCACGACTGCGCCCCGGACGGTAATTGAAGTTATGAACGCGGCGGCGGCGCATGGTCTCACTATGACTACCAAAGATTTCGGCGGATCCCTTGGGCTGCTCGTAGAATCTATTAACGGCCTCGCCAATGATCCTACCCAGCAACTTTATTGGTATCTCTACATCAATAGCACTCGTTCCCCGCTTGGAGCCTCTAATGCCATCGTCAATCTGGGCGATCAAATCAGCTGGCAGTATGAAGCGATGCACATGGAGGACGGGCAATGAGAGAAAACATTCACCGCGTTGTCGCTGCCGGGCTGTTCTTTATCCTCACGACCGGCGCCATTGCGGTTACATTTGTTCCGGTACGCGCGGCCACCACTGTCCACCTGCGCATTGAGGGCAGCGCCGCCACCCTGTTCGCCGGTCACGTCGCTGCTGGTGACTGCACGGTGGTAGATACGACGGGAGTTGCCCATGAGTTGAGTTCAGTGGGTGCTTGCGCATTAGTTGCTGCCGCGGAAGCTACGGGTTTAACCTATGAATTTCAGGATTTTGGCTTTGGCCTTTTCCTCAAACGAATTGGCAATGACGACACACCTGCAGATTTCTCAAAATCCTGGGGATTTTTTGTCAATTATGACCCGGCGGCTGTTGGGATAGATAGCTACACTCCCCAGTCCGGAGATGATCTCCTGTTAGCCTTTGCTGCTTTTCCGGGCGTTCCCCTGCGCGTCACTTTGCCATCTCCCATAAATGCTGATCAACCCGCGGAAATTTTGGTTGAGCAGCGTGTGGGTGACTACGATGAAAATTTTAACTGGCACGGACAGTGGGAAAATGCTGGCGGCGCTACCCTACATGTCAATGACAAGTCACACGAAGTTGGCGCTGATGGCGTGGTGATCATCACCCCCACCCCTGGTGAATTAACTATTGAGGCTTCCGGCCCTACTTTTATCCGCAGTGCTCGCCAGGTAGTCACCGTGCTTGTGCCTTCACCGAGTCCCATATCCTCTCCCACTCCCACCCCCTCGCCATCTCTAAGCCCTTCCCCAAGCCCTGTTGCCAGTAGCTCTCCTAGCCCCAGTCTTTTCCCGTCACCATTACCCAGTCCCTCACCGACTCCAGCGATACCAACACTATCTCCATCCCCCACTCCCCCACCCGGGCACGTGGCTGGAATAACAACGACTGACCGGCAAGAGCGCGCTGCCCAAGCGCTCCGTTATCTGCGCGCCCGCCAGCAGGGTGACGGCAGTATTGATGGTCAAATTACCTCGGCGTGGAGTGCCATTGCCTTTGGAGCTAATAATGAACGAGCCAGCGCCGTTACGGTCGGTAGCAATAGTTTGGCCCACGCGCTCGCCCGGACGTCTCTTGAATCCGCTCTAGATGTAGAACGGCTCGTATTGGCGGTGCGAGCGGGGGGCGGTGACCCGCGGCGCTTCGGCGGCCAAAACTTAGTTACGAAGCTCAAAGGCTACTATCACCACAATCAAATTGGCGAAGAAACACTCGTGAATGATGATATTTTTGGAGTTCTCGCTCTGCTGGCCGCCGGTGAGCCAGTCAGCGGTAACCCGATTGCCGCCACCGTCCAAACAATTCTTACCAAGCAGACAGCGAACGGTTCGTGGGTAGGCATTGATATTACCGCCGCGGCGACCCAAGCCCTGCAAGCCTATCAGCGACAGGGTGGCGAGCATAATGTTCAGGAGGCGCTCGAGCGCGCGCGGCACTACTTGCAGCTTAATCAAGATCAGTATGGTGGCTTTGGCGAAAACTCGGCCAGCACGGCGTGGGCTCTGCAAGCCATTATTGCCCTAGGTGAGAATCCCAACGATTGGCAAAATACTACCGGCGCCACACCCTGGCATGCTCTGCTGCGGTATCAATCAGCCACCGGTGGTTTTGGGTGGCGGTCACATACCGATGTGTCGGCTTTTATGACAGCGTACGCAGCAGTCGCTCTTCTCGGTACGCCGTGGCCGGTTACGACCCTGCCAGTGATTACTGATATTGTGGGCGGCCAAATTACCACCGACGACTCTTCTCTCCTTGCGACTCAAATTTCCGTGCCGCCCGTCGCAAGAGCAGCCGGCACCACCACCAGCGTCCCCGTTATGTCGCCCTCTCCTTACTACCAGAGCCTCGCCGGCCCCGATGAGAGATTGGCTACCCAAGCGGCTCTATCGTCACCGATAATCTCTCCGCTATCATCGCCGCGCGTTACGCCACCACTTTCCTCCTCGCTTACTCCGCCTGTGCCAGTGACGGCAACTGATCACCGGTTTGCCTTTGCTCTCTTTGGATTAGCGAATATTGGCGTGGGGGTAACGCTGACGCGCTTGCTCGCTAAGCTTAACGTGCTCTAAGGTGGTGATATGAGATTATCGCAATTTTATACTTTCTTGTTAATGATAAGCCTCGTTATTTTCTCCGTTGCCGCCCGGGTGAGCGAGCATATTCCTAACGTGGCACCCATAGCCGCCCTGGCACTTGTCGCTGGATCTATGGTGAGTGTTCCTCTGGCTCTCGCCCTGCCGTTGGTTGCCATGTTCATTTCCGACACCATGATCGGCTTTGACCAAATCGAAATCACGGTGGCAGTTTATAGCTGCTTTGGCCTTATTGCCTTACTCGGCCACCTGCTTCATGGCAGTTTTCGGCCCTGGCGGACCATCGGCGTGACTGTTATAAGCTCGGTGTTATTTTATCTCGTGACGAATGCCGCGGTGTGGTGGTGGTCAGGCATGTATGCCCGCACGCTCGACGGCCTTATCTTATCGTATCTCTATGCCCTGCCCTTCTTCCGCAACACGCTCTTTGGCGACATGATTTTTACCTTTAGTTTATTTTTAGCCATTCAGTATGTTCCCGGGTTACTCGGCGCTCGCCTATCCGCCAAGCAAGCTTGGCAAACGCCCGTAACAACAGGGACACCTCTCCCGCCGCCCGCCGAGTCTCACAATTAAAAATCCCACGTCGTCTTCCCTGATCGACGTGGGGGCTCTCATGGTCTGCGCTTTAGAAAAACTCTCGAAATCGCAGCTTTGGCTGGTCCACTTGGAGTGCCTGCGCCAACTGTGCCGGAGTAAACAGCGCGGCCAAAGGCACCGCCCGAACCACTGATTTAAAGCACCTTGGCGCCTGCATTGTCCCTGGCAGAGCAACATGTATATCGAGGCCAACCTCAACTTCGCCAAGCTGCTCTAGTGTATCAAGTTGGTTATTGGTCTCGGCGGCAGTCAAGTAGTCCAGCGTCGAGTCAGCCGGTAGATGCAAATTCGGTGAGCGATGGCCAAGAAAAGCAGTGAGGTGCCTCACTCTGGCATTCAATACTTCCGCCGCACTGCCGAGCATGAATACTGCTAAATCATCAGACTTGGTCAGTGTGAAAGTACGGGGAAGAATGTCAGCGTCCATCGGTTCATCGACCGGAAAAGCAAAATTTCTGCTCTGCCCTTGCCACACCGCCATCACATAGACGGGAGTGTTCAATCTTTTGTATTGCTTTTGATTGAGAATGAGATGGGAACGGGGTGGAGTGAAGAAGGCGCAAAGTTTTTCCACTATCTTTTCGACAGCCAGAGCTTGCGTCATGATTTTTCCTCCCGAATTGGGTGGATTGGTTAAAGAGAACAATCTTCTGCAATTACCATACCGCCACCCTTTATTTTTTGTCCACTGCCGGGCGCCTAACCCAAGGGCAGTATGATATACTAGCCTGCATGGACCACCAGCCTTCGTTTGTTGATCTGCGCCATGTCTACGTCGACTATCAGCCCCAATCCTCCTTCCTGACTTCACTTTTCGGCCGGTCTCCTCACCCTCACTCTGTCTTGCGCGACATCAATTTACGCCTAAATCAAAGTGACTGCGTGACCGTTTTCGGCCGTGAAGGAGCAGGCAAAACTACGTTACTGCGGCTTCTGGCCGGTATAACGGCAGCGAGCAAGGGTACAATTCATGTTAATGGCGTGGCCCCCCATAAAGTTAAAGATTTAGCAGCTGGGTATGTTTCGGCCGAAGAGTCGGAACCTGCGCACGAGAGCGCGTTTGAGGTTCTCCAAGCTTTTGGCACTACTCATCAGATTACCAGTCTGCCAGCCCGCATTGGTGAGATTAGTGACCTGGTACAATTAAACTCGGTTATGCATCGGTCTGCTCGTTTACTTTCTACGGCCGAGCGGCTGCGTCTTAATCTCGCGCGTGCGGCCCTCTCGGATGCCCCGCTCATCTTACTTGATGATACTGCCGATCAGCTCGGTGTTCTACCGCTCAAGAGTTTATTACCCTCACTCTTTCCTAACCGCACTATTATTGTTGCCACGCGATTTGTCGCTACCGCTGAAACGTTAGACTGGCCCATGGTGCTTCTCCACCAAGCTACTCTGGCGCATTTAGGCACATGCAATGAGATTGCCAATGCCTTAGCTTGTCCGCGCATTCTTGATGTTTGGATCGAGGGTTTGCGGTATGACGTTTTGCGCAAGCTCCGCGGCCACCCTGGAGTGATAGAGGTGCGGCTGCTGCCTTCATCTCGCTTTGTCGGCCAACGACTGCGCATTATCGTGCAGTCAGCGCGCTACCTGCCTTCTGTCTATGACATTGTCAGCCAAACGCCCCTTGTCCGTGTCCAAGAACTACCCGCGTCCTTAAATGATATTTTAAGTCGCCTTTAAACGCCGTTTACCTACCTTTAAAGACACCTACCCAGGGTATTATCAATCGCGGAGGTAACGGCGGACGGCGATCAAGCTACTGAAGATTGCCAGACCCACGGCCAAAAGCATTTGTAAACCAATCACGGTTGTCCAGTGTTCAAGCGCGTACTGGTAAATATTGAATTGGCTCTCTTGCGTATCAAAGAAGAACCGTTGTAGTTGCGGGGCGACTGCTTTGAGCGCGGGGTAGATCAATGTACTGGCAACCCCGACGGCGACAACTGCCACAATCACTGCCTCAATCACAAAGGGTCCCTGGATAAACCAGCGCGAGGCACCGACCAAGCGCATAATGTCAATCTCTTCACGGAAACTATAAATGGCGAGCCGGACGGTATTAAACATGATCAGGACCACGAGCAACGCAAACGTCACCGTCACCAAGAATCCGATGTTTTTAACCGAGGAAATAATGGCAATTAGGCGCTCAATCACTCCGCGCGAATTCTCATAATTAACCCGATCAATAAAAGGGCTGTACTTCTCAGCCTCAAGGCTTTGAGCAATATTTTGATAGAACCGCGGTTCAGTGGCCACAATGTACATAGTGGCCGGCAGCGGATTATCTTGGAGCTCTTGCAGCGATTCCTCGATTAAGGGGTCATCTACGTGGCGTTGGCGGAAAATATCCAAAGCTTGCGCGCTCGTCACAATGGTTACCGCCTGCACATCCTGCCGTGCCCGTACTTCCTGGGCAATGGTAGTAATGTATTGTTCCTGAACGTTTTCTTTGAAAATCACGGACAAGTCAACTTTATCTTCAATATTTTGGAGAACTTGCACCCCAAAAATGTTAGCAAAGTAGAGCACGGACATCATCAAGAGCGTAATCGTCGTGATAATGAGCGTTGCCACCGCCAGCCAGATATTACGCCACAAATTCTGGAAAGCGGTCCGCAGAATGCGCATAAAGGAAATGCCAATCATACCCCGTATAACAACTTTCCCGGCCATTTGGCCGATACGACTAGTTTTAGATTCCTTAGAGGGAAAAATATTTCTGGCAACATAGCTATTCTAAACAATTATGACGTTGAGCACTACCATGTTCTTCTCCAGCAGGTAAGTATCCGTAGTATTTCCTAAAATTGCGAGAAGAACATGGGGAAAGATGTATTTCGGGGTCATAATTTATAGGTTCCTCCCTGCTGATCAGAGATCACCGCCCCCTTGTTAATAGTAACTACTCTTTTTTTAAGTGCGTTCACAATGTCATCATTATGTGTGGCCAGCAACACGGTTGTACCTAATTTATTAATTTTAATTAGCAGTTGGACAATATCCCACGAATGGAGTGCATCGAGGTTACCGGTTGGCTCATCAGCTAAGAGAATCTGTGGCTTATACGCTAAGGCCCGAGCAATTGCCACGCGCTGTTTCTCGCCACCCGACATTTCCGTGGGGTAGACATTCGCTTTTTCCAGCAAGTTAACTAATTTGAGAATATGCGGTACTGTTTCGCGAATCTCGCGCGACAGAGCGCCACCCACTTCCATGGCAAACGCCACGTTTTCAAAAGCCGTGCGCTTGGGCAGGAGTTTAAAATCCTGAAACACCACGCCAATTTGCCGCCGCAGGTGAGGAATTTGCCATTTCTTGATCTGGGTGATATCCCAGCCGTCAATGACAATTTTTCCCGCTGACGGGCGCTCTTCGGCGGAGAGTAGTTTGAGGAGCGTTGATTTACCGGCGCCGGACTGACCCACGATCGAAACAAAATCACCAGTTGGAATCTTGAGGGTAACGTTCGCAAGCGCGGCACTTTCGGGCGTATAGGCTTTTGATACCTCGGTAAAGGTAATCATGCGCGCGGCTGGTTATAAGTAAGCATATATAGGGAAAGCTTGTATAGGCCAGTATATCATATGCTTTGCTTCCCCCTAAGCGTCTATTTTAAGAAAAGAAGATTACAGCGGTAAAAAAGCCTGCAGATCGCCATCAAGAACCTTGTGTACATCGGTTTCCTCTTGGCCAGTGCGGTGATCTTTAACGAGTGTATAGGGATGCAAGATATATGAGCGAATTTGATTTCCCCAGGCTACTTCATGAGCCACTCCTTTTAGCTCGCTTAATTGCTCTGCGTGCGCCTGTTCAGCTAGGATTTGAAGTTTGGCGCGCAGGATACTCAATGCTTGCTCCTTGTTTTGCGCCTGGGAACGTTCATTCTGACAGCTGACAATAATGCCCGTGGGCAAATGGTGAATCCGCACGGCCGAGCTGGTTTTATTAACATGCTGCCCGCCCGCCCCACTTGCCCGAAACGTATCAATAACAAGATCCTTGGTATCAAGCGGCATTGCTTCTTGGAAAGTAATTTTGGGCAGAATTTCTACACCAGCAAAGGATGTTTGGCGTAAATTATCCGCGTTAAAGGGTGAGAGACGCACTAACCGATGGACACCATGCTCTTGTTTTAAGATGCCATAAGCATAATTCCCTTTAAGCTCAAACGTTGAGTGTTTAATGCCGGCCTCCTCCCCTATTTGGCGCTCGAGCAAATGGCTTTTCCAACCCCGGGACTCTGCCAACCGTAGGTACATGCGCTCGAGCATCATCGCCCAATCCTGGGCATCAGTCCCCCCCGCGCCGGCTTGAATCATCACAATCGCATTACTTTGATCATGCGGTCCATTGAAGAGTAATTCTCGTTCTTTCCGTGTCAGTGTCGCTGCCACCGCCGCGCTCGTTTTTTTAATATCGCTAAGGGTAGCTGCATCCTCTTCTGCTGTGGCAAGCTTGAGGAGTTCGCGCGTCTCGTCAATAATTTTTGTCTGCTGCTCCACGAACTCCACCGTCGCTTTCGCCCGTGCCAATTCTTGAGTTTGATGCTGGGCCCGTTCTTGGTCTCGCCAGAAATTTGGCTGGGCCTGGGCTTCCTCAATCTCGCCAATACGCTGTTTTAGGGCTGGTACCTCAAAGCCGGTCGGCTACTTTCGTAAGCCGCTCTTGAAGATTAATCAGTTCTAACTCAATGTCACGTGTTTCCATACGTCAATTTATGAAAGAGAGCCACCTGTGAGAATTGAACTCACGACCTACGCGTTACGAATGCGTTGCTCTACCTCTGAGCTAAGGTGGCCTAGATTCGCGTTTGTTGGTAGAAGCCTCATAAGCAATTTAATGATTTATCCCAAAAAAGCAAAGCCTAAGCTGTGGCACTCACTTTCTACTGTAACAGATATACTTAGTGCTCTTTTTTCCCAGGTACTTCTTTTTCTGCAAAGACTAAAGCTGATGATAAAACACAAAAGCGATTACCGGCTGCCGGGTGCGTGTCACCCGATATTTCTCCATCAGGAAACACGTGCCCCAGATGTTGTCCGCAGCGGCTGCAGAGTATTTCGGTGCGCTCCATACCCAGCGAGTGATCAGGCCGGGTGTGAATTGTGCCTGGTCGAGCCGAGCGAAAACTTGGCCACCGCGTGCCGGATTTAAACTTCGCGTCTGAATCAAAGAGTACCTGGCCGCAGTGTGAACAGCGATAGTTGCCCTCATCCCAAGTATTAGTATAGATTTCTTCAGTCATAGTGTTGTTCTACTAGTGCTAGTGCGCCTTCCTCCTGGAGTAATTGCCGCTTGCGTGCAGCTCCTCGATTGTAGTTTCCGAGTCCACCACTTGAAGGGACGACGCGGTGGCATGGAATAGCAGGATTATAGTTATGGCGCAAGATGTTGCCCACTGCCCGATATGCCTGCGGACTTCCTGCCCGCCTTGCCACTTCTTTGTAGGTCAGCACTTGCCCTCGCGCAATCATTGCTACTACCCGCAAAACTCTTTCCTTAAAAGTGAGGTTCAAGGCCACTGTTTTGCGGGGTTTATCTGGAGTCCGTAAGCCCGAGGATGAAGGGCTTTGTCACTGTCGCGGCGGAGCCGGCACGCCGCAGACAAAAGTTCCCCGATACCACGGGTGTCCCGCCCGTGGTGACTTTTATTGCCCTCCGTAAATACCCCACCATCAGCGGCGGGGACAGCTTCATTGCGAGTTTTCTTCGAGCGTGACAGTAACATCTTTTTGGGTGCCTTGACTTAAAACTTTAAGCTGCACAGTTTCTCCGACTTCTTTTTGCCGAATCAGTGCTGATAAACTAGTCGTATCATCCAATCGCCTGCCATCCGCCTCAAGAATAATATCGCCGGCGCGGATACCAACCTTATCTGCGGGCGAGCCGGGGATGACAGCGGGTTCATTCGTTGTCTCACCGGGAGTAACTAAAACACCATAATCAACCGAAAGTTGCTCTCTTTCTTGCAGAATAGGAGTAATCTGGGTGTAGCGCACGCCTAAGAAGGGACGAACAATTCGACCTGTTCTCTGCACAGAATCAACCGCCGCCTTCACCGTGTTAGCCGGCAGCGCAAAACCAATATTCTCGGAGCCAAGAGCGACGGCAACATTGACGCCGACCACTTGTCCTGCCAGATTCAGCAGCGGCCCGCCGGAATTACCGGGGTTAATGGCGGCGTCTGTTTGGATAACTTGTTCTAACTGCTCCGATTGTCCCGATGCATCACCGGCAATAATGGAGCGCGACAGCCCGGAAATAACTCCCACCGAGACCGTATTCCTGAATTCGCTCAAGGCATTGCCAATGGCAATCGCCGTCTGGCCAACCTGCAGCGCGTCGGAGTCGCCAAATTGCAGGAAAGGGTAGTCGCCTCCCTCAATTTTGAGAATGGCAATGTCGTTAGCGGGATCGCGGGCCACAATCGTGGCCGTATGTTTTTCACCATCATTAGTAAAGACCGTGTACTCTGCCGTTGTGTCGGCGACCACGTGGCGATTGGTGATCACCATGCCGTCAGCCGAGATCAGGAAGCCACTCCCGCCGCCGATTTCTCGTTTCTCGGTGCCCTGCTGTCGTAGCGAGGGCACCCGAAATTGAAAAGGACTGAAAAACCCGTCCCCAAAGAAATCATTAAAGGGATTACTGAAGGGTTGATCTTCAAAGTAACGCTCGATAACAGGCACATCCTTAGTAATAACAATTGAGACGACAGCCGGGTTCGCTGCTTTCACCGTGTCCACAATGGCGAACTCGTCCCCACTTAAGGCGGGCACGCTCCCAGGCGCTGTTAGGCTTGAACGCTGGGAGGTAAGCGATAAGTCAGGAAAACCGGGTACGAGCTCGGGGTTGCGCGCGGCAATTAACAAAACAACTAAAGCGCCCAATATCCCCGCCACAAAGCTTAGTCCCAACTGCTGTAGATTATTTTGTGACATTTCTTTGCAAGAAAATTAAAGTATAAGGCACCTCTCACTGTACTTATTTTCATCAAGAAAATCTAGGTTACATTAAATACCCAGAGATGAAAAAGCCCGGTCACACAATTGTGTGAGCCGGGCCAGGTGGCGAAGGAAGGCTCTTTGGGTCGAGTAGGTTAGCGCTTTTTAAAGCGCCCGCCGACACTCCAGGCCATACCACCGATGGCGGCACAGGTGAGTACATGGCAGCCGGTGCAGAATGCATCCGGCGGCTGTCCCCAACGAGTGATGAACAGATGCCAGGCTAATGGTGCCACAAGCGCCAGGATCATAAACCCTCCTTAAAAAGTAACAGAAAGGTGGTGTCCTTTTTAGCCCCGGACACCAAAGGTAACAATCCGCTGGTGGTTGCCGTTGCCAGGATCGGTTCTCCCATACCGTTGGAGGAAGAACGCGACCATGTCGCGACTTAGGCCGGGACTTTTCCCGACCGGTCTCTTGGCCGTCTTGACGCGGAAGATGTGGGTGGTCTGGGCCATGATAGGCCTCCTTGCGTGGGGTTGCGGTATCCCCGGTTGCGGGAAGAACAGGTGCGCTAGATCCGCATGTCTAGAGCCGCCGACTCTCCGAGCCAGCTTATAATGATAGCATATATAACAATTTATGTCAAATTTATTATGCCCCTCCTCTCTCGGCACCCGAAAAGCTGTAAATGAAGTTACAGGATTACTAAAAGGCGCTACAATGACCGCCATGTCAGCTATTATTACCACCAAAAATCTCTCTAAAAAATTTAAAGTTCCTATTAAAGAACCTGGCCTGGGCGGATCGCTCAAGAGCCTATTTAATCGGCAGTACCGTATCGTGTCTGCTGTCGACAATATCAACCTGACAATTAATGAGGGAGAATTTGTGGGCTTCATTGGTCCTAATGGAGCCGGCAAAACCACGACGCTGAAGATGCTCTCGGGGTTACTCTACCCAACGAGTGGCGAAGCGCGGGTAATGGGTTACGTCCCCCAAGCGCGTCATAAAAATTTCTTGAAACGATTTTCCTTAGTGATGGGTCAAAAACAGCAGCTCTGGTGGGACTTGCCACTGTACGACTCGCTCTTATTACAGCGAGATATTTACGAACTATCTACGGCTGACTTCGAGAAAAATTTAGCGGAGTTGCGGCACTTACTTGATCTTGATGATTTTTTAAAGATGCAGGTTCGTAAACTCTCTCTGGGCCAACGCATGCGCGGCGAACTCGCGGCGGCGCTTATTTACCACCCCAAAGTTTTGTTTCTTGATGAGCCAACGATCGGGCTTGATGTTGTCGTCCAGCAAAAGATTCGCGGCTTCCTCACGCAGTACCAGCGGCAACACCAAGCAACAATTATTCTCACCAGCCACTATCTCGATGACGTACGCGAGCTCTGTCCCCGACTGATTATTATTGACCACGGTAAGGTTGCTTTTGATGGGGCTACCAATGACCTTATCACCCAGCACGTTGACCACAAGCGTGTTGTTTTAACTTTCTCGACCAAGGTCACCAAAGAGACGCTTGTCCCTTACGGCCAAGTGGTTGAGTGGGAAGAAGGCACTCACGCTATCCTCCATGTGCCGCGCCGTGAAACCAGCACGGCCGCCGCGCGCATTCTGCAACATTTACCCGTGCAAGACATTGCCATTGAAGACCCTTCGCTTGAAGATGTTGTGCGTGAACTGTTTCTCGGTAAGGATTATGCCTAGTAATACAACATTCAACCTGTTCGCTACCTCGTTACTGCCTGGTAGAATTCAAGTAGCTGTTGTAACTACTACTGAAGGAGATATTAGATATCAGGCGAACAGGTTGCACCACACATTCTCGTTCAAAGTCATGGTATTGGCCCCAGTAGTAGATAGCGGTGTGTGGTTTTGAATGTTGATATACTAGGTATGCATAAAGTCGCCCGTCTCTTTGCGCTCGAGTGGAGCACCATGCTGCAGTATCGCTTCGATTTGATTTTGTGGGTACTAACGGAAGCGGCCACACCGTTGATTTCCTTGGTCATCTGGTACACTGTCTCGCAGAGCGGCTCATTCGCTCTCTCTTCCCAGGATACGCTGACGTACTATATTTTAATCATCTTCGTAATTGTGGCGACGAGCGCCTGGAACGGTTTTTTCTTCTCCCGCCAAATCTTAAATGGCGAAATCACCTTTTATTTAACCCGTCCCCTGTCGATCTTTTGGCGGCACATTGCTAACAACATCGTTGAGAAGGTTATTAAATTTATTATTCCTGTGCCGCTTGTGGTAATAACAGCCGTAGTATTTCCTGCCGTCTTTTCGCCGGCGATCTATGATCCCTGGCGGCTGCTGCTTTTTACTATCAGCCTCATTTTAGGCACAGCCGTTGCCTTTGTGCTCGATATGAATTTAGGGATTCTCGCCTTTTGGCTCGAGGATGCCAACCAGCTGCGGCGTTACAAAGATCTCTTACATGAAGTCAGCTCCGGCATTTTAATTCCCTTTGCTGCCCTACCCGCGGTCGCTTTTACTATCTTTAGCTTCCTTCCCTTCCGCTACGTTATTTCTGTTCCCATCGAGATTCTTATGAATCAGCAGCTCGACTCGCTTGGTAAACTGTTTGGCTTGCAGATTGCGTGGCTTGTTGGTTTAACTGCTCTCCTCGCGCTTCTTTGGCGCCGGGGACTCAAACGCTATGCCGTTCCTACACAATAGCGTGCACTTGTGGCGGGTGTGGCGGGCCGGAGTGCGCGTTAATATTATTCGTGAAATCGCTTTTCGCGCTAACTTTATCTTTGGCATCACCCGCCAAGTGCTCTGGCTGGCCACCTTTATCTTCTTTATCGAGGTCGTGTTTCGCAACACCGAAACCCTTGCTGGCTGGAACCAAGCCGAAGTGTTAGTAGTCTTGGCGCTCTCCCGCCTCATTGAAGGCCTTATCAATACACTCTTCTCGCAAAATATTATGGGCTTACCCGAATTAGTCCAGAAAGGCACGTTCGATTTTTATTTAACCAAGCCGGTCCCGGCACAATTTTACATGGCGTTCCGTAATTTCTCTCTCTACAACGTAGGTAATGTTGTGGCCGGGATTGTCTTGCTGTTCTATGCCGTCTGGCACTTACCCCAGTTCCCTTCGCCCTCTAGCTGGGGTTTGTTTGTGGTCCTGGCCGCGTGCGGCATCACTATTTACTACAGTTTGCTCATCATGGTTTCCTCCCTCGTTTTTTATTTGGAACGGCTCGAAGCACTTTGGGGTTTCATGGTGTTATTTTCCGAACCTTTAACCGTGCCCTTTGATGTCTTCCCGCGCACGCCCCGCCTGACACTCACCTATCTTATTCCCATCGCCTTTGTGGTATTTGTCCCCGCCCAAACGTTAACCGGCCGCCTGGTCTGGTGGCAGGTGCCAGTCGCTCTCATCATTACCGGTATTTTTCTTACTTTAGCTAATCTAGCGTGGCGGGCGGGACTCCGCCGCTACAGCAGCGCCTCGTCATAAAGCTCATGGACTTATCGGTCGGCGTGAGATGAAGCGATCGAGAATTTGGCTGCCTAAAATAGCGCCAGCAATAAGAACGCCGTAAAGCCACAGGAGTTGACCCAAGGTAAGCGGTACGCTGCGCAACATACCCAAGATAAAAGCTGACCACCACGAGGTGGCCGAGACCGCTCCGAGAGCATAGGCAACGCGGCGTAAATGGTGTAGCTCCCCCGCCTGGTGTTCGTGTGCCTGGCCGAAGGATATATGCACTAATTTCGGCGAGATGACCAAGTTTAAAATAGAACCATTAACAATGATCACGCCCACCACTACCATCTTGGCGAGAAACTTGCTGGAGGCATTCAGTATTTCCATTTGAGGCAGATAGAGGCCAATGCCGCTCAAGATGAGGACCGCGAGGCCGGCCCAAATCACCTGGGAGAGTGTCTGCAAAATCGCCGCCTCCTCGTGGGAGATGCGAAAATCCTTGAGGAATTTGAAGAAGAAAATGTCGGCGATCGTCGCCCCGCCTAGACCTAAGGCCAGCCCCACCATATGAATCGCCAGAATACCGCGACGGTTCTGTGCCAGTTGATCAATAAAGTGGTATTCCGTGCCGAGCAAAGCCGTAATAAAAATAATAGTGCACAGGCTGGCTGACATGAGACACCATGTGCACCACTGCTTCAGACTGAAAGCCTGAATAAAGGTTAGGTACAGCGAGAAAAGGAAAGCGCCTGTTGAAATAATTACCGAAGCAAAAACAACATTAATCGTCGCCAGTGATGGAACGAAGAGAAACAGAGTATAGCTTATCGTAATCAGTAGATAGTAAGCGATACCGAGTAGCTCAACGGGAATACCAAGAAAGGTAGAAAATTCGCTATGGGTAACGGCTTCACAGTTCGAGTTGAGTGGGCATACTAGCACCTGGTGCTTTATTTTTTTATAGCGAATGTATCCGGCCAAAAATATGCCCGCCAGCCCGGACGCAATAATCACACTGAAGGAAAGATATGAGAGAAGATCAAGCATAGCCGCTTCTTGTTTAAGAATACCCCAGTAATGTCCGCTCCGACAAAAAGATTGCGTGGGCAGCTTCAGGTGCTATGCTCTCGCTAGATTGACGGCGACAGTGGTTGTTGACCGGTTAAGGGCAATGGCTTATGTGGCATCGTGGCGGGCGCTTGCACTAGCAATTTTCGGTACAATGAGCTCCTTCGTGAACAGGATTCGAACCTTTTGGTCTTCACTCTGGATAGGATGCGTGTTGACAAGAAGGTGATATTAGTGTAAACAAGTATTACTTGCTTGCCCCTTTCAAAACTAGTGTCTGACATTAGGAGATATCTATGGCGCGTCAGTTGCCGACCGAAGATCTTATTCGCTTACTGTGCGAGGAGAATGTTGATGCCTTCCATAAGCTCTTGGCTGCCATCCGGGGCAGCACACCTAACGAGGCAGAGCAGTCTTTGGGTTTCTCCCATAAATTTATGGCTTGGGCCAGCCGGGACATTTTCTTGAGTCTTAATGACGTCGATCTATCAGGGAAATGTTTATCTAATGTTTGTCTCGCTGGCATCGCTCTGGTGCGCGCCAACTTTTCACGTGCCGACTTGCGGCACGCCGATCTCCGCCAATGTGATCTGACCCAGGCTGTTTTCAACGATGTCAATCTTTCTTCAGCTGACTTACGTGATGCGAAACTGTATAAGACAAGCTTCGTCGATGCTGACCTCCGCCATGCGAATCTCAAGGGAGTGGAACTCACTAGGGCTGATCTTAGCGGAGCCGATCTACGAAAGGCACAACTTGCAGGGGCTGTATTCATCAAGACAGACTTACGAGACGCCAACTTATATGGTGTCGATGTAGTGGGAGTGGATTTTCATGAGTGCAAAGTGTCAGGTGCGAACTTTTGGGGCACTTATGGTTTGTCTAAAGAGCTCCGAAAGCAGATTATTAGCCAACTAACAAAAAGCTGGGATGACCCCTGCTACTCGGCCGAGTGGTTGTAGATCAGCACCGCTTGTTCATCGCCACCCCTGGTTCTACCTCGGGTGGTTTTTTCTTATTTAATAATTCAAAAATCTTCGGATTCATTCCGAGATTTTTGACTCCCTGTGAGAAAGGAGCAGCGAACGTGAGTGAGCGATGAGGGAGGAGATCCCTCTCCTCTCTCATTATCTGAGCGGGTGATGGGAATCGAACCCACATCTCAACCTTGGGAAGGTCGTATACTACCACTGTACTACACCCGCCTAGGGGAAACATTTCGGTCACACGCCGCCAAAGGCTCCGTAGTGCTATATTTGTAGGTAATATTATTCTATTAAGCAAGATACCAGCTACTTTGTCGCTACCCGACCGGCCGCTTTATCCCAGTATAGTTTCCGCGGCAAGACCACTATTCGCTGTTCCCCGGCGAGTTGTTGGTATAAATCAACCGGGGTTTCGGCATGGCGCAACTCGCGAAGAGCTTCTTGCCGTAGGAAGGGTTCGACAATGAAATAATCATACTCTTCAAGCGTCAGACTTGTTATCGGCTGAACTTGCTCGTCCGTTGTCAGATTAAGAATTTCTTCTCGGTACCGCCGCGCATCTGCGGGGGTTATGGGTGAGGTAGTAGTTGCGTGTTCTACTAAATGTTGCCGCACGAGCGTTGTCAGAGACTCGGCACCGGTGGGTGGTGCTTGGTTAGTCGCCAGGGCAAAGGCTGCCCTTATATTGTGGAAGCGCTGCCAGCTACGACTAGAAACGCAACCGCGGAGGGAACACGCAACCGGCCAGGGAAAAGCCGCACTCACCTGTTGCAAGGGATTTGGGCCCAGCAGTACTCCAGCCCAGATACCGAGTGGCAATACTCCCGCTACGAGCAGGAGCGGAATAATAAGGTATCGATATACCATGCTTTAGTCACACGTTACGAGTTGCTTGAACGAGGCTTACTTGAGGAAACAAAGAAAGCCCGCCACCAGCGCTCGGGTATTGATACTCGCTCCTCGGCCCTTCCGGTGTCAGGGTCAGCACTGGATACTTGTTGTTTCTCGGGAATCAGCACTACTTTCTCCCCTGGTGCTTGGTAATTTAGTTTTTCGCGGGCCAAGCGTTCTTGGTAAGCGTCTGTCCGAAAATATTGATTAAGGTTATCAAGCCCAATAATATCACGTTCGAGCGCCTGGACTTCTTGTTGGAGTCTTTGGACTTCGCGCTGCACTTGGAGTCGCCGATTCATCTCTTGAGCCAAGGAAACCAGCAAAAGAATGGTGATGACAAGGGCGACACCTATGACAATTTTAGGGCGAAGGATGTTCATAAGAATCTGTTGTGTTAGTATACCCTGCTCGCCTAGCGGGTGGCCACATTATTGATGATTTAAGCCATGCAAGCGGGAAAAACTAGGGCGCAGCCGGGCTAGGCACCGGCTGTAGCACAATGACTGTTTCTGCAGCGCCACGCCGGATAGTGACTGGCAAAGGCAGGGATTTGGTAAAGTCACTGGCAACAATACGCTGCCAGTCCAATTGCTGGCCGTCAATGTGAGTCAGAGTGTCACCACGCTCGACGCCGGCGCGCGCGGCTGGCGACCCCGGCACCACGGCACTCACGGTCGCCACGAACTGGACTGGTTGTCCCAAACTCAAAGTTTTAAAAGAATACGTGAGAGATAAGCCCAAATTAGCAAAAGGATCGAGCTCTCTTTGTCCGCTGGTGAGACGCCCCATACTAGCCTGTAGGTGGCTCATGGGCAATGCTAAGCCCTGGCTGGCATCAAGCAACACCCCCGCCACGCGTCCTTCATCATTAAGCAAAGGACTACCCGATGTTGTATCGTCTGGGCTAGCAGTACTCACCATCACGCGCTGCACGGCAACAGGCAAACCCGGAGCGGGTAAGCTATACTCATTAATGCGAAAAGTCTTAATGCGGGGCAGAAAAGTAGTAGTCTGGCGCGTCAGCACTAGGAGTTCCTGGCCCACCACTGGATCTTGCTGGGCGATATCGAGCGGTACTACAACGTTATCAGGGATGCGGTAGTACGTCAGACCGAAGAGAATATCGTTGCCTAAGTGCTGAAGCGGCAGAGAGCGCCCTTCGTAATCGAATGCCGTGGTGACTGCCATATCATTGGTTGTTACCACCACGCCGTCATTGGTCAAGACCAAACCTGTGGCAATAATATTAGTGTTTTCCTCTGTCCCCTGGGCGAGAAGTAGGACCGAACGATTAGTGCGCTCGAGAAGAGCGGCCACTGACGTATTAGGTGAAATAGTGACTTCTTGAACAGTGGTGACTAACTGATCAGGGTTATTAGTGAGTGGTGGGAGCGAATTTTGGAAAGCTTGTTGCGCCACCACACCGCCCAATAAGCCAGTGAGTAGAATGCCGAGAAAACCTACGACCACACCAAAAAATGAAAGGCGAATGATATGATCAGATGGTGAGTGAGATTGTGGTGGCATACTTACCTCCAACGAGCGTTAATGAGGATGATTCCTAAAGCAGCTGCTCCAATCAGGGCGTATTCGGCGATATCCTTAAAGCGAACGGGTCTCTCATAGCTTACGCTGATCAGGTGGAAAAATACATAGTAGAAGGCCACTAAAATTCCTGCCTGGACTACATAGTGAAGCGGCAAAAATTGGAGCGTCCAGGCGAGCTGGGTGAGGCCGATGCCAATAGTGAGCGCAATCAGAATAGCCTCACTTACCGTGGGCGTAATCCGGCGCAGCGCTTGTAAGCTGATCAGGAAAGAAATTATCAGTAGCCCCCCAAGAATAATAATAATTGGCACATAGAGGTGAAAACGTACTCCGAGCAACGCGGCGGTGTCCAAAAAGAAGACAATAGTAGATAAAGTCCAGTTCCACGTTGGATAAGCCATTTTAGCACCATGTTTAAGCAGCCAGAAAAGTAATAAGCTCGCGCTGATGAAGTAGAGCTGCAAGAGTTGTGGTGGTAGAAAGAGACCAAAACCAGTCAAACCGATAACAGCCAGAATAGGTAGAATTGCTTGCATAATACGAAAGCGGCCCTGTTCTTCGATCCGCACGAGCAAAATACCAATAACCATCAGCACAAAGAGTCCCGCAAAGAGGGGTACGATCCATTGGTGAAGCCAAAAGGCAAGTTGGAGTCCCGCAAAAAACAACAGCGCTAAGAGGACGTAGTGTGATGAGGGCAGAAGATAGCGGGTGAGCGTAAGACGCATACTCTCTAACAATACTCTAACTGTCAGGCTTGCTTAAAGACCTTCCCCTACCCAGCCCGATCACGTAAGAACCAAGGCTTACGCAGCGGGAACTAGTCGGTTGATGTAGTCGCTTGCCGACAGCGCGGCGGAACAGCCATGGCCGGCGGCAACCACAATTTGCGCATCGCGTATATCAGTGACGTCGCCCGCGGCAAAGAAGCCTGCGACGCTTGTCGTACCATAGCGATCGGCCTCGATTGCCCCAAACTTATCGAGCTTAACTAAATCCTTGACTGGATCGGTATTAGGAATAGCCCCAATGGTGACAAAAACCCCTTGCACCGCAATCTTCTTAGCTTCTTTTGCCGAGTCTTCGTAGTGGAGGGTCGTCACCATTTTATCTCCTTCAATTTTAGTTGTCGTCGCGTTATAAATGATCTCTACCTTGGCGTCATCCTTAAAATTATTAATGAGCACTGGATCGGCGTTGAGTTTGTCACTAATGTGGAGGAGATAAATCTTCTTAGCTATCTTCTGGAGCATAATCACCGCTTCTGCCCCGCTGTTGCCACCACCAATAACAGCCACGTCTCGATCTGGGAATAAAGGCGCATCACAGGTGGCGCAGTATGTCACTCCCTGGTTTTTAAAGTCCGCCTCGCCAGGAATATTGAGCAGGCGTGGATGGCGGCCCGCGGTGTAAATTATTGTCTTACTGCGATACTCATCTCCTTCACTCCTCACAGTAAATAAACCATCTTCTTCTTTGCTTACTTGGGTTATTTTCTTCTGCACCACGGTTACATCATCCTGATGGCGGGCTAAGTGCTTGATGAGTTTATCAGCCAAGGTAATGCCATCAGTTTCGCCATCTCCCGGCCAGTTTTCAATTTCTCCCGAGTTACGCACTTCCCCACCAGGTTCTTCACCGATCAGCACCACGCGTAACTTTTTTCGGGCTGCATAAATAGCAGCCGTAATACCCGCCGGACCATAGCCGACAATGGCTACATCATAAATAGTTGGTGTAGTCATACCCTACGTATGATGAGGAAAATGTTAACTAAGCCCGAGAGCGTTAGCTAAGCGATTTTGGTCAAAACCAACAATCAGTTCCTCGTCAGGGCCACTGCCAACTACAATCACTGGCACGCCCATTTGGCCTGACTTCTCAATCATTTCCCGGGCCCGGGCTTGGTCCGCCCCGACATCAACTTCCGTAAATTCCACGCCTTTGGCTGTCATAAATTCTTTCGCGGCCTTGCAATAACCGCAAGTTTGCGTGGAGTAAATTGTTACTGGTTTAGACATACATGACAGTCATTTAAGGCTTAAACAAAATAGCGTCGTGAAAGACCACATACCTAGTCCACTATACTATACAAAGGCCAAGAGTACTAGTAGAGTTAGGCCATGAATAAACAGAAAGTGGCTGTTGTTGGCTTAGGATACGTCGGTTTACCCCTCGCAGTTTTAGCCCAAGAAAAAGGCTGGGAAGTACACGGGCTCGACAACAATAAAACTAAAGTCGCGCTCATCAATCAAGGTCAATCTCCTATTGATGGCGAACAAATTGCTCAAGATTTAAAGCGGTATCCGATTATCGCCACGGACGACCCAGCCATTGTTGCGCAAGTGAACGTTATTGTGATTGCTGTGCCAACACCAGTAACGAGCAATAATTTACCTGACTTACAACCATTAACAAGGGCCCTAGAAAACATTCTCCCGCATCTGACTGCCGGCCAAGTGCTCATCGTAGAATCAACCATTAATCCCGGCGTTATGGACGAAGTGGTTATGCCGCTCTTACGGCAGCGTCCGGACTTGCCCTTGGAAGAGTCAGCCACGCCCGAGCCTCTATCTGTTGCTCACTGTCCCGAGCGCATCAACCCCGGCGATCCGGTATGGACGGTGCGCAACATTCCCCGTGTGTTAGGCGGCTATACTGCGAGCGGCGCCCGGCGCGCTCAAGCTTTTTACGAGAGTATTATTGAGGCGCCGATTAAATTGATGGCTTCGGTGACGGAGGCCGAAGCGGTCAAAATTATGGAGAATACTTTCCGCGACGTCAACATTGCCTTTATTAATGAAATGGCAAAATCATTTGCCAAACTCAACGTTGATATAATAAATGTCATTGCCGGTGCTGCTACCAAGCCCTTTGCTTTTATGCCGCACTACCCTGGAAATGGCGTCGGCGGACATTGTATTAGTGTTGATCCCTACTACATGATTGAACGCGCGCGCCAGGTAGGTTTTGACCATGAATTCTTAAAGTTAGCGCGCCAAATTAATGACAGCATGCCCGCCTATACCGTGGAGCTGCTGCAACAGGGGTTGCAAGAAATTGGCCTGCCTCTTGCCCAAGCTACCGTGGCGTTACTAGGGATTGCCTACAAAAAAGATATTGCTGACACGCGTGAAAGTCCGGCGCTCGAGATTCTCGCACTGCTTGAAACTAAGACTCAACTACGAGTGTTCGATCCATTTGTCCCCGCCCAGTCTACTGTTGCCAGTTTGGCCGAGGCCCTTCAGGGAGCTAATGTAGTCATGCTGGCCACTAACCACTCACAGTTTATTACTGATCTGACGCCTGCCGCCCTGGCGGCCGCGGGAATCAAACTAGTCGTTGATGGAAAAAATGCTCTTGATGCCGACGGCATTGTCGCCCAGGGTATTCCCTATATCGGTATTGGCCGCGCGCGGAATCCTAAAAAGTAGACTGCTCGTTTCCTCTTAGCTGCGGTATTGATCGGGATTTTCTTCAGGTAACGATTCGTCAGTTGTGGCTGCCCCTTCTGTCTGGTCAACTGGAGAAACAGCCTGCACGACTGCTTCTTCGGTGGCTTCTGGGGCTGTTTCCTGTTGCATTAAGTCACGCGAGGCCGCCACGATATCTTGCAGGGCTTGTTTAAATTCCTCCCACGGCGACTGGGCCATAGGCGCCATGCCCGCGCTTGTGGCCCAGGCTTGTTTTTGTCGCTTGTAGTTGCGGAAACCACCCCAAATCACGCCCGCTAGAAAAACTGGTGCCCAAACATACGTTAGGAACCGCGATAAGAGATAGACGAGAAAAAGAATCACGCCTGCCGCGACGCCAAAAGCAAGTGCCCAGTACATGATCGGGTAAATATTGGGCTTAAAAGATCCGCCGCCAGCCTGTGGCTGCTGCGGTTGATCAGAGAAAACCGGTGGCGGTAAGGAAGGCGCCGGAGGCGAGGTGTTAAAATCTGCCATAGGGATAGTAGTTAGAGTAGCATAGCCCAGGGTGAGCCACTAGGGGACACCCTCGGCGCTATCAAGAAAGTGTCTACCACACTCTCATCCTCATGAGTTGTTGCATATCAAGGAGGTGTTCTTGTTCTCCGGGACTACCCAGGATGACAGCGATGCGATTCTTGGTATCCCCTGCTCCTCGGACTACCAAACAGTAGCGGGCCTCGTCAAGATAGCCAGTTTTGCTGCCCGAGTAGACTTCACCCCGCTCGGCTATCAGTTTGTTAGTATTTTTAATAGTGTGACTGCGCCCTGATCCCTGAAGTGTGAAAGTATAACTTGCTTGCTGGGTGGCTGTAGCAATTTCGGGATAGTGCGCGAAAGCATGTTCTGCCAGACGAGCCACCTCATACGCAGTCGAAATATTGCCCTTACTTAAACCTGTCACATCAACAAAGTATGTTTGTTCCAGACCAATAGCAATCGCCTTGCGGTTCATAGCCCGAATAAATTCTTTTTGGTCAACGCCCAGCTGGCGCACGTAGGCTAAGGTGGCGTTATTAGCTGATCCCAACAGGGAAGCGTTAAAAAGATCACGCATCGTAGCCTCTTCCCCTGGGTGCAGTAGGAGTTGTCCGCCGATGCCATATTCATGAAGCTCAATCGTGGCGGGCGCCTGCCAGGCAATTCCGTAATCGGACGCCACCATGGCGGTCATGAGTTTGGTGAGGCTTGCAACCGGTAGGCGCTCAAACGCATTTTGCTCGAAGTTAATGCGCTGGGTCGCCGTGTCCCAGACGACAACACTCCGCGCAGTATAGTGTCGGTGAGCATTACCCGGCTCGCGTTCGGGCAAGCCCAGCCCAATGGCTGTTCCTTCTACCTGGGGCAGATCACGGTGTGAGTTATCGATCAGCCGCCAAATAACAACACTAGTTACCGTTGCCAGCAAGGCCGCGATCACGCTGAAAATTATAGTACTTTTATGCATCCCCTGTATTCTAATACTTGTATCATACTCTTTAAGAATAGTGACGTCGGTTGAGCAGTTACTTAAGTGCGTGGCTTGCCGTAGCCAAGCTAGGGTACACTAGTTCCTATGGAAATAACGACAGATATCAAGCGCGCCGCGTATTTTATTGCCCAGGGCCGGGTTGTCGCCTTTCCGACCGGTACCTCCTACGGCTTAGCCGTTGACGCGTGCCAGGGCCATGCTTTGCAGCGTCTGCGGAATTTAAAGCGGCGCCCGGCTGCGAAAAGCTTCACTGTCTGCATGGCAGAGACATTATGGCCGACATATCTTAACATAACCGCCACCGAGAAAAAAATCCTTCACGCTTTCTCCCACCAACCCCTCACACTGCTTGTTAAGCCGACCGAGTTACTTGTCCATTTAGCCCGCACGGGTTACGTGGGCATACGCGTCATTGATCACCCCCTTATGGAACAATTAGCCCAGGCAGTCAATGTCCCGCTCACCGCCACCAGTGCAAATCACGCGGGAAAGCCACCATGTTTCTCGCCTGCCTGTATTAGTACTGCCTTTCCTAGCAAGCTCGATGAGACTACCTATGACTTATCACTGGCCGGCGTGCTCGATGGCGGGGTATTACCCTCTCGCCCGCCTACCACTATTGCCAGGCTCGATGGTGAACAGGTAAAAATTATTCGTGCCGGCAGCCTAACTGCGGCGGCTATAACGCTCGCCCTATCACAATCCTAAATCAGTTGCCACTCCCTGCATTGCCGTTAGCACATGCTTAACATGTTCTTCCAGGGTTAGTCCCAACTCTCCGGCACCGGTGACAATATCTTCTCGATTAACGCCTTTGGCAAAGGCTGGCTGCTTCATCTTTTTCATAACTGCGGCGGCATCCATCTCGTTTAATTTACGGGATGGCCGCACCAACGTGACCGCCACGATGAGGCCGGTTAGCTCATCAACAGCATAGATTGCTTTTTCCATCGGCGTACCACGGCTTGTCCCCGTGTGCGGCGCGTGCGCCATAATTCCCCGGCGGATTACTTCGGGATAACCCTGGGCCTCAAGAATAGCTTGTCCGCGGTAAGGATGATCATCAAGCGAAGGATACTTTTCATAATCAAAATCATGGAGCAAGCCCACCATACCCCAGCTTTCTTCCTCACCGCTAAAAAAACGAGCGTAATACCGCATCGCTGCTTCGACAGCGAGCGCGTGCTTTCGCAGTGATTGGCTTTGGGTATATTCGGTCAAGAGCGCCCAGGCGTCCTCTCGAGTTTTAACTAGGGCCACAGTGTTATTCATTAGAAACTCCCTTCAGTAATTACCCCCTAGCCGTGCAGGCGTTTTCCAAGCACTAATGCCAATGTCCCCAATGCCCATACCGTGACTATAGCCGCGACAAAGAAGCCAATAATCGGGATAAACTGCAGTGTTTTGTAAATTACGGTACCGAGCAAAAGATGATGCCAGGTCAATGCTGTCTTAGTGGGAGTAATCCGACGTATAACCAGAGCCGTGACCAAAATGTTGGCATATATCAAGGCCGCGACCAGCAGGGTCAGGATAATACTCAACAGGAGAGCCATTAAGGGTATGCCGATAACGGTAATAATGAGAAAAATACTAATTGGCACGAGTAAGGCGATCGCCAATAAGCCCAGTCCGATTGCGGCACCTGACTGTTGTCCCGCTATCTGGATTACCTGCCGGGTAAAACTTGGCAGCAAATAGAGGGCCAATAAGGCAGCCACAAACCACATCACCACACTGCGAATCCAGGCCATAATTGCCACGCGGCGGGAAGCCTGCACATCATCGGTAAAATGGTGTCGAGTTTGCCCGGCAATACTCACGCCTTCTTCAATTGTGGGTTCCACCCCGCCGTAGC
This sequence comes from Candidatus Anderseniibacteriota bacterium, assembly GCA_040900375.1. GTDB lineage: Bacteria > Patescibacteriota > Andersenbacteria > UBA10190 > UBA10190 > JBBDZC01. The sequence goes on along the minus strand of JBBDZC010000012.1, from coordinate 22,172 downwards.
TCAATAAATCACCGGCAATTGAGGTGCCCGCCGCGACAACGACTTGTTGTCCTCGGAGGCGAACGTCACCCCGAAAAGTTCCTCCTAACTGAATTCTCTGACCAGCTAGATATGCATCACCGTTGACGATCGCCTCCGGCGTCACTGTAATGTGATTACCTGCCAGGAAGAGGTCGTCACTTCCCCCACTCGCCACTGTGATTGTATTACCCGCTGCTATAATATCGTCATCAACAATCCCGCGGAGCTGCAGGGTATTGCCCGCTATGATCACGTCTTCGCTAATCTGGCCGGCTACCATGACATTTTGTCCCACCCCGATCAAATCACCATTAATTAGCTGTTCAAGCAGCACTTCATTGCCGGCCACGTAGACATCGTCTTCAATGGCTGCGGTTGGTGAAATGGCATCTTCATCAAGCAGGAAGGTCGCTGCGCTGGCTACTAGTGGCGTGACTGCGAGACTGATCATCATGACCAAGGCAACAAGCGGTAATTTAAGGACAGGCATAGCTTCTTTTAAGAAAACTTTTTTTCGATCTCGACCACCTTATTCTCAATTTCTTTCAAGCGCTGCTGTAATTTCTGGGCCAGCTCCAGCCCGCGCTCAAACTTCGGAATATCCTTTTCTAAATCAAGCTCGCGGGACTCAAAGTCGGCCACAATGTGCTCTAGTTCCTCGTAACCCTTCGTGAAATTAAACGGTTTAGCAGACATATTCATCTCCTGTTTAATACTACTTTGTCGCGATAATTTAGCAATATTAAACCCCGACTACAATGCCAGTGCCTTCTGGTGGTCAGTACCGTGGACCCGCGAGGTGATTGAACCATCAGTAAATTGTGTGGCAATTTCCTCGCCGGCCACTACGTGGCGCGCTGACTTTATAACCACCCCGCGCTGATTGCGCGTAATAGTGTAGCCGCGTTTGAGTGTCTTTTCCGGCGACAGAGAACGTAACATGCGAGTCAGTTGGTTCATCGTAATGTATTGCTGTTTAAGTTTCTCGTGAAATGCTTCGTGCAAGAGGTGGCGGATACGCGTCGTCTCGCCTGTTCGGGTAGTAATCGTTTGCCGCAATCGTTGGCGCATGGCCGATAAACTCTCCAATTGCCGCTGCACCCGCTGCTGGGGCACCGCGGTTCTCGTTCGTAAGATACTGACTGCAGCGGCGATGACTTGGCGTTGCTGCTGCAGGTGTTCGTGCAGTTGTCCCGCGAGCGAATTATGGAGATGGCGGATAGCCAGCAGTAGTTCCTCGCGCGAGCGGACCAGCAACTCCGCAGCATTACTCGGCGTTGACGCTCGCAAATCAGCCGCTAATTCGGCTAAGGTGCTATCTCGCTCGTGCCCCACGCCGACAATGATGGGTGTGCGTGAGGCCGCCACGGCTCGTATTACCGTCTCGTCGTTAAAAGCTTGCAAATCTTCAAGGCTGCCCCCACCGCGTACTATGACGATAGCGTCCAGATCGTTAAGATGTGTGTTAGCGTGCTCCAGGGCGGCGACGAGTTGCGGGGGCGCATCTTGTCCCTGGACTTGAGTGTGGAGGAAAGAGATTTGTAAGCCTCCTTGCCGGGCTCCTAAAACTTTCAAGAAGTCACTATAAGCGGCGGCGTCCCGCGAGGTAATAAGAGCAATATGTTCAGGGAAGCGAGGCAGGGGCCGCTTGCGTTCGGCTGCAAACAGACCTTCCTGCATAAGCTTCGTACGCAGGAGTTCAAAAGCGCGCTTGAGCGCGCCTTCACCAGCCGGCTGAAGATTAGTAACTACAAAACTAAAAAAACCTTTATTCCGTAGAGTTGGCCGCCCCGTCGCGCGCACGAGCATGCCATCTTCGACTTGGGTCTTATACTGCCAGACTGTCAGAAAGCAACCGATGCTGCTGTGCTCGTCTTTTAATTGAAAGGTGACCCACTTGTTGTGAATGATTTTAAATTCGTCAATTTCCCCCTCCACGACCACATCTTCGAGCGCGCTCAATGTCGCATTGATTGCTTCAATAAGTTGCGTAACGGTGAGTGCTGGCATTGCTTAAATCTATGGTGTTACTTCCCGCTCGTAAAGGCTAAGTAACTTCCCAAATATCAGGAGGATATAAAAAAAGCCGCGGACTTCATGTCGTTGGCTTAAAATTGAGCTGGTCTCGCTTCACCCTCTACCCCATCATCCTCAAGTTGGCGACATGGAGAGCTTTGTTATAGTCGCCGGCGCGAATCAACTTCTGCATCTTCTTGGCTTCCTGCAACAGGTAAATACAGGCTGGCCGGGAGCCAGTGCGCCGGTACTTTCGGCGGATCAGACGGGCGGCAACACGCAGTCTTCGTTTGGCTGCTTCTTCGACACAAAGGACAATATGTCTGGGCATACTATTCCTCCTTAATTTTCCTTTACCCAGTTGACTGTCAACGCCAACACCATGTTGCGTATCAGTCAAATATGATCCTACGCCGGTTGACTGAATTGCACAAGAAAGCAGTATAGTGAAAGCATTAAATATGGCCACACTTGAGGAAATAATTACCCGCGATGATCTTCAGGAATATACGGCTGATGGCCGCGCCGCAGTGAACTCCTTGTTTGCGCAGTATTGTAAACTCCGCGATGAGCACAGTTGGCTAGTCAGTACGGCGTATGAGCAGCCAGTGACATTGCCTAGTGGCGAGGCGCTGACACTGCCGGTAATTGCTGTGCACACAAAAACAACCGGACCAGCACTGTGGATCTTGGCGGGTATCCACGGTGAAGAACCAGCCGGCCCGAATGCAGTGGCAGAGAATATTGCTCTCCTGGCTAATCTCGCCCAGAAAAACATTCCTATTGTCGTCTTCCCGCTATGTAATCCCAGCGGGTATCGCCGCGACTGGCGGTACCCCGACGAGTACCGCGATTTCCACACCGGCCACAGCATTGGTGACAGCGACCACTTACTACCGCGCCTGGACCAGCCCACGGTGCCGCGCCTACCCCAGCCCTCCTCTCCCGATGCCGCCGCGTTTTCCGCTCATGTCCACGCGCTGACTAAAACATACCCGCCCCGGATTGTTATTGATCACCACGAGGATGAAAGTCTCCTTCCCCCGTACATTTACTCTCAAGGTATCCAGGGCCCGCATGACCCCGTTGCGATTGCTATTGTCAAGTTGCTGCTGGCCGCCGGTATGCCGCTGGAAATGCGAGGCGTCACTCGGTTTGGCGAAGATATTGTTGAAGGTGTGGTGAGTAGCAATCATGATGGCTCAATTGATGAGTTTCTTGCCGCCAAAGAAATAATTGATAATGGTCGGGTGGTCCCGGGTCCGTCAGCTTCCACGGTCGTGGCAGTGGAAACACCGGTAATAGATGTTCCTTTGCCGAAGAGAATTGCTGCTCATGCCAGTATTGTTGCCGCCTACGAAAAATTTTGGGACATGGTCAAGTAGTCAGTCAGTGGATCAGCTAAGGCTTTAACGAAAGATTATACCAAGGAGCTCTTGTCTATTTACCAATAACGCTTTATTCTATAATTTCTCATGAGATTATCCTCCTTTCTTTGGTTCACAAGCATTATCCTGATCATTGGTATTGGCATTGCCCACCGTACTCTCTCCAGCGTTGACGACCCTCTCCCGATAAACTTTTCCGAACAGATAGCCTTCGATAACTCCCCTCTGATCGAAGAAACGTGGCAGCGGCCACCCGGTCCACCGCGTGTCGCCCTCCAGGTCGGTCACTGGAAAAATAATGAGCTGCCCGATGAGTTTGCGCGGCTGCGCGAAACCGGGGGTGGCACCCGCGGCGGCGGCAAAGCGGAATGGGAAGTTAATCTCGTTATTGCGGAACTGACGGCGGAATTACTCCGCGCGGAAGGCGTCATCGTAGAGATACTGCCGGCAACTATTCCCCCTTCATATTGGGCCGATATTTTTGTTTCGGTACATGCCGATGGCAGTGAGACGGCGGGCACATCAGGGTATAAAGTGGCCGCTCCCTGGCGAGACGTGACGGGTAAAGCCCCCCTCCTCGCTTCGCTCTTAGAACAAGAGTACGGCAAGCAAACCCAGTTGCCGCTTGATCCCAATATCACGCGGAACATGCGTGGCTACTATGCCTTTAATTGGCGCCGCTATGATCACGCCCTTCATCCAATGACCACAGCGGCGATTGTGGAGACTGGCTTTCTAACAAGCCCCCATGATCAACAGACGTTGATTCATCAACCGGAAGTATCGGCGCAAGGCATTGCCAACGGCATTATGGCGTTTATTAATAATCAGCAAATCGGCGCGGTGTAGTCTATGCTAGGCATGCGCTACATAATTGGCGGGATATTGTTTCTTGTTGGTCTTGGTGGTTTATTATTTCTCCAGCAGCAATCAGGTGTTGCTCCACTTACTCCCAACCCATCCACTGCTATTCCCTCGTCAGGGTCGGGCACGCCTCCTACTAATTCTAATGTTCCTATTTCACCAAATGAAACACCACCACACTTCTCTAGCTGTACCGGCCAAGTCACACCCGCGCTCACCGAAGGTCCATACTATAAAACTGGATCCCCCGAGCGTACTTCCTTGCGGGAGTCAGATATAGCCGGCGAGAGACTAGTAATTTCGGGCTACGTCTTTAATAAGGACTGCCAACCTCTTCCAGGAGCCTGGCTTGATTTTTGGCAGGCTGACACTGCCGGTACATACGATAATGCCGGCTACAAACTGCGCGGCCACCAGTTTACCGATAGTTCTGGCCAATATCGTCTGGAAACTATTATCCCGGCTCGATATAGCGGCCGCACGCCTCATATTCATGTCAAAGTCCGCCCAGCGGCCGGCTCTACGCTCACCACGCAATTGTTCTTCCCCGGCGAAGACCAGAATGAAACGGACGCAATTTTTAATGAAGCCTTGATTGTTACTACCACGGGCAACACTACTCCGGCAGCTGCCATCTTTAATTTTGTCCTCAATCAGTAAGTAAAAACCCTCGTAAGCTACAGGCTCACGAGGGTAAAGTTGGCCGGGAGAGAATAAACCAACTGACACAGGCGGCAATTGCCACCAAGAGTAATCTTGCTGGCAGCAAGGAAACGACAAATACGACCGAGCATGCGATGGAGGTAGCCAGGAGGGCAACAGCCACAACCTTAGTCCGGGCGGAAATTGACCCATGGCTATACCAGTCCTGCAATTGACTCCCCCACCATTTATGCCGCACCAGCCACCGGTGCATCGTCGTTGAACTTTTGGCGTAACAGGCTGCCGCTGCTATCACAAAGGGGGTGGTAGGCAGCAGCGGCAAAAACACACCAATGATTGCCAGAAGCACGCACAGATTGCCGATCACAATGAGTATGAGGCGCATGACAGGTATACTCTCTTGAGGTTGAAGTGAAAAGGAACGTCCTTACAGTTTACAGCATACGTAGTCAGCTTCATACCATAAAAAAGCCGAACAGGTTGAAACCTGAACGGCCGTATTAATTTGGTGGTCAGAGACACCTATCCGACACCTCTCAACTGCTGGTGGATATCCGCCAGGTATCTGAATAACTGATCCAGGGTAGCCAGATCACCTTTTTCTTGATAGCGCGGGATGCGCTCAAACTCCTGGTCAATCCACTGTAAACGAGAGTATGGACCCTCTCCTTGTGAACCGTAGCACTCGCGGCTCCAATCGAATTGGTGTGGCCAGACGGGGGCCACAACCAGCTCGGCTGTGCCGCGGTCAGCTAGTGACTTCACCGTTCCCAGCATTGCCCGCAGTGCATGAGGATATTGAGTCACGGCCACAGTCATTAACCACTGGCTGTCAATTGCCAAGTCAATAAAATCATCCATTTCCGACTTGGTATTGAAACCTCTGCCCGCAGTGGGAAAGACATCAACATCTGCCACGCCAAGAATTTCCAACGCGTCGCGCCACGCCACTGGGCCGGGATACCCGGTCGTACCTTGGCCCTTCTCTGAACCAACGTAGCCAGGAATGACAACGGGGCTGCCGGTCAATCTGTATAAGTCAGCTGCCAGCTTAAGTACACCATCATCGAAGCGGGTTGACTGCCACTCGTCCGCCGCCCGTCCCCACACAAATATAGCGTCGATCTTTCTATCCAGTAATCGGGGGAACATCCCTGCCATCGCGCACATGCAGCGGTACAGTAGTTGCGATTCAAGCATCGCATATCTCCTTTGGAAAAGAACCAGAACGGTTACTGCTCGTAATGAACAGCAAAATATCATTCTACCCAATGAGAAACAGATGTCAAGAAAAAAAGCCACCCAGTGTATAACGGATGGCTCGTTCGGTGTTGATTCTTACAACTACCTCATTTTTACAATAACTTCCTCTGCCAGCTCCAGGTATGGAGTCAGCAAGGCCTCCATTCCGATACGGTTCTCATATGACAATGGCTGACCATCAGGGAAAAAGGCAACGCCATGCTGAGCTTCAGAAGACACCATTTCCCTCATGAAAAGATGTCCGGCGGCAAAGTCCCAAATACAAGCACTGCGCTCAGGAATATGAATGTTTAGATAAGCATCAATCTCGCCTTGCACGAGCTCATAGATGCTATAAACAGCGGAGAGATTTGCGTGGCTACCTCTGACGGTTGTAATAAGCGCCAGTTGTTTCTGGGCACGAGACTCATCAAGGTAGTACCACTCAACCCCAATCACAGATTGGCTGAGCGGCATGGTACCAGTGGCGGTTTGCCGCTGGCCGTTGATGAAGCATCCACCTCCTCGGGAGGCAGTAATCATCACATCAATCGCCGGGAGAAAGATTGCCCCTGCAACAGGCTGATTCTCTTTTATTAGACAAGCAGTAGTGCCCCACTTGAAAGACGTGTGGCGAGTGAAGTTTGTCGTACCGTCTATCGGATCAACGACAATCTTGTCGGCGGCCCGAGCCAGCTTCTCAAGCTCTTGACGGGTTTTACCTTCTTCGCCAATAAAGGTGACCCCGGGAAAATCCGGACCCAGCGTGTCAAAGATAAGCTTCTGCACCGCAGGATCAACTTCGGTCAAGATGTCTCTTGGATCTCCTCCTTTGGTAGTTATGTCAGCAGCGCTGATGTTTGGACGCATTTGCAGTGCCAACTGCCCGCCGCGTTTGACGGCGTCACTGATGATTTCTAGTTCGCGCTCATAAGGCATAGCAATCTCCTTTGTTTTGGTTTAACTGGTCATGGGGTAGCGACGAACAACTTTCCATTCGTCTTCGTATCCTTGCACGTCAACAAGGGCGATATTGTTGATGGTAACCACGTGCGGAAAGCTAACCTCGGTAATTAACCGCTGTGCGACCGCATCCTTCTGATGGCGAGTAATGTCACCGTACAGAGCACTCCAGTGGGGCATGAACGGCGAATCGCTTTCATGGCCAAGCAGCGTTCTAGCTTTCTGGTTCATGTCAACCAGGTCCTTAGTTGGTGTTACCAACAGAAAGACTGATTGAAAATACATATCACGGATGCCGACACCAATAATTTCGCTCGTAACATCTCGGTAGCCGCTCGCTATCTCCTCGCAAGCCTGCGCAATCGTTGCCAAATCTGATGGCCCCTTATCAAGCAGGCCGATTAGAGTAGCGTGTGCTCCAAATGACCGCACGCCGTGTTCCTGCGCCAAACTATCAACCAGCGATTGTAAAAATTGCTGGTCTGACTTTTTAGCCTCAAGCCATAGCGAATAGCCCTTCAGGGGTGGTTTTAAATCAGCCATAGTAATACTCCCATACTAAGATTGTAATAGGTACAGTCAACGTTCCTACGCTTGGTCCACACTAAAAGTTAAAATATTAGCTGTCAAGACTGACCGCATCATTTAGGGCTAGGTTTTGGCAGCTTTTGTGGGTTGAGCAGCACATAAACATAATAGAATTTCATGACTTGATTATGCCACGTGCCGCGCAAAATAGCCTTTGGCCATCGCCCGGCCACGCAAAAAGCCGCACTCCTCGCACTGGTACAGCAGACTATTGCTACGTTGAATTTCTTTGACCATAGAACGTAGGAACTTAGACGTCAGCTGCAAATTTTCGCAGCATTACGTGCTGGACATCCTGGAGATGGATTGATGTCCGCTTGCTTTTCAAAAACTCAACTGCTTCCTCCAGTGTCTTGCCTTGCTTAATGAGGTACGCCGCAACCAACGTTGGTGCCCGCCCGTGTCCGTTTTTGCAATGGACGTACACTTTCTTGTCCAGCCGTACGAGTGTCTCCAGCATATTGACGCCAACTTGCAACTGCTCTCGTGTTGGTGCCGTGTGGTCCTCAACCGGCAGCCACGAGTAAAACTGCACGCCGAACGGGGCGTCTACTCGATCAGACTCTAATGAAATATCAGCCTCTATGCCTTCCTGAATCAGCGGCGTGTTGTGCACTTGGCAGCAAAAATTCGTTCCAACGTAGATGCCATCGGTAATATAATTATAATCCAGTGGTTTGTGATCGGGATGCGTGTTCATACAATTTCCACCCTAGGATCAAATGCAACGTACCCGCGAATATTTTCCGCTGCTGGTTTAGGATCAGGATACGACCAGGCTAAATCCTTGCCGCGGGTGTCGCCGTCAACTAAATCATAGTATTGGCACTCGCCTTTCCAGGGACAGGTATATGGCGTGTCGCTTGGCTGAAGCAATTCCGGTTTGACTGAATCGGGCGGGAAGTAATGATTACCTTCAACTACCTCTGTGTTATCACTGTCAGCAATAACTTTGTTGTTCCAAGTTGCTTTCATAGATTGTGTTTAAGATTCTTAACTACCCCCAAATGCCAAGCCACAGTCCAATAAGCTCAACACCAACATATAACCATAAGGTATACCCAATGACACCAGTTATTAAGACGATTGAGGCAAGATTGATAATCTCGTTGCGCCGCTGTTTGGCTTGGTCAATCGTACAAATACCTTTGGATCGCCTAAGGTAGATAACAAACGACGCTGTTAAGAGGAGCAATCCGACTAAACGAAACCACCATTTATATTGACCGTAGAGAATATCGGAAAGTGACGCTGCAAAGGCAACTGTGCTCAAACCAAAAAGCACCAGAATAACGGGAGCAAAACAGCATAACGATGCTATCAGCACCGGGAACCAAGTTATCTTAAAAAGTTCTTTTCTGGTAAGTTGATACTTCATAGGTATTCGAGTAACCGGTCATAGTTAAGAAATTCCAGCCACTGGTACGAGTAGCCAATCCAGGCCGCCAAGCGATTGGTTAGAAGTAAGATACCGACAAAGACCAGGAATATCCCGCCGACAATTGATACCCAATTGAGATACTTCTCTAGCTTGGTGAGCCGCGGGGCGACCGACCCGATGCCGGCAGCGATGACCAAAAACGGCACTGCCAGGCCGAGTGAGAAAATAGTCAGTAAAAATGCGCCTTGCCAAAGAGTGGTTGTCGTCGCCGCTAACGCCAGGATAGAGGCGAGTACGGGACCCACGCACGGAGTCCACCCGGCGGCAAAGGCCACCCCAAAAAGAAAGGAGCTGGCAGGATGCCCGGGTTTAAGCCAGCGCACGGGAATGAAGTGTCTTTCCGCGCTCATTGAGGCCGGTAGCTTGATAATCCGCATCATGTAAAGCCCGAAGAAGATCACCAGCACCCCGCCAATACGAGTCAGCCACAAACGATACTGCCCCAGTAAAGCTCCGGCAAAACCGACTAATGATCCGAGAATAATAAAGACGATACTAAAGCCGAAAACATACAACAGGCCATTTAAAAAAATGCGGCGCCGAACCCCCAGGGCTTTCACCGGATCACGCAAATCATCAAGCGACACGCCGCTGATAAACCCTAAATAGCCAGGCACCAACGGCAGCGTGCATGGTGCCAGGAATGTTAGTATGCCGGCTATAAACGAAGGAATAATTAAAGAAACATCTACCATAGGTTTATTGCTGCTGAATTAACTCTTGCGTCCGTTGCCGAATTTCTTCCACCGGCATCGGTCCGCGCTTGTGAAAATGGATAGTGCCATCGGCATTTACAAATAGCGTCTCCGGCATCGAGAATCCGCCAATGGCTTGGTAAAAAGAGTCTCTTGGATCGAGCAAGAATACTAAGTCATCAGTAATGCCTAAGCCATCAGTAAACTCTTTAGCGGCGTCTCGAGGCTCCGCCCGATCAATGGCAATAAACGTCACTTGATCTTCGAATTCTTTTTGGACCATCACAAAATCCGGCAGTTCATCCACACAAAACGGACACCACACTGCCCAGGAGTTAATCACTAGCGGCTTATCAGAAAAGTCACCTAGGCTAACCTCATTACCCTCATAATCGGTCAGAGAGACGGCGGGGATTTGTGTACCAGCGGATTTGTTCACTTCTTCCTGACTCATATTTTGCGCACTAAGCCACACTACTCCCGCCACAATAATGACAATGGCTACTGCAGTGATCGATAGTGTGGTCTTCGACTGCATTGGTTTACGATTCTATTAATGATACAATGTCTGCTTCGGTAATATCGCCGGGAATCACCCGGACGAGCTCGCCGGTTTTGTTGAATAGAAGATGGGTATTTGTAAACTGGATGCCGAATTGGGCTGATGCAACCCCGGCTGGGTCAAATGCAATCGGAAAAACTATATCATTACTGTCGACAAACTGCTGAACTGTCTTCGGGCTCTCCTGGAGATTAACACCAATAACTTCCACCTGATCACGGTACTGTTGGTACCACCCGTTCACTTTCGGCATATCGCGTCGGCAGTTCGGACACCAAGATGCCCAGAAGTCGACAATGACTGGTTTTTGACCGCGATACTCTGCCAACGTAATCGTCCCGCCGCCAAGTTTTTCCAATGTGAAATCGTGATCGCCGACACTTTCAGAGACCGTCGCGGTTGAACCGGTTGAGGCAGTAGGTGTCTGGTGTCCGCCATCTGCCTCACACTGCCCCGTGCTGCTAATCGGACAGCCTCCTGATTCCACACCGCCCGTCTGTTCAGCAGACAGGACTACGTTTGTCTCTTGGGCAACTTGCGGAGTACGAGTAAGCCACATAACTGCTCCGATGAGCGCTACTGCGCCAAGGGTTGCCGCGATTATGTTCGGGTTCATAGTCCTTTATACAGTTCGGTTTCAGGATGAGTTGATACCCACGAGAACCAGAAAGCCGGAATCATAGGAATGCGTTCATTGGTATCGGCGTTGAACACCCTGACCGCATCTTCTCCTTTAACATATTCAACTCGCAGAGACACTCCGCCTACCGTCTCGGTAAATGATCCCGCCTCTTGCACGGCTGTCATCAAATATGCCTTCGGCACATCTCCTACAACGATCCCGGCCACGATATCTGTAGCTTCCAATCGGCTATCCTTGTTGGAATAGGGAAAGAACGGCTCAATGTTAGTGAGATCGCCGCCATAGGGAATACTGTCATACGAAGCAAACGAGCGGCCGGTATCGCGAGAGAGCACCTTGCCGTCAGGATTAGCGCCGCTCCAAGCACCGAACTTAGACACATCAGAAGGCAGAATGGGCAACTTTGTGCCGGTGAGCGGTCCCACTACCGCTTCGCCCTGCACCTGCGACCACAGCGTATCTTCAGTTTTGCGGTCATACATCAACAGGTTGGAATTCCACAGTTTGCCGGACACGCCAAACTCTACCCGATCGCCCTCGACAATCGGATCAAATACAATGGCCGTAAAACAGAGCGGGCAATACGACACCAGCACGCGCTGACCGCCTATAGTGTCATTGACAATCTCGTGGGAGACGAGAATACGAAATGGGTAGAACCGTTTGACGCCACGCAGGTTCAGTGCCAGGCCAATATCGTCACCGGTAAGCCACGTAGCGGCTTGTTCAACCAATTCATACCGCGGATTATCGATTGACGGAATACAATCTCGCCCCGGACACCCGGTGCGGATCTCCTCGAGCGGCACACTGTGCTTGACGCCATCGGTTACCGTTATTTCTTTTTCTTGGTTATCTACCATGATTGTTTCGGTTACGCCTTCTCCTCCCCGCGGCAAATTGAATGATTTGCTCTGCCACCACCAGGCTCCTCCGACAACGACTACTGCCAAAACGATGATAAGAATGATAGTAGTCGGCTGCTTCATAATCTACAGTCCCAAAAGTTGTGCTAATCGAGGCTGATCGAAGCCAACTGTTATTTCTCCGTCGATATCAATCACCGGTACGCCCATTTGCCGGGTCTTGTGCAGCATTTCCTCCCGAGCAGCTGTACCCGTCGATACATCTTTCTCTGTATACTCCACACTGTTCTCTTTAAAATATTCTTTTGTGCGCTGGCACCAGCCGCAGGTCGGTGTGCTATATATTGTTACATTTGCCATGGTTTTATGATTTAGTGATCTTAATAATTGATTTCACAAGTGGGTCGTCATTACAAAGGCTGTAGCACATCATCTGACCCATTCGCTCTTTTTTGACTAAGCCCGCATGCTCCATAATCCGCAGTTGCTGGGAAGCCGCTGGTAGAGAGATTTGTAAAACATTGGCCACATCAGTCACACACACTTCCGGTTGCTTTAGTAATAGTTTAAAGATGCGAAACCGGCCCACGTCAGCGAGGGCATTAAACATGAGCGGCCACTGTTCATCATCAACAATGATCGCCTCACGCACGGCTTGTATATCCTTCTTGGTTAGCATAGGTAATATCAGGGTATCACTTACTTAATATATTAAGCAATATATTAAGTATACCCACACCAGATTCATGGTCAAGCTTCCCCTCCTCTACCAAAAATCAATCAGGCAAACACTACGACGAACGTAAGAAAGCCAGTCAACAAAATTTCTAGTAGCGGTGTAAGGCCCACCCGTAGATGACGTGAAGGCCATTCTACCCAGTTTCGAACCAGCGAATTTTGCGGAGTTTAGCCGACTAGAGGCCAATCAAGGCACAGTTGCGGCGATAAAATCGACTTGGCTCCCGGGCAGGGATTCGAACCCCGATTCGGAGCTCCAAAGGCTCCTGTCCTGCCGTTAGACGACCCGGGAATATTAAAACTTACGTATCCACCAAAGCATACCAGTATCAAACTGGCAAGTCTTCCTCCCCTTTGTTCTATTTATCTGGAGCCCGTAAGACCTCGGGCGTAAGCCCGAGGATGAAGGGCTTTGTCACTGTCCCGGCGGAGCCGGCACGCCGCAGACAAAAGTCCCCCGATACCACGGGTGTCCCGCCCGTGGTGACTTTTATTGTGGCTGACCGAAAACTTCTTTGACGGCTGCAAGAAGATCTTGTTCTGCTTGGGGCTTAGCTGGTGACCACGAGGCTTTGGTTATCGCCTCCCCCTGCAGAAAACAGGTAACCCCTATCTCTACCCGCAGTAGTTGCGAGAGACTTTGTCGCACGAGTGTCTGGTTGTCTGGTTTGTCGAAGAAATTGCGATGAAGCGCGTAGTTAGCCTGCAGTCGCACGGTGGTGCCGGTGATGTCTACCGGTTGGATTGCTCGTAAGAACGTGCCAGCCACCGGATTCTTGGTCTTCACGATCTCAATAATTTGCGGCCAGACTGATCGCACCTGTTCGAGGGTTACGCCGGTCACCGCAGAGTCAGCTGCTGACACGGTCGCTGCCTTATTGCTCGAGTGAGCAATAATTTTCTGGGGCACTGGCATAGCTTCTGGCTTAGGCGTAGCTACGTTGCTTGGTTGCGGCTGCAGAGATGTACCAGGTGCAGTTCCTTTGGTAGTGCAGAGCGTGAGGATGCTTAAGTGCAACGCAATGAGCGGCTGGGGCACGTAGGCTAAATCTTGGAGTGCCTGGAGTAGGGCGCGGATAATGGACGGCAGTCGCTCTCGGGCGCCCAATTCTTGCGCAAAGGGCGGTAACGACTTTTCTTTTTTTAAGATGGCGAGAGCTCCATCGCGAGCGCGGGTGATACTTTCTTTTAGCAGTTGTTCGGGATCAAAGCCGTCGGCGAAAGCTTGGTCGAGTACTACTACCGCCGGCGCGGATTCTCCGCGCACGAGGCTAGCAAGGAAGTCATCAATGAGCTGCGGCGGCGGCAGTCCTAAAAATTGCGTGAGGTTGTCTAAAATAATCGGACCATCATGCAAGGTCAGTATTTGCCCTAACAAAGATTCGGCGTCCCGAAAACAGCCATCGCTGCGGTTAATAATGAAATCAATCGCCGCCTCATCAACCGGCCGCTTTTCTTGTTCTAAAAGATACGTCAGCCGGCGCTTGAGTTCTTCCGAGGTCGCCCGGCGAAAGCGAAAAATTTGGCAGCGTGACAGGATGGTTTCCGGCACTTTCTGGAGCTCGGTGGTTGCGAGGATAAATATCGCATGCTTCACCGGTTCTTCCAGGGTTTTAAGCAGCGCCGTAAAAGCTTCGTTGGTGAGCATGTGAACTTCATCAATGATATACACTTTGTAGGCTCCCATCGCGGGCGCGAGCGCAATCCCCTCTTTCAGTGCACGGATATCATCAATGCCACGGTTGCTGGCCGCATCAATTTCAATGATGTCGATGTTTTGCTGTTGTTGCGTTGCCAGACAAAGCGGGCACTGGCCACAGGGCTCGGTCCCGTCCGCTTGCGTGCAATTTAATCGCTTGGCCAAAATACGGGCCGTAGTTGTTTTGCCGGTGCCGCGCGGCCCATAAAAAAGGTAGGCATGGGCGATCCTCTGCTTGAGAATAGCCTGTTGGAGGGAGCTAACAATGTGTTCCTGACCGTATAACTCCTCGAATTTCTGGGGACGATACTGGCGGTAGAGCGTGGGCATAGCGTCTACAGCATACCGCAGGCGCCCCTGCTAAGAAAGAGGCGCTCTAGATTGTGATGGCCGGTGCAGGAGGTGTACTTTTACGGCGGAAGATGAAGAATTTGCTGCCAAGGAAGTTGATGAAGAGGATAATGCCAATAGCTAAAGCTTTTGCCGCATTATCTTTCTGACTGCCAAAGACATTAAGAAGCGGTGCCTGGAAGACAAAGTATGAGGTCAGCAGTTGGTTGAGGACAAAGGTAATAAAGTTAAGCGTGAAGTAGCTCGCTCCCTGTTGGGCAACATTTTGAGAACGATCCCTAAAGGTCCAATATTTATTGAGAATGAAATTGCTCGAAATTGCTAAAAAGACACTCACTAAATTAGCTGCGATAATTTTCGCGCCCAAAATAGTATAGATCGTTTGCCAGTCGAGTAAGCGAGTGAGAAAATTATAGGTACTAAAATCAACAACAGCGCCCACCGTGCCGGTGATACCAAACTTAATGAATTGCCGAAAGATAGTGCGATATTTGATCGCCAGAGTTTTGATCATAAGTAAGAAAATTTACGAGCGCTGGTGAATAACATGCTCGACGGCGCCCCACTGCGCGTCGCCATTTTGTGGCAAGAGGACAGTCACCTCATCACCTTCCTCGGCGCGGTAGAACGTCACGCTGGCAAGTAAGACGCCGTATGTTTTTTCCGGAGTTTTGACGCCAAAGTTGCCCTGCTCATCAATCACAAGTGTGCCGACAACGCGGCGGCGCTCTACAGGGCCAATCTGTTTGTACACAAACGAGCCATCAGCGCCAATGGTGAGCTTCAGGACATCGCCTTCAACCAGTTTGGATTTTGAGGCGTAGTTAGGAGGTACAGGATATTCCTCGCCATCATTGCCCTGCATATTTTTACCATCAAAGACACCCTCAATAACACGCTCGCCTTTGCTGATTTCTGCTTCAGTGCCAACAGACGGCGGCGACTGGGGGGTAGTCCCGATTTCATCTTCATCAAGCGCTTGACGAACATATTGAATATTACGTTCTGCCTCGTCGAGGCGCTGGTGAATGAGAGCTAGTGTGCGTGCATCAAGTTTCATGTTGGTATTTACGTACGAATGTCCCCCATCTCGTATGCCCTTAAGCCTACACCCTTTCCCTCAAATACGCTATGTCTTGCGCTATCAGCCCCTTTATCGCCCTATCAGAGAGTCCTTTACCTAGAGTACAATAGGCAAGATGAAGAAAATTACCGCTGTCTGGCTCCTGGCGTTTATTATTCTTGTGGGCATCGGACTGCGCTCGTGGGAATTAACTGCCCGTAGTCTCTGGTTTGATGAAGCTTTTTCCTGGCGCCTGATCCAGTTTCCCTGGGCGACAATGATTGAGCGGGCAGCGGCCGATGTTCATCCCCCGCTCTACTACATTGTGCTGAAAACGTGGGGTACCATTTTTGGCACCTCGCTTTTTGCTTTACGCTTCTTTTCTGTACTGGCCGCCGGGGCTACACTCGCGCTCGCCTATCTTTTCACCGCCTACGCCTTCCGCACCCGCGCCGCCGGTCTCCTGGCAGCCGCGCTGCTGGCTTTAGCGGGGTTCCAAATTCAGTTTGCCCAAGAAGCGCGCATGTACACTCTCGGCACAGCCCTGGCACTACTTTCCTCCTGGTTGCTGCTCCATGCTCTGCGCGCGCGTCCCGAGCGTTTAAGCTGGTGGCTAGGGTATGGTGTAGCGACGGCTGCTTTTGCGGGAATTCACTACTATGCCCTCTTCTCTATTGCCGCCCAAGTACTCTTTATTATCGTCTATCTTTGTATCGCCACTCGGGGGCGCATTGGCGAAATCTTGCAGTGGCGGCTTACGTGGTATACCGGTCTCGCCGGTATTGTCAGCCTTAGCCTGTATGCTATCTGGATACCTACTTTTCTGCGGCAGAACGCCCAGGTACAAGACGCCTACTGGATCCCCAAAATTGGCGGGTGGTCAATTCCTGACACTGCCTACCGTATGTTGATGCCCACGCCCGGCATTCCTCCCCACCAGGGCGCGTTGGCAATCACCGTCGCGCTATTGCCGCTAGCCGCTGTGCTGCTCGGGTGGCTTCTGCTGGGGCTAACAGATCGCAATCCCCAGCGCCGCTCGCGCGATGCCTCGTGGCTCGTAGTGCTCTCGGGCTTGATACCCTTTCTCTGCAGTATTGGCGTCTCTCTCTTTACCCAAAGTCTCTACCAGGATCGCTTCTTTGTATTCGCGCACGTGTATATTATTATTGGTTTAGCCGCCTTGCTCTGGCGGGTGCGCCCGCGCCCCTTAGCTCTCGGCTTAATTATTGTGACCCTAGCGGGTTTTGGCGCGGCGACATATTTATTTTGGCAGGAGTTAAATATTACTGCCCGGCCCGGCGCGCACGCCGCCGCCCGCGCTGTTTTTAGTGAGCGACAAGAAAGCGAAGCTGTCGTTGTGAGTTCCCCTTTCGTCTTTTTCGCGATTGATCACTATGCCCAAGAAGAATTTATGAGTCGCGGCGTGCCTAAACTCTATACTGAAGATAGTAATCTTCTCCACTTTGCCGGCGGTCCTATTTTAAAAGAAGAAGATATTGTGGGACCTGTAGTGTTCCAGGCAGCCGATCCCTCTTCCTTATGGGTAGTGGATACTACTGGCTTTGGGGGAGTACCACTGGTACTGCCCTCACCCTGGGTAAAGGTTTCCCAGCAGAACTTTCTCGAAGTTTTTGGCTATCAAGGCGAGGTTATCGTGTCGCGCTATCGCCGGCAGTAGGAGCTGCCTCTCGAGTCTTGTAGTACACCCGGTCTTGAATTCGCAGATCAATATACTCTAACTGTTGCTGTTCCTCGGGGGTAACAGTGTTAGCTAAGAGCTGGCGTAAAGTTTGGAGCTGGCTCTCGGGTGCTCGAGTAACATCAAAACGCAGCTCCCAATTATTGTCGAGCAGGAAATGAACTTCCCGCGCCGACAGTGAGGGAATTCTAATTTCCGCTACTTGTGCCGGAGCATGTTGCGGCAGCTCTTCCTGGATAAGTTGAACAAATTTAACAAAAGATGGGGTCACCACTGGTACGCCGAGCGTCACAGTTGAGCCTTGATCATTATTCTTAACTGTCGGTAGAATAATTCCCGGCAGAGTGTCTAGCCTGGCTTCTTCGTACGGAATACCCACAGTATCAACAAAGTAGTAGTGACCATTGGACAGTAAAAGCAGCGTGGGTGTTTTTTCCTGAACGATCGCCTTGATGGTGCCTGGCAGCTTACGGATGACGTGCACGGTGCGAACCTGCGGCAGCGAGGAAATAATGTTCCCCTCGATAACATCGGTCTGAACAAAGAATATATTTTTATCGAGCGGGCTTTGACTAACGTGCTGCTCAATAATTTTCTTAGTGGCTTCGAGTGTATGGTCACGGGCATCCACCACCGTGATCGCCTGGACAATAAAGACATTGGTTGAAAAAATGAGCCAGCCAAACAATGTCAGCGGCAAGATAATTATCACGGCCAGCAGGAGGACCGAAAGCCAGGGAAAGAAATTCTTTTTCAAGTTGAGTAACCGATGCCAGCTTCTCCCGGGCCCAAGGGAAATTGCCGATTCAGGCGACGGCGGCGGAGCGTCATAACCTCGAGATTGTCGTGGGCGACCGAAGAACTTCATGATGCCCTTAAGTATCCGCGATATCGCCAGGACAGCCAAGCATAGTTTGACCCATTCGACCGGCTCAAGGTCAATCTAAAGATTGACAAAACAGATTAAGTGTCCTACAAAGAGATACAAGGGTCGTTCTTTTTTCAGAATATCTACTCAAGGAAGCGGAGGATTGTCAGGTGGCGACACGAAGACGACAAAGGAAACGGTGTGTTCGCTCAAGACGCATTGGGCAAAAAGTACTGGCTCAAGCAAAGAGAGACTTTGCCTCAATGCGGGGCTGCCTCTCTCGCGCCCAACGCGTTCGCTGGCGACAGAATTTGCAGCGTCTGGCAGAATTAAGTCAGTTCAGCTACGTTGTTTATCCTCGCGAGGAGCCCGTTCGTTTCCCCTCATTCGCTGCCAGTGGCGGCATGCCTCTTTAAAAAAGGAGACTTAAAGAACTTGCCTCACGCCGTCTGTTACTTATTGTAACAGACGGCTATTTTTGTGGTGCGGGAATTGTGGTAAACGGTAGATAGGAGTGCAAGACAGCCGGAATGGCAATGGCTCCATCTGGTTGTTGATGGTTTTCGAGCAGCGCAATGAATGTTCGGCTCATTGCCAATGCCGTGCCGTTTAATAGATGAGCCTTGTGGACCATACCCGCTTGATCTTTAACCCGAATATTGAGCCGCCGGGCCTGGTAGTCAGTCGTGTTGCTCGTGGAGTGGGTCTCACGGTAGCGCCCTTCGCTGGGAATCCAGGTTTCCACATCGTACGTTTTAGCCGAGGGTGCCCCCAGATCACCTGCCGCCAGTTTAATGACGCGGTAGGGCAACTCGAGCGCTTCCACCAGCTGTTGTTGGAGTGAGAGCAAGTATTCATGTTCGGCCGCCCCTTGGGCCGGCGCAGCAAAACTAAACATCTCCACTTTATCAAATTGGTGCAGCCGCAGGATGCCGCGCACGTCTTTGCCATGACTGCCGGCCTCGCGCCGAAAACACGTGGAGAAAGCCACATACCGCACGGGCCCTGCCCCCACCGCCAGTGTCTCGTTCATGTGCAAGGGGCCGAGCGCCTGTTCGCTCGTGCCGACTAAATACAGGTTATCCTGCGTGCGATAAATTTCATCACTGCCCTGCTCCATATAACCCATTCCCGACATCGCCTGTTCACTGATGAGTACCGGAGGCAAAATGGGCATAAAGCCTTCGGCCATCAGCGTATCAAACACATATGACACAAGAGCTAATTGGAGGCGGGCTAAATGACCCTTAATATATACAAAACGACTACCCGATACTTTCGCCGCGCGGGCAAGGTCCAGGAGGTGCGGCTCGGCTAGACTAAAGTAATCTTGCCGTGATGCCGCCTGGGGCGGGGTCGGGCCTTCGTGGACAATCTCAAAATCTTCTGCTCCCCCTTCGGGCACATCGCTCTGCACTAGATTGGGCAAGGCCCGCCAGGCCTGGCGGCGTTCTTCTTCAATTTTTTCTTGTTCGGCCGCAAGCGTTTCTTCCTGCTCGGCTACTTTTTTCATAGCGGCAATAAGTTCTTGCTTAGCGGCTGAAGCCGCCTTGGCAACGGCCGCATTGGCACTGTTTTTTTGCGCGCGCAATTCTTCTACGGCTTGAGTGAGCTCTCGCCACTTTTCATCTAAAGCTAAAACACGGTCAATATCGGCTTTCTTCACCCCTCGCTTAGCCAAGTTAGCAACTGTGGTCTCGTAGTTAAGGCGTAGACTGTCTATGTCAATCATAGTTCTGGTCGCAGCAAGGGAAAAGCAATCGTGTCACGCACCGTCGGAGCATTGGTGAGTAAAGCTATGAGCCGATCAACCCCCAGTCCCCAGCCGGCGGCTGGTGGCATGCCGTATTCTAACGCGCGCAGATACTCTTCATCAATGCGGTGAGCTTCCTCGTCACCCTGGCCTCGGGCCGCCGCTTGTTCCTCAAAGCGCTGCCGCTGCTCCACCGGGTCGTTAAGTTCGGTGTAAGCGTTAATTAGTTCTAGTCGGTGACTGACTACTTGGAATTTTTCCGCCACGCGGGGATCAGCTGCCTGGCGCTTAGCTAGTGGAGCTAATTCTATCGGGTAATCGTAGAGGATTGTCGGCTGTATGAGGTTTGGTTTGACTAATTTTTTATAGAGTTCATCAACAAGCTTGGCATAGGTAGTAAGTTTCGGCACCTCTAAGCCTCGTTCGTGGAAAATCGCGAGATAGCTGCTGGGGTTTTTATCGTGCAAAATATCAAAGCCGATTGTTTCGCCCAGTAAATCAACATACCGGATGCGCCGCCATTTCTCGGCAAAAGAAACGGTCTCCTCACCATAGGTTAACTCTGCCGTCCCTTGAATCGCTGGCAGTAGATGGGTGAAAAGTACCTCGGTAAAGTCCATTAAGTCTTCGTAATCAGCATAGGCCCAGTACAGTTCCAGCATGGTAAATTCCGGGTTATGCTCGCGGTCAATACCTTCGTTGCGGAAGTTTTTTCCAAGTTCAAATATTTTTTCCCAGCCACCAACTAACAATCGTTTAAGATAAAGCTCGGGAGCAATACGCAGGTATAAAGGGATATCAAGCGCACTGTGGTGGGTGGCAAAAGGTGTCGCTGCCGCTCCTCCGGCTAGCGGCTGTAAAATAGGTGTTTCGACTTCCAAAAAACCCGCATCGGTTAAATAGTGGCGAAGAAAACTAATAATGCGACTGCGCGTTTTGAGCGTGCGGCGAGTATTGTCATTCAGGATAAAATCAATCTCACGGTGGCGGAAACGCATCTCATGATCTTTTAAGCCGAACCAACTTGCCGGAAGCGGCCGGATGCTCTTGCTGATAACATGCCATTCCTGGACCAAGAGCGTCTTCATGCCGCGCGTGGTGGTGGTTAATTTACCGGCAACCTCAATAAAGTCACCATTATCAAGCGTTTTAAGTCTAGTAAACAGGGCATCACTTACGGTATTGTGAGCAATTTGTAATTGCAGACTACCGCTCGCATCGCGTATATCAACGAAGGCAACTTTACCGTGCTGGCGAATACTGATTACCCGACCCACGAGGGTGAGCGGGGTTTCCGCCTGCTGCAATTCATCAAAGTTTTCAAGCGCTTCCTGCAAGCTGTGACTACGTCGCACCTCCGCCGGATACGGTAGTTGACCCTGCGTGATCATTTCCGTCCGCCGATTCAGCCGGCGCTGGCGAATTTCCTCTAGTCGTTCTTCTGCCATATGAACAGAGTACGGCACAACTGGCCCCCAAAACAAGCGACGACTTGCCGGCACTGGTTGTATGCCGCCTCGCTTAACTAATCTTTACAATGTGGCACTCTTTATCGCCGGCGGGCGTGGGAATCAAAACAATATCACCCTTCTTTTTATTAAGCAGGGCTCGACCAACGGGCGATTCATTACTGATTCTACCCTTGAGGGGATCAGCCTCATTTGAACCAACAATCCGGTAGACTCGCTCACTGCCGGCACAGTTAAGGGTAACGGTATTACCGACATCAATTATACTAGTGTTGGATTTAGTAATGATGCGTGCATTTTTGACTGTCATTTCCAGTTCCGCAATTTGCTGTTCGATCCGAGTTTGTTCTTCTTTTGCGTTAACATACTCGGCATTTTCGGAGAGATCACCTTGCTCTTTAGCCGAGTGAATCGCATCGGCAATCTCCCGCCGGCGCACGGTCTTAAGCTCGTGCAGTTTGTGCTGTAAGTCAGTCAAGCCTTCTTTAGTTAAGTATGTCTCTTTCATATGGAGTTAGGAAAATATTTTATCTGGAGCCCGTAAGATCTCGGGCGTAAGCCCGAGGATGAAGGGCTTTGT